>NZ_JAWOTD010000021.1:0-77898 GCF_033338715.1 Vibrio sp. Vb1337 | reverse complement strand
GCGTCCTGGAGGATTCGAACCTCCGACCGCCTGGTTCGTAGCCAGGTACTCTATCCAGCTGAGCTAAGGACGCGCAGATCTTCTTGCTAAGAAGTTGTGAAGTAAATCACATTCATTTCTTACGAAACAAAAAAAAGGCCATCGGGCCAGTCAATGAATGGCGGTGAAGGAGGGATTCGAACCCTCGATACGGGATAAACCGTATACTCCCTTAGCAGGGGAGCGCCTTCAGCCTCTCGGCCACCTCACCGTTTTCATTGTTATATCTCAAAAGAGATATGGCGCGTCCTGGAGGATTCGAACCTCCGACCGCCTGGTTCGTAGCCAGGTACTCTATCCAGCTGAGCTAAGGACGCACTTTTTGTTGATAAATCAACGTTGCAAGAATGGCGGTGAAGGAGGGATTCGAACCCTCGATACGGGATAAACCGTATACTCCCTTAGCAGGGGAGCGCCTTCAGCCTCTCGGCCACCTCACCGTCTTGCGGAGGCACATATTACGTTTTACCGAAAATATGTCAAACACTTTCTTTGAAAAAATCTACGAAACTGGCTTAACCGTTGCTGATTTAATCAAAGTGACTATTAAACGAACTTTATCACTCTATTATGATGAAAAAAAGAGAGTCTTCTCTGAAAAAAAGACATTTATTTTCAAATAACTTTCTGAAGTTCGAATCAACATTATTGATGAATTCACAGCCATACTCAACACAATAGTTTCTGCAAATTTTCAAAAACAGTAAAAACTAAAAAGGCCAACCCTTCGGTTAGCCTTTTTCATTCAAACTAAGCTCTGTAAACAGGAGCGACTTAGTAGTTACCTGAAGCAACGTTGCCATTGCCTTTTTCAGCTTGAATGCGCATGTAGATTTCTTCACGGTGAACTGAAACCTCTTTCGGAGCGTTAACGCCGATACGCACTTGGTTACCTTTAACACCTAGTACAGTTACAGTCACTTCATCACCAATCATCAGTGTTTCGCCTACGCGGCGAGTCAAAATTAGCATTCTTTGCTCCTTGAGTAATCTCTAAATTTTCTTGCTACAAAGCTATTATCCAACAAAAGTTATATTTTCGTAAACTACCTTGTTAGCGAAAATCAGCCTAAAAAGGCATGTTTTTGTTGAATGTTTAATGCTTCACTAGACGTAATGTAAGCATCATGCAGAATGTTTGCTGCTGTATCCACACATTCGGGTGCTAAAACTAGCATCATAGTGAGTGCATTCGTTGCGCTGAAATTGATCTCAATATCTCGCTTTGCCAACAAATCGCATGCGTGCTCTACCATTCCATTGGCCTCAAGCCCCACTGCGGTCAACAGGCTTACCACTTCACTATTACGGATTTTGTCGCTGAACACCAGATCGAACTTGGCACATGCATCTTGTTTTATCATGATACCTGCCCGTTCTGTTTCCTCGATCACATTCCAAATGTCGATACCCAACATCTGACATTGTTTTGTAGCACTAGATAAATGTTCTTTATCGACTTCGATTATGGCAAGGTCACGTTGAATGGCTATACCAGAGACGGCTTGATTGCCTAACTCCCCCTTTACCAGACTGCCTTCATTAACATCAAATGTCGAAAGCACGCGCAGTGGCACATTATTCTTCCATGCAAATTGCACTGAAGGTAAATGTAATACTTTCGCGCCTCGGCTTGCCATCGCTTCCATGGAAGGAAAATCGATAACCGCCAATTTTCGCGCGTTTTTCACTACACGTGGGTCACAAGTATAAATACCATCAACGTCGGTAAAGATTTGACACTCATCAGCGCGCAATGCGCCTGCCAGTGCCACTGCGCTCGTATCTGAGCCACCTCGACCTAATGTGGTGATATCCCCGTTCTCATTCACACCTTGAAAGCCTGCAACAATCACGATTTGGTCTTGCTCAAGCAATCCCAGAATTGTCTTAGTATCAATGTGTTTAATCGTTGCGTCATTGTGTTGATTATCCGTCACAACATTCGCCTGTGCTCCGGTAAGCGAGCGTGCAGCATGACCCAATTTATTGAGTGTCATTGCTAACAGTGCCATTGACACTTGCTCACCAGCAGAGAGCAAAACATCAAGTTCTCGAGCTGTAGGCACGCTATCTATCTGTTTAGCGAGGTCCATCAGTCTGTTTGTTTCGCCTGACATTGCAGACACGACAACAACAACTTGATTGCCATCATTTTTCGCCTTAATGATGTGTTCAGCAACTTGGTGGATTCTTTCAATTGAACCCACTGAGGTTCCGCCAAACTTTTGCACGATAAGGGGCTTTTTCACCAGTCTTCACCTTCCCAAGACCGAAGTCTCTTTAGAACTGCTTACATCGTCAGTATTTCCTTTTAGAAAAATTATATAAGCAGTAGTTACAACAAAAACCAAATAGCCTAAATGACTCGGTTAACTTTTGGTCAATTAAACCACTTGGCTGCTAAAAAAAATTACGCTCAATCAAAGAAACTTGATTGAGCGTAATTTTAGTAGTTAAAAGCTTATAAGCGCTCTTCTAACCAAGGCTGAACTGTTTTAATTGCCTCTGGTAGTGCGGCTACATCAGTACCACCAGCTTGAGCCATGTCAGGACGACCACCGCCCTTACCACCGACTTGCTCAGCAATCATCTTAACTAGATCACCAGCTTTTACTTTACCAGTTAGATCTTTAGTCACACCAGCAATCAGGCCAACCTTGTCACCTGTTACGTTGGCAAGCAGTACGACACCAGACCCCATTTGGTTCTTGATATCATCAACCATAGTACGTAGGTTCTTGCTGTCAGCGCCTTCAAGAGCTGCGACTAGAACTTTTGTACCATTGACTTCAACCGCTTTGCCCATGATGTTAGCGCTTTCTGCTGCCGCCATCTTATCTTTTAGCTTCTGCACTTCTTTCTCTAGCGCTTTTGCTTTCTGTGCAGATTCTGCCAGTTTCTCTTCGTACTTCGCGTTTTGAGCTTCAATAGCGTCTAATGCAGCCTCGCCTGTTACCGCCTCAATACGTCGAATACCTGCAGCAATGCCGCTTTCTGAAGTGATTTTGAATAGGCCAATATCACCTGTGCTTGATGCGTGAATACCACCGCAAAGCTCTGTCGAGAAGTCGCCCATAGATAGTACGCGTACTTCGTCGTCGTACTTCTCGCCGAATAGAGCCATTGCGCCTTTCTTCTTAGCAGACTCAATGTCCATCACGTTGGTTTCAATCGTGTGGTTGCGACGAATTTGCGCGTTAACTAGGCGCTCAACTTCTTTCAACTCTGCTGCGGTTACGGCTTCTAGATGCGAGAAGTCGAAACGTAGGTTGTCTGCCTTCACCAATGAACCTTTCTGCGTTACGTGCTCACCTAAAACTTGGCGTAGTGCTGCGTGTAGCAAGTGCGTTGCTGAGTGGTTTAGAGAGATAGCTGCGCGACGCTCTGCGTCAACGATAGTTGCTACTTCATCACCTTTCGCTAGAACGCCTTCTGCCATTACACCGTGGTGCGCGATTGCGTTACCTAGTTTTTGAGTGTCCTCAACGCAGAATACACCAGACTCAGTACGGATTTCACCAGCGTCACCACACTGACCGCCTGACTCTGCGTAGAATGGTGTTTCACCAAGTACGATGATTGCTTTGTCGCCCGCAGATAGCGAATCTACTTCGTTGCCTTCAACGAACATCGCTGCTACAGAACTAGAGCCTTTAGTACCTGTGTAACCACAGAATTCTGTTTGCGTATCAACTTTGATTGCCGCGTTGTAGTCAGTACCGAAGTTACCCGCTTCACGCGCACGTTGACGCTGTTCTTCCATCGCTTTCTCAAAACCTTCTTCGTCGATTGCGAACTCACGCTCACGTGCAACGTCGTTAGTTAAGTCAGCTGGGAAGCCGTAAGTGTCGTAAAGTTTAAATACGGTTTCGCCGTCCAGTACTTTACCATCTAGGTTATCTAATGCTTCGTTTAGAATCGCCATACCGCGCTCAAGTGTACGACCAAAGTTTTCTTCTTCGATACGCAGTACTTTTTCAACCACAGCTTGTTGACGCTTCAGCTCTTCACCAGCCGTACCCATGATGTCAGCTAGAACGCCAACCAACTTGTGGAAGAATGCACCTTGTGCGCCCAGCTTGTTACCGTGACGAACTGCACGACGGATGATACGGCGTAATACGTAACCACGACCTTCGTTTGAAGGCATAACGCCATCCACGATCAGGAATGAACATGAACGGATGTGGTCAGCGATAACGCGTAGTGATTGGTTTGATAGGTCTTCGTAACCGATCACTTCTGCTGCTGCTTTGATAAGAGCTTGGAATACATCGATTTCGTAGTTTGAGTGAACTCCCTGCATGATTGCAGAGATACGCTCGATACCCATACCAGTATCTACCGATGGTTTTGGTAGCGGTTCCATAGTGCCGTCTGCGTGACGGTTGAACTGCATGAATACGTTGTTCCAGATCTCGATAAAACGGTCACCATCTTCTTCAGGCGTGCCAGGACGGCCACCCCAGATGTGCTCACCGTGATCGTAGAAGATTTCAGTACATGGACCACAAGGGCCAGTGTCGCCCATTTGCCAGAAGTTATCAGACTCGTACGGCTTGCCGCCTTCTTTATCACCAATGCGAACAATACGATCAGCGGGTACGCCAACTTTCTTGTTCCAGATGTCAAACGCTTCGTCATCGGTTTCGTAAACAGTTACCAATAAACGATCCGCTGGCAGTTTAAGAACTTCGGTTAGGAATTCCCAAGCAAAGGAGATCGCATCTTCTTTGAAGTAATCGCCAAAGCTGAAGTTGCCTAACATTTCAAAGAATGTGTGGTGACGAGCAGTAAAGCCAACATTTTCTAGGTCGTTATGTTTGCCACCAGCACGTACGCAACGCTGAGCCGTAGTCGCTCGAGTGTAGGCTCGTTTTTCTAAGCCTAAGAAACAATCTTTAAATTGGTTCATACCTGCGTTTGTGAACAGCAGGGTTGGGTCGTTATGTGGAACTAACGATGAACTTTCTACGATTTGGTGTCCTTTGCTCTCAAAGAACTTGAGGAACGCGTTACGAACCTCATCAGTGCTCATGTACATGCAGCTCTTCCTGAAAATAGTCGAGTTAGAATTTTGCCGTATTGTAGATCATGCAAACAGCTGAGACTAGTTTTCTTGAGGAAAAGAGGGAGTAGGAGAAAAAATTTGAAGCAAAACAAAAATCAGTGCGGACGACTGACCGTTAATCTTCGTCCTCAAAGCTCAGCGCGTAGCTGATTTGGTCAAAACTGTAGCCGCGATACTGCAGAAAACGAACTTGTTTTGCGTACTCTTTTTGGTCTTTGGCTTTAATACCTTTGAATTTCTTTTCTGCCGCCTGTTTAGCCAGTTCAAACCAATCTTGCGGCTCTTCAGCCATAGCTTGCTCAATCACCGATTCCGCAACACGCTTCTGGTTTAACTCTTGACGAATTCGACGCTCTCCATGTCCTTTGTATACATGCTGTCTAATTTGACTCTTCGCGTAACGTAAATCATCTAAATAGTTATGGTCTAGGCAAAAATTAATTGCGATGTCGATGTCTGATTCTTCATAGCCCTTCATCGATAATTTTTGGTAAAGCTCATACTGACCATGATCGCGACGGCTAAGCAATTGGATAGCTGCCTCTTTGCTCGATAATGTTGGCGCCTGGCGTTTTTGGTACATGATGATCCTAAAAGTATTTTTGCTGTACAGGCTCTCAATGGCCTTTGTGATAATTCGATTTTTGATTTCAATAGATACAACAAAGCCCCGCATTGCAGGGCTTTGTCATTTATTAATCTATGAAAGATTAAAACTCTTCAGCTTGCTCTGGCGCTTCACCAGCTTCAGGCGCTTCCGCAAGTGCTGGCGCTAGCAACATTTCACGCAGTTTTGTATCGATAGTTTTGGCCACTTCAGGATGCTCACGCAGGTAGTTACACGCATTCGCTTTACCTTGACCAATCTTATCGCCATTGTAGCTATACCAAGCACCGGCTTTTTCAACTAACTTGTGCTTCACACCTAGATCGACAAGTTCACCTTCGCGGTTAAAGCCTTGGCCGTACATGATTTGTGTGTTTGCTTCTTTAAATGGTGCTGCAATCTTATTCTTAACAACTTTGATGCGCGTTTCGTTACCTACCACTTCGTCACCTTCTTTGATTGCGCCAGTACGACGGATATCTAGACGAACAGAAGCGTAGAACTTAAGTGCGTTACCACCTGTTGTTGTTTCTGGGTTACCAAACATCACACCAATCTTCATACGGATTTGGTTGATGAAGATACACATACAGTTAGACTGCTTTAGGTTACCCGTTAGCTTACGCATTGCTTGAGAAAGCATACGTGCTTGCAGACCCATGTGGCTATCGCCCATTTCGCCTTCGATTTCTGCTTTCGGTGTTAGCGCTGCAACAGAGTCGACAACCATAACATCGATAGCACCAGAACGTGCAAGTGCGTCACAGATCTCTAGCGCTTGCTCACCTGTGTCTGGCTGAGAAACTAGCAATGCATCGATATCAACGCCAAGTTTCTTCGCGTATACAGGATCTAGAGCGTGCTCTGCATCGATAAACGCACAAGTTTTGCCTTCACGTTGCGCAGCAGCAATAAGCTCAAGCGTTAATGTTGTTTTACCTGAAGATTCTGGGCCGTAGATTTCTACGATACGACCCATTGGTAGACCACCAGCACCCAAAGCGATATCAAGAGAAAGAGAACCCGTTGAGATGGTTTCTACGTCCATTGCGCGGTTATCACCAAGGCGCATGATAGAGCCTTTACCGAATTGCTTTTCAATTTGACCTAGCGCAGCGGCGAGCGCTTTCTGTTTGTTCTCGTCCATTACTTTCTCCGATTTATTCATCTTCTTTGGGCGACGAATAGTAATTCATTTTTCTTAAGCAGAAGAACTGCTCAGCAATGAAAGTTATTATACTGTTGATTCATACAGTGTCCATACCTGTATGAAAAAAATTTGGCTGACCTAAAGTCATGATTTGCTCTAGCCCTTATCAATGCTGGGCTAAAACAAGTTAAGAAATTCTAGAGCAGATGTTGATACAATTGAGTCAACGCGTGCTCGACCGCTTTTTTGCGAACTTCTGCACGGTCACCATTAAAATACATGGTTTCTACTTGCTGCCAACTTTGGTTATCAGCAAAAGCAAAGCAGACCATACCGACTGGTTTCTCTTCACTGCCACCACCCGGCCCTGCAATACCACTGATGGACACACCGATGGTGGCATTGGAGTTTTTAATTGCACCCTGCACCATTTCAATCACAACTGGCTCACTCACTGCACCATGCGCTTCTAACGTTGAAGCTTGCACACCAAGCATCTCCATTTTCGCTTCATTACTGTAGGTGACGAACGCACGGTCAAGCCAAGCTGAACTACCAGCAATGTCAGTAATGGCGGTTGCAACACCACCACCTGTGCATGATTCTGCGGTTGTTAAAACATGCCCGTGTTTAGCCAATAATGCGCCTAAATCGGCACTCAATTTTGTTGTTTTTTCCATAGCCAAAATGCCCTTTGTCTCTTTTTACTTGATAGGGATTCACGTATCCTAAGCCGCTACGGAAATAAACAAAAGAACTTACCTGTGAAAGCTGAACAAAAACACACTCCGATGATGCAGCAATACCTCAAGCTAAAAGCTGAGAACCCAGAGATTTTGCTGTTCTACCGCATGGGCGATTTCTACGAACTCTTTTACGATGATGCCAAGCGAGCTTCTCAGCTTCTTGATATTTCATTGACCAAACGTGGTGCGTCTGCAGGTGAACCTATCCCAATGGCGGGTGTGCCATTTCACGCCGTAGAGGGCTACCTGGCAAAACTTGTTCAGCTTGGTGAGTCTGTGGCGATCTGTGAACAGATTGGCGATCCGGCCACCAGCAAGGGCCCGGTAGAACGTAAAGTTGTGCGTATCGTGACACCAGGTACTGTGACGGATGAAGCGCTGCTTTCTGAGCGTGTCGATAACTTAATCGCAGCAATTTACCATCACAACGGTAAGTTCGGTTATGCGACGCTGGATGTCACCTCTGGTCGCTTCCAACTGACAGAACCAGAAACTGAAGAAGCGATGACAGCCGAGCTTCAACGCACTGCACCACGTGAGCTACTGTTCCCAGAAGATTTTGAACCTGTACATTTAATGGCGAGCCGCAATGGTAACCGTCGTCGCCCAGTCTGGGAGTTTGAGCTTGATACGGCTAAGCAACAACTCAATCAACAATTTGGCACAAAAGATCTGGTTGGTTTTGGTGTAGAACATGCGTCCTTAGGGCTGTGTGCTGCTGGTTGTTTGATCCAGTACGTAAAAGATACTCAACGTACGGCTTTACCTCATATTCGCTCTTTAACGTTTGATCATCAGGATCAATCCGTCATCCTTGATGCTGCTACCCGACGTAATCTGGAAATTACTCAAAATCTAGCAGGCGGAACCGATAACACGCTCGCTGCAGTACTCGACCATTGTGCAACTCCGATGGGCAGCCGAATGCTGAAGCGTTGGTTGCATCAGCCTATGCGTTGCATTGAAACGTTAAACAATCGCCTTGATGCGATTGGTGAGATTAAAGAACAAGCTCTGTTTGCCGATCTTCAACCAACGTTAAAGCAAATTGGTGATATTGAACGTATCTTAGCGCGCCTTGCATTACGCTCTGCTCGCCCTCGCGATATGGCTAGACTTCGCAATGCCATGCAACAGCTACCAGAGCTAGAATCTGTCACCGCTTCTTTGACCCATCCGTACCTAACGAAATTGGCGAAGTATGCAGCTCCGATTGACGAAGTATGTGACCTGTTAGAACGCGCGATTAAAGAAAATCCGCCGGTTGTTATTCGTGATGGTGGCGTCATCGCTGAAGGCTACAATGCGGAGCTCGATGAATGGCGAAAATTGGCAGACGGTGCAACAGAATATCTTGAGCAGCTTGAGCGAGATGAGCGTGAACGACACGGTATCGATACGCTTAAAGTAGGCTATAACAACGTTCATGGCTTCTTTATCCAAGTGAGCCGTGGCCAGAGCCATTTGGTTCCACCGCATTATGTACGTCGCCAAACACTCAAAAACGCTGAACGCTACATCATCCCAGAGCTTAAGGAACACGAAGACAAAGTACTTAACTCGAAGTCTAAAGCGTTAGCACTTGAGAAACAGTTGTGGGAAGAACTGTTTGATCTATTGATGCCAAACCTTGAGAAGCTGCAAAACCTAGCTTCTGCTCTGTCTCAGCTAGATGTATTACAAAACCTAGCAGAGCGTGCAGATTCGTTAGATTACTGCCGCCCAACGCTTGTGAAAGACGCAGGAATTCACATTCAAGCTGGCCGTCATCCAGTCGTAGAACAAGTAACAACAGAGCCGTTCATCGCGAACCCAATTGAGCTTAACCCAGCCCGTAAGATGTTGATCATCACCGGTCCAAACATGGGTGGTAAATCAACCTACATGCGTCAAACTGCGCTGATTGCATTGATGGCACATATCGGCTCTTATGTACCGGCAGAATCCGCACAGATTGGTTCTTTAGATCGTATATTTACTCGTATTGGTGCATCAGATGATCTTGCATCTGGCCGCTCGACCTTCATGGTAGAAATGACCGAAACAGCCAATATTCTTCACAACGCAACTAAGAACAGTTTGGTGCTAATGGATGAAATCGGACGCGGTACTAGTACTTACGACGGTCTGTCTTTAGCTTGGGCAAGTGCGGAATGGCTCGCAACACAAATTGGTGCGATGACCCTATTTGCAACTCACTACTTCGAATTAACAGAGTTACCGAACCAACTGCCAAACTTAGCGAACGTTCACTTGGATGCCGTAGAGCATGGAGACAGCATTGCCTTTATGCACGCAGTTCAAGAAGGTGCGGCAAGTAAGTCTTACGGCTTGGCTGTTGCGGGCTTAGCTGGCGTACCAAAAACGGTCATCAAAAATGCGCGTAACAAGCTATCTCAGCTAGAGCAACTGGGGCAAAACAGTGACACACCGCGTCCAAGTGCAGTAGATGTGGCTAACCAGTTGAGCCTGATTCCAGAGCCTAGCGAGGTCGAACAAGCTCTGTCAGGTATTGATCCTGACGACTTAACGCCACGCCAAGCTCTTGAAGAGCTGTATCGCTTGAAGAAGATGCTGTAAACAGACTCACACCAACGAGCAAAAAAGAAAAAAGGCGATGGGGAACCATAGCCTTTTGCGTATCTAGTGAAATACGGATTATTTAATCGTCTTCTACGTTAAATAAGTTTTCCATATTCAAACCTTGTTTGATTAGGACTTCACGAAGACGACGTAAACCTTCCACTTGTATTTGACGTACTCGCTCACGTGTCAGACCAATCTCTCGACCAACTTCTTCCAGCGTCGAAGGCTCGTAGCCTAGTAGGCCGAAGCGACGTGCAAGCACTTCTTTCTGTTTCGGATTCAACTCTTCTAACCAATGAATCAACGATGATTTGATGTCGTCATCTTGAGTCGAAACTTCTGGATCAGAGTTGTTTGCATCAGGAATAATATCCAGCAGCGCTTTCTCACCGTCACCACCGATTGGCGTGTCGACAGAGCTAATACGCTCATTAAGGCGTAACATTTTGCTTACGTCTTCGACTGGAATATCTAATTGAGCAGCAATTTCTTCTGCGGTCGGTTCGTGATCGAGCTTTTGAGAAAGTTCACGCGCAGTACGCAGATAAATGTTCAGCTCTTTCACTACGTGGATAGGTAGACGGATCGTGCGAGTTTGGTTCATCAACGCTCGCTCTATCGTTTGTCGGATCCACCATGTTGCGTAAGTAGAGAAACGGAAACCACGTTCTGGGTCGAATTTTTCGACCGCTCGGATCAAGCCGAGGTTACCTTCTTCAATCAGATCGAGTAGTGCTAGACCACGGTTACTGTATCGACGAGAAATCTTAACAACCAAACGTAGGTTACTTTCGATCATACGTTTGCGTGCCGCTTCGTCGCCACGTAGGGCGCGTCTTGCGTAAAGCACTTCTTCTTCGGCAGTAAGTAAAGGTGAGAAGCCAATTTCGCCCAAATACAACTGAGTTGCATCTAAGCTTTTACTGCTCGCGTCAAATTCTTCACGCGCAGTCGCTTTGCTTTCTGTGGATGATGATCTTTCGAGTTCGTTATCAATGGTCTTCACTGACGCATTGTCAAATGCAAACTCTTCAACTTTGGTTACTGTGTTGCTGATACTCATAACGCCTCCCCCTGGCGAGTTAGCAAGACATGACAACTCAATATGTCGCTAAATGATGTCGCAAGTTGTTTTTCAAAGTTTTAAGGCAAATAGCGTTTTGGATTCACTGATTTACCTTGATAGCGAATTTCAAAGTGTAGTTTGACCGACTTTGCACCTGAACTACCCATGGTGGCGATTTTTTGTCCGCTTTTTACGCTTTGTCCTTCTGTGACCAGCAGTTTGTCATTATGTGCGTATGCGCTTAAATAATTGTCGTTATGCTTTACTATAATTAAGTTGCCATAACCTCGTAGCGCATTGCCTGAATAAACGACTGTGCCGGCTGCGGTTGAAACGATAGGTTGACCACGCTGTCCTGCGATGTCGATACCTTTATTTCCCTGTTCTCCCGCCGAAAAGTTCTTGATTACTCTCCCTTTTGTTGGCCACAACCACTTTGAGACTTTATCACTCTTTGCTGTGGTAGTTGGCGCTTTTTGCTTCACTTTTTGGTTATCTTTTGAACCAACATACTCCTTTGTTTTCGATTGTTCAACCTTCTTTGGAGGCTGTTTTTGTACGACTTTAGGCTTAGTCTCTGTAGGTTTTTGACTAGAGTTTTTACTCGAAGGTTTAGGTTTAGAGGCTGTTGATGTTTTCGTCACTGGAGCTGGGGGTGTCGTAACAACAGGAGCCACAACGGGTTCAACTTTTTGACCATATTTAGGGGCGACATATTTCGGAGCCCAAAGTTTTAGCCTCTGTCCTGGGTAGATAGTGTAAGGCTGAGTTAACTCATTGTAACGAACAAGATCATTTACATCTTTATCTGTGACATAAGCTATGAAGTAAAGTGTATCGCCTTTTTTTACCTCATAATAACTCCCTCTGTAACTCCCTCTTTCAAGGCTTGAATAGTCTTTTTTTAGGCTAGAGACAGGTGCAGGGGAATGCGCTGCACAACCAACTAGTCCTGCAGCAAACACAAAGCTAATACCAATATGACGTAGTAACTTATTCACCTATCCCTAACCCTTAAGCTAAATCACCCGCAACCAGAGGTACGAACCGAACCATTTCTACAACGGTAGAGAGATATTCGTCTCCCTTACGCTCTATTTTTAATAACTGTTGTTCCGTATCTCCAACAGGAATGACCATTTTGCCGCCATCTCTTAATTGTGAGAGAAGAGCTTGGGGAATCACTTCAGCGGCAGCGGTAACAATGATAGCATCGAAAGGACCTCTCGCTTCCCAGCCCTGCCACCCATCAGCATGCTTAGTTGAAACATTGTAAATATCCAATTGCTTCAGGCGACGCTTTGCTTCCCATTGCAACGATTTAATTCGCTCAACGGAGTATACATGATCAACAATTTGCGCCAGTACCGCAGTTTGATAACCCGATCCCGTTCCGATTTCCAGAACACGACTCGCCGGTTCTAGCTCAAGCAACTCGGTCATACGAGCAACGATATAAGGCTGAGAAATAGTTTGTCCCTGACCAATTGGTAACGCATTGTTATCATAGGCTTGGTGCATCATCGCTTGAGAAACAAAGCTTTCTCGTGGCAAGCGTTGGATAGCATCCAGAACTCTTTGGTCTTTGATGCCACTGGAGATAAGAAACGCTATCAACCTGTCAGCATGTGGGTTACTCATTACTTCTCTTCCTTTAACCAACTATCCATAGCACGCAGCGACTCGTGAGCGGTGAGATCAACTTGCAGAGGCGTCATTGAAACTCGGCCATGCTCAATTGCATAAAAGTCCGTGCCCTCTCCTGCATCTTGCTCCTTTCCTGGTGGCCCTAACCAATAAATGTCATGGCCTCTCGGATCTTTCTGCTTGATCATATTCTCTGCGTGATGACGTGCACCTAAACGCGTAACTTCAATTTCACCTAAATTCTCTGATGGTAAGTCAGGCACGTTTACGTTCAGTAGACGATTCGTTGGAATCGGCGACGCTAAATGCTGTTGTACAATTTGACGTGCAATTTTAGCGGCGGATTCGAAATGTCGCTTACCCACTAGTGAAAAAGCCACCGACTGAACGCCAAGGAAATGACCTTCCATGGCAGCTGCTACTGTTCCAGAATAAAGAACATCATCACCCAAATTAGCGCCATGGTTGATTCCTGACAGAACAAGATCAGGCAAATCATCTTTCATTAGCTCATTCAGCGCGAAATGCACACAATCCGTGGGCGTGCCTTGCACTGAGTAGATATTTGGGGCAATTTCAGTCACGCGTAATGGTTGTTCTAATGTGAGTGAATTCGAAGCACCTGAACGATTTCGATCAGGTGCGACAATGGTCACTTCGGCGATATCTCTCAACTCATCAGCGAGGGCATGAATCCCTTGTGCATGAACACCATCATCATTGCTGATTAAGACTCTTAAGGGCTTCGGGTTTCGTGAATCCTGTTCCATTAGTATTCTCTTTCTACTTCAACCTCATTAACTAACTCACGAACAATAGAGGTCGCAAAAGATCCCGCATCCAGTGAGAAAGTCAGCGTAATGTTGTTACCTTCAACCGTCCAAGCTAAATCTTTTGGCTTCAGCGCAATATCGCGACGATCGTGGCGCATGCGATTACCACGAATCAGCGCCATGAGGTCAGGCTCTTCGTCTAAAAACGGTTGCTCTAATGCCAGAGCCTCGGCTTGAGTAGGCAGTGCATTATCGCCAGCAAGCGCAGCGGTAATTGCCGCTTCACCTTGTGCAAATTGCACTTGCAAATCAGTGATGTTGTTTGCATCAATCAACTGAGTGCCAGAATTCGTCTGTGCAATGTCACCATCAATGAACTTATCAAACACACAATTCTCTAGACGAGCTGAAACGATGCGGTTGAAAATCCACGAACGAGCCGCTGATAAATACATGCTTCGCTTGTTTTGATTGCGGGTACGAACGTTTTCGCGTCCCCATCGACGTGCTTCTTCAAGGTTGTTGCCATCGTTACCAAAACGCTGACTACCAAAGTAATTTGGCACACCAACTTGTTTCACTTTTTCAAGACGTTGTTCTACATCCGCTATATCTGTCACTTCAGACAAAGTAACCACGAACTCGTTCCCTACTAGGTCACCAGGACGCAGTTTTTTATTGTGACGATCTGTTGCAAGGATTTCGATACTTGGGTATTGAGACAAAAACGCTGAAAAATCTGGCGTTTCACCTTTTGGTAAATGGACACTTAACCACTGTTCCGTCACCGCATGACGGTCTTTAAGACCCGCCCAGCTAACGTCTTTCGACTTAACACCACAGGCTTTCGCTAACTCGTTAGCAACGAAGCTGGTGTTCTCGCCCGTTTTACGGATACGAACCATTAGGTGCTCGCCTTCGCCCGTAAAGGCAAAACCTAAATCTTCGCGAACCTGAAAGTGCTCTGGCTGCGCTTTGATTTTTGCCGATGCAACTGGCTTACCCGTTAGGTAAGCCAATGAAGATAAAATGTCTGACATGATGTGTTTCCGCTGATATCACAGCTTAGAGGAGCAAATTGCTAGTTATTGCTTAAACAGAAGTACAACGGCTTCCGTTGCAATGCCTTCTTTGCGTCCAGTAAAACCGAGACGTTCTGTCGTCGTCGCTTTTACGTTAATGTTACTAATGTCGGTTTCTAGGTCTTCGGCTATCGCCGCACACATTGCGTCAATGTGTGGTGCCATTTTAGGCGCTTGTGCCATGATGGTTACATCAGCATTGCCGAGACGGTAGCCTTGCTCTTTGACTCGACGGTAAACGTCTTTCAGTAATTCACGACTGTTTGCGCCTTTCCATTTATCATCCGTATCTGGGAAATGACGACCAATATCGCCAGCAGCAATCGCGCCCAGCAGAGCATCCGTTAACGCATGCAACGCTACATCGCCATCTGAGTGTGCAATCAAACCTTGCTCATAAGGGATTGCTACACCACCAATAATGACTGGGCCTTCACCACCGAATTTATGTACATCGAAACCATGACCAATTCGAATCATTTTCTATCCTTTCTTTGTTCGCCGCGCTCACGGCTTAGATAAAACTCGGCTAACGCAAGATCTTCTGGCTGAGTGATTTTTATATTGTTCGCATTCCCTTGAACTAAGGCTGGCTTCTCGCCTAGCCATTCCAAAGCCGAGGCTTCATCGGTAATGGTTACACCCTGTTCTAATGCGTCAGCCAGTGCTTGAGTAAGCTGCTGAGTTTTAAACATTTGTGGAGTCAGTGCATGCCACAATGCTTCTCTATCTACCGTATGGTCGATATCTTGTACTGCGTTTGCTCGCTTCATTGTATCTCTCACAGGAGATGCGAGAATGCCACCCGTTGAGTGGGCGCAGCAAACATCAATCAAACGGTCAATGTCGGATGTTAATACACATGGCCTTGCAGCGTCGTGAACTAATACCCACTCGCTTTCCAGGTGCTCATTGACATAGTTTAGCCCTGATAACACAGAGTCTGCTCTTTCTTTACCACCAGCTACACGAATCACATCTGGGTGCTTAGCAATGGACAATTCTGGGTAATATGGGTCGCCGTCAGTAACAGCAACGACAACCTTAGAAATATTTGGGTGAGAAAGCAGTTTCTCTACGGTATGTTCCAGTACCGCTTTACCTTCGATCAATAAATATTGCTTAGGGCGATCTGCCTTCATTCTGCTCCCTACACCAGCAGCAGGCACAATTGCGATATGCGATGAGTTCATATCCAACATTTTAATGGTTTTCCTCACCTATAATGCGGTAAAAAGTCTCGCCATCTTTAACTAAACCGAGCTCATGACGCGCACGTTCTTCAATCGCATCAAGACCTTGCCTTAAGTCATCAATCTCAGCGAACATTTCATTGTTGCGAGCTTGTAGCTTGCTGTTCACTTGTTGCTGAACTTCAATTTCATCTTTTACTGTGTAGTAGTCAGACACTCCGTTTTTACCAAACCATAGAGTGTATTGAAGCAAGCCAAACAGTAGCGTAAGGGCTATAACAAAGATTCGCATATCGCTGCTAACATTCTGTACCGGAAGGAATTAGATAAGGTGACATATATAGCATAAATGCGAGGTTGCCTCTAGGGGAGAAAGGGAGACTCACACGCTCCTTACAAGAAATAAGCAGCAAAATGAAACAAGCTCATAGGAAGCGATCCTTACCCATGACCAAAGTAAGAGCCAAAAATACAAACCTATAAATACAAAAAAACCACCGTAGCGATGATTTCAAAAAGCTATTTAGCGAAACTTTACTCAATAAGAATTAAGCTTGATCTTTAACTTCTTTGAGACCGCTTACTTGAAACATGGAGGAGTGCGCTCACTTAGCGCTTCCGTTATATAAAGAAACACCCCGCCAAAGCAGGGTGTTTTAAAAGCTTTAAGTTAAGCTGCTAATTCAGTTAAGAATTAAGCCTGACCTTTAACTTCTTTGAGACCGCTTACTTGAAACATGGAGGAGTGCGCTCACTTAGCGCTTCCGTTATATAAAAAAACACCCCGCCAAAGCAGGGTGTTTTAAAAGCTTTAAGTTAAGCTGCTAATTCAGTGAAGAATTAAGCTTGACCTTTAACTTCTTTAAGACCGTTGAAAGGAGCGCGCTCACCTAGAGCTTCCTCGATACGGATTAGCTGGTTGTACTTAGCAACACGGTCAGAACGGCTCATAGAACCAGTTTTGATTTGACCTGCTGCTGTACCTACCGCTAGGTCAGCGATAGTTGCATCTTCAGTTTCGCCAGAACGGTGAGAGATTACTGCTGTGTAACCTGCGTCTTTAGCCATCTTGATTGCAGCTAGAGTCTCAGTTAGAGAACCGATTTGGTTGAACTTGATAAGGATAGAGTTAGCTACGCCTTTCTCGATACCTTCAGCAAGGATCTTAGTGTTAGTAACGAATAGATCGTCACCTACTAGTTGAAGCTTGTCACCTAGTAGTTCAGTTTGGTGCTTGAAGCCATCCCAGTCAGACTCGTCTAGACCGTCTTCGATAGAAACGATTGGGAATTGGTTAGCTAGCTCAGCTAGGTAGTGGTTGAACTCTTCAGAAGTGAAAGTTTTACCTTCGCCTTTCATGTTGTAGATGCCAGCTTCTTTGTCGAAGAACTCAGATGCAGCACAGTCCATAGCTAGAGTAACGTCTTTACCTAGTTCGTAACCAGCAGCTGCAACAGCTTCTGCGATAACTTCTAGAGCTTCAGCGTTAGATTTAAGGTTAGGAGCGAAACCACCTTCATCACCAACTGCAGTGCTGTAGCCTTTAGACTTAAGAACTTTAGCTAGGTTGTGGAATACTTCTGCACCGATACGTAGACCTTCTTTAAGAGTCTTAGCGCCAACTGGTTGGATCATGAACTCTTGGATGTCAACGTTGTTGTCTGCGTGCTCACCACCGTTGATGATGTTCATCATTGGTAGAGGCATAGAGAACTGACCTGCAGTGCCGTTTAGCTCAGCGATGTGCTCGTATAGAGGCATGCCTTTCGCAGCAGCAGCAGCTTTAGCGTTTGCTAGAGAAACAGCTAGGATAGCGTTAGCACCGAATTTAGATTTGTTTTCAGTGCCGTCTAGTTCGATCATTACTGCGTCGATTGCAGCTTGGTCTTTAGCGTCTTTGCCAACTAGAGCTTCAGCGATTGGGCCGTTTACAGCTTCAACTGCTTTAAGAACACCTTTACCTAGGAAACGTGCTTTGTCACCGTCACGTAGCTCAAGAGCTTCGCGAGAACCAGTAGATGCGCCAGATGGAGCTGCCGCCATACCTACGAAACCGCCTTCTAGGTGTACTTCAGCTTCTACAGTTGGGTTACCACGTGAGTCGATGATTTCACGACCTAGAACTTTAACGATCTTAGACATTAATGTTTCCTCTCGTTTCAAATATAAATGTCAATCTTAAAGGGCAGCAGCACAACCTTCGCCGCCGCCCGTATCCTTTTACTTCTCGAATTCGCCGCGTGCGTTTTGGCCCGCAGCCTTAACAAAACCTGCAAACAATGGATGTCCATCGCGAGGAGTCGAGGTGAATTCTGGGTGGAACTGAGCCGCTACAAACCATGGGTGAGCTGGGTTCTCAATCATTTCCACTAACTTCTTGTCCGCAGATAGACCTGATACTTTTAGGCCTGCTTTTTCGATTTGCGGACGAAGCACGTTATTCACTTCGTAACGGTGACGGTGACGTTCATGGATCGTCGCGCTACCGTACAGTTCACGAGCTTTAGTCCCTTTCTCTAGGTGACACAGCTGTGAACCAAGACGCATCGTACCGCCTAGGTCAGACTTTTCAGTACGCTCTTCTACGCTACCTGATTCGTCTACCCACTCTGTGATCAAACCTACCACAGGGTACTTAGTCTCTTTGTTAAATTCTGTTGAATGTGCACCTTCCATACCCGCAACGTTACGCGCGTATTCGATTAGTGCAACTTGCATACCCAAACAAATACCTAGGTAAGGCACGTTATTTTCACGTGCATATTGAGCCGCACGGATCTTGCCTTCAATACCACGATCGCCGAAGCCACCTGGTACTAGGATCGCGTCCAAACCTTCTAGAAGTTCAACGCCTTTTGTTTCGATATCTTGTGAGTCTACATACTTAATTGTGACGCTTAGACGGTTTTTCAAGCCAGCGTGTTTAAGCGCTTCGTTCACAGATTTGTATGCATCTGGTAATTCAATGTATTTACCAACCATACCGATGGTTACTTCACCAGTAGGATTTGCTTCTTCGTAGATAACCTGTTCCCATTCAGAAAGGTCTGCTTCCGGAGCAGTAATACCAAAGCGAGCACACACAAGGTCATCTAGACCTTGAGATTTAATCAACTGAGGGATCTTGTAGATAGAGTCTACATCCTTCATTGAAATTACTGCTTTTTCTGGAACATTACAGAACAGTGCGATTTTTTTACGCTCATTCGCAGGAATAACGCGATCGCTACGGCAAACTAGGATATCTGGCTGAATACCGATAGATAGAAGTTCTTTTACAGAGTGTTGCGTCGGCTTAGTTTTCACTTCGCCCGCTGCCGCTAGGTAAGGAACAAGTGTTAGGTGCATGAACATTGCGCGCTCACGGCCTAGCTCAACAGCTAGCTGACGAATCGCTTCCATAAATGGTAGTGATTCGATATCACCAACAGTACCGCCAACTTCAACGATAGCCACATCATGGCCTTCAGAACCTGCAATAACGCGATCTTTGATTGCGTTAGTGATATGAGGGATAACTTGAATAGTTGCGCCTAGGTAGTCACCACGACGTTCTTTACGAAGTACGTCGGCATAAACACGACCTGCAGTGAAGTTGTTACGCTTGGTCATCTTGGTACGGATGAAACGCTCGTAGTGACCAAGGTCAAGGTCAGTCTCTGCGCCATCTTCTGTAACGAACACTTCACCGTGCTGAGTAGGGCTCATTGTGCCCGGGTCAACGTTGATGTAAGGGTCAAGCTTCATCATAGTCACTTTAAGACCACGAGCTTCTAGAATAGCCGCAAGAGATGCTGCTGCAATACCTTTACCTAGAGAGGATACAACCCCGCCAGTAACAAAAATGTAATTTGTCGTCATGTTTAACCTGAAATTGGTTGAATGAGGGAAATGGAGTGCTTCTGGACGGGAGATAAATATACCAGAAGCTCCTTACCGCCACAACGTGAAATCTATCACACCGTAATTTTTTATTTTTTGCTTCAAATCAAAGTGAGCAAAGACAAACCAAAGTCCGTTTCGTGTAACCAAACAAGCTGACCTTATATTATGTATTCTGCCAGTTTACCTCTGCCTCGATTCTTCTTGTTTTACTTCATCCCAAAAATGGTCAAGTTCTGATAAAGAACAATCTGTAAGTACTTTGCCTGACTGCTGGACCTTGCCTTCAACTTGTTTAAAACGTCGCGCAAACTTTACGTTTGCTTTTCCTAGCGCGACTTCTGGGTTTTTATCAAGGTGGCGAGCCAAATTGACAGTCGCAAATAGCAAATCACCGAGCTCCAACTCAACTTTCTCTTCATCGGGCTGAACTTGCAGTGCCTCTTCCATGACTTCGTCAATTTCTTCTCGTACTTTATCGACAACCGGGCCAAGTGAATCCCAATCAAACCCAAATTTTGCACATTTTTTCTGAATTTTTGTAGCACGAGAAAGTGCCGGTAAAGAGTTTGGTATTGAGTCTAGGATACTTTCTTCCGCTTTGCCTACTAGGGCTTTTTCTTTTGCTTTTTCCGCTTCCCAGTTCGCGTTAATTTCCTCGTCAGATTCAAACTCAACATCTGAAAAAACATGCGGGTGGCGACGAGTCAGTTTTTCGTTCACGGTTTCGACGACATCCGAAAAGTCGAACAGCTCTTGCTCTTTCGCTAGCTGACTGTAAAAAATCACCTGAAACAACAAATCCCCTAGCTCTTCTTTTAGATTGGGCCAATCTCGATTTTGAATCGCGTCCACCACCTCGTAGGTTTCTTCTATTGTATGCGGAACGATGGTGTCAAAGGTTTGTTTTAAGTCCCAAGGGCAACCGTTTTCGGGGTCACGCAGCTTCGCCATGATTTGTTCTAACTGTTCAATTGGATGACTCATTTTTTGTTCCTTTAAACCTTTCTATTAAAGAAAAAGGTGAGCAGCCAAAACCACTCACCTTCTACATTATATTTTCTCAGCAGCTTTCACTAAGTAATTGTTACTTTGACAAGGCAACAAGTTTTCGCGACTCCTGAGCATAGCCTACTATGTGATGCCCCTGAGCCGGCACGTCGGAATAAGTGCAGCTAACGCAGATAAAAAGCCAAATATGACGCAAGTGTAACTATGACGAGAGTTTTAGCCGAGGCGTTTCACCGTCATGACATCCTTGATCTGTTCCACACGTTTCGAAACCCGCGAAAGCACCTCAATATTGGTGACTTCTAGGTCAAAGTCCATGATGGCAAGTTGACGTCTGTAGTCGACTCGGTTCTTCATACTGGTCACTTTGATCTTTTCGTTGGCGAACAGTGTCGTAATGTCTTTGAGTAGACCACCTCGCTCCATCGCTTCAACACGCACGGTGAGGATGTATGACCCCACAAAGCCGCTGCCCCAGACTGTATCGATGATGCGCTCTGGCGCATGATGGCGCAGTTCTTCTAGCTGTTCACAGTCACTACGGTGTACTGAAATCCCACGACCTTGCGTTATGTAACCAGAGATATCGTCACCTGGAATTGGCTGACAGCAACGTGCTAGATGTGTCATTAGGTTATCGACGCCTTCTACTACAACTGCGTCTTTTTTCGGTCGGCTTTGCGCGGGTGATTTATGCTCAGCTTCTTGCAGTTTTTCCAGTGCTTGCTGGTCTTCTTCCTCTGCCGTTGGCTTGTTAACTAACGCGTTGATATGGTTAATGATTTGGTTGATGCGCAAATCACCGCTACCTACCCCAACATACAATTCATCTGGTGTTTTGACGTTAAACCGCTTGAGGGCGTAATGCTCTGCATCTTTTAACGTTGCGCCAATTTTGGCTAACTCATGCTCAAGGATTTCACGACCTGCTTCGAGGTTCTTCTCACGGCTTTGTTTTCGGAACCAGGCGTTAATTTTGGCACGCGCACGACCAGAATGAACGAAGCCTAATGATGGGTTTAACCAGTCACGTGATGGGTTAGGTTCTTTCTGAGTGATAATCTCGACTTGGTCACCCATATGTAATTTATGCGTGAATGGCACAATACGACCTCCGACTTTGGCACCGATACAACGATGTCCCACTTCGGAGTGAATGTGATAGGCAAAATCTAGCGGCGTTGCCCCCATTGGCAAATCGACAACATCACCACGTGGTGTAAAGGCATAAACACGGTCATCAAAGACTTGGCTACGCAGTTCATCGAGCATTTCGCCAGAGTCAGACATTTCTTCTTGCCAATCCAGTAGCTTACGCAGCCACGTGATCTTCTCATCATAACCGCTTCGGCTGCTTGCCCCTTCTTTATATTTCCAGTGCGCTGCAACCCCCAGTTCCGACTCTTCATGCATTTGCTTGGTACGAATCTGGATCTCGATAGTTTTGCCTTCTGGCCCTAGAATTACTGTATGGATCGATTGATAACCGTTTGGTTTAGGGTTAGCAACGTAGTCATCAAACTCGCTCGGTAGATGCTTGTATTTGGTGTGAACTACGCCTAAAGCCGCGTAACAATCTTGCAGTTTGTCTGCGATGATACGCACTGCTCGCACATCAAACAGCTCATCAAAGGCCAAACTCTTTTTCTGCATTTTTCGCCAAATGCTGTAGATGTGCTTAGGTCGACCACTCACTTCGGCATTGATGCCCGACACTTCCATTTCGTGCGTGAGGTCTTCAACAAAGTCTTTGATGTACTGTTCACGAACGATGCGCCTCTCAGAAAGCTGTTTGGCAATTTGTTTGTAAGTTTCCGGTTGTTGGTAGCGGAAAGCGTAATCTTCAATTTCCCATTTCAGCTGACCGATGCCTAATCGGTTTGCTAGCGGCGCATAGATGTTGGCACACTCTTTTGCCGCCGCACGTCGAACTTCATCTGGCGCTTTTTTAACTTCAATAAGGTTACAAATTCGTTCCGCGAGCTTGATAACTACGCAGCGGAAGTCATCCACCATGGCAAGCAGCATGCGGCGTACGTTATCTACCTGAGATGACGCTGCACTGCCTTCCATGTTGACGTTGAGTTGGCCAATAGCAGCCATTTCTTCAACGCCGTCGATTAATTTTATGATTTCTTTGCTGTATTTCTCTTCCAGAGTTTCTCTGTTAAAAGCACCACTTGAAACCAAAGGAAACAGTTGAGCAGCCACTAAAGTGGCTTGGTCCATAGACAAGGTGATCAAAATTTCGATCATTTCTCGTCCACGCCACAACAACAGTTCCGCTTGCTCGTTATCAGCTAATACTGTCTGGCAATCTCGATATACTTCGATTAAGCGTGAGGCTGTGTTTTTCTCTTGTCCTAGGCTAGCCACCCAGTTTTCGAGTTCAAACTGTTCATCTTGGTTTAAATGCGCGCTTCTTACCGCAACCATCTCATCATCCTAATTATTATATTCGTGTGGTTTGACTAACACCGTCCAGGTTAGTTCTTTTTACCGCGCGTACACGCTGGCTTTATGACCACCCACCACAAATAAGGGGTCAAAGTCCTAAAGTTAGGACTTTTCAAACAATGCCATCGATTCTAGATGACTGGTATGAGGGAACATATCCAGCATACCTAATTTAGTTAATTTATAGCCTTGCTCTATCAAGCTTTGACTATCCCTAGCAAGGGTAGCAGGATTACAAGAAACATAAACTACACGCTGTGCGCCAAGCTCAGAAACTTGATCGATGATCCCACTCGCTCCCGCGCGTGCCGGGTCTAATAATACTTTATCAAACCGCTCTGCGGCCCAGGCTTGGCCTTCAAAATCTTGCTCAAGGTTAGCGTGATAAAATTGCGCGTTATTGATTTGGTTCAAAGATGCATTGTTTGTGGCTTTTTCTACCATCTCTGCAACACCCTCTACTCCAACCACGTGCTTAGCTAATTTCGCAACTGGTAAACTAAAGTTGCCTAAACCACAGAACAAATCTAACACTCGGTCACTCTTTTGTGGGTCTAACCACTCAACCGCTTGCTTGACCATTTGTTGGTTTACACCTTGGTTTACTTGAATAAAGTTATTTGGTGCAAAAGGGATTTTCACTCCAACTTCTTGATAAAAAGGTATATCGCCTTCGATAAGGTCTAATTGTTCTGTCGATGGCATTAAGTACAACGATGCGCCATGACGTTTTGCCAACTCCGTTAGAGATTGAGTTTCACTCGTTGTCAGAGCGCTCAAGTGGCGCAGCGTAATACACGGCCCATTATCACCAAGTACCAGCTCTACATGACCCAATTGTTCAGGCTTTTTGAACGCTTTTAGGGCTGAGTAAATCTCTGGCAGCAAAACATTCAGTTCCGGTGCCAGCACTGGGCAATCGGTCACTTGCGCAATTTGCTTACTCTGCTTTTTACGAAAACCAAAATGTAGCTGACGTGTTTTTTTATCAACAAACAAGCTCACTCTCGCACGGCGACGGTAGGCCTGCGAATCTCCCAATAACGGGGCATCTAGTTCAATGTCACTGCCTGAAAATTTTCGCATTAGCTGACGCAACGTTTGCTGTTTGTACGTCAATTGTTGGTCATAATCTAGATGCTGCAAATCACAGCCACCGCACTCATGATAATGTGGGCAAAATGGCTCCACACGAGCTTCACTCGGCTTAAGGATTTTAATCAACTTACCGCGAGCGTATTTGCTCTTTTCTTCCACCAATTGAGTGACCACCTCCTCACCCGGCAGTGCTCCATCGATAAACAATGGCTTCTTTTTGAGGTAAGCAATGCCTGCGCCGTGGTGATCTAAACGCTCTACTTGCACTGCTTGGTGCCGAGTATTGAGTTGGGTTTTCTTTTTCGGTTGAAAGATGCGTGCCATGCTCTATGCCTGATTTATATGTAATTGCTCTTCGGCTTCACTATTCTTGATTGCAGCCGTTGTGTGATTCGAGTGACTTGATTATGCTTACCGTTTATTCGGTGACGTCACTTCTTTGCTCAAGGCTTTATCGTGCGCTTGAGAAATAATGCGTTATTTTCCCATATCCAGACTCCGATGTAATTAGATAACATGACCAGATATGGCTTACGAGCACGTGTAATTACACTAACTCTCGCTCCCACTCTCATTATTGGTTTATTACTGAGCGGCTTTTTCTCATTTAACCGCTACCAAGACCTTGAGAAACAAGTTATCACCACTGGTAACAGCATTATTGAGCCGCTGGCGATTGCCAGTGAAACTCATCTACTATCAGAAAGCCGAGAGGCGGTACGTCGCTTGATAAGCTACGCGCACCGTAAAAACTCCAAACTGGTTCGTAGTATCGCGGTATTTGATGAACATCATGAGCTCTTTGTAACCTCTAACTTTCATCCTAATTTTGAAGCCTTGATGTTTCCCAAAGATAAACCGATCCCGCAACTGGGTAATTCGGAAATCTACGAAAACTCACTGATATTGCGTGTCCCCATTTTGTCAGAAGGTCACTACTTAGCGGAGTTATCGAACGAAAGCCAAGGCACAAAAGCGATTGGTTACATCGCCGTCGAGTTAGATCTCTCCTCCTTGAGGCTGCAACAGTATCAAGAAGTCTTCTCTGCGTTTTTAGTTCTGGTTCTCGGTCTTGGCTTAGCAAGTGTGTTTGCTTCACGTCTAATGCACGATGTGACCCAACCTATCACCCACATGAAGAATGTCGTTGACCGCATTCGCCGTGGTCATCTGGATGTGCGTATCGAAGGCAAAATGCACGGTGAGTTAGACCAGCTAAAAAATGGCATCAACGCCATGGCGGTATCGTTATCAGAATATCACGTAGAGATGCAGCACAGTATAGACCAAGCCACGTCCGACTTACGTGAAACGCTTGAGCAGCTAGAAATTCAGAACGTTGAGCTGGATATCGCGAAGAAACGCGCGCAAGAAGCGGCCAGGGTTAAGTCAGAGTTCTTGGCGAACATGTCGCACGAGCTGCGTACTCCGCTCAATGGGGTGATTGGCTTTACTCGTCAAATGCTTAAAACGCAGCTTTCTAACAGCCAAACGGATTACCTACAGACGATTGAGAAGTCGGCGAACAACCTGCTGAATATCATCAATGACATTCTCGACTTCTCGAAACTTGAAGCGGGTAAGCTGGCGCTGGAAAACATTCCTTTTGATTTCCGAGAAAGTTTAGAAGAGGTAATTAACCTACAAGCCACAAGTGCACATGAGAAAGGGTTAGAAATCACCCTAAAAGTGGACCCTAAAATTCCACCAGGTTTAGTTGGGGATCCACTACGTATCCAACAAATTTTGACGAACTTAGTCGGTAACTCAATCAAGTTTACCGAGCGAGGCAACATTGATGTTAGCGTAGAAATGCGCTCTCAATCAGGAGACTCCGTCGAACTACAATTCATGGTGCGTGATACCGGTATTGGTATCTCTGAGCGTCAGCAAGCGCAGTTGTTCCAAGCCTTTAGCCAAGCGGATGCCAGTATTTCACGTCGTTACGGTGGTACTGGCCTTGGTCTGGTTATCACTCAGAAACTGGTGAGCCAGATGGGCGGCGAAATCAGTTTAACCAGCCGTCTACACCAAGGTTCAACCTTCTGGTTTACGGTGCGCTTGCACTCAACCGAGATGCCAATGAGCGAACTGATTGAAGTGGAACTTCTGACTGGGAAGCAGTTACTGCTGATTGAACCAAACATGCAAGCCGCATCCGTAACCCAACAGATTCTAAGTCAGGAGGGTATTTTAGTAACCTACCGCTCTTCGCTACCAAACAACGAAGAACAATATGATTATGTACTGTTGAATTTAGCGGCCAACCAGACTCACGATGCGGAAGTTATTACACCTTGGATAGAACAAGCGAAACGCATGGCTCCGAGTGTTCTCCTAGGGACACCGAGTACCGAATTGGCGCTTGCGGACCAAATAATGACAGAGCATCACGTCCAGTGCCTGACGAAGCCATTGTCTCGCCGTAAGTTGCTACAAAGCCTGATTAGCGAACATGTAGAATCGCCACCGGTATTAAGCGCTCCAATTACGCCAAGCGAAGGGGACCGTTTACCTCTGACTGTACTAGCAGTGGATGACAACCCTGCAAACTTGAAGCTGATCTCTGCACTGCTCCGCGAACGAGTAGAAACCGTCACCGCCTGTAGCAATGGCCAGCAAGCGGTGAACCTGGCGACAGAGAAAAAGTACGATTTAATCTTCATGGATATCCAAATGCCACAAATGGATGGTGTGACCGCTTGTAAGCACATTAAAGAGTTGGAGCTAAATAAAGACACGCCAGTGATTGCGGTAACGGCGCATGCCATGGCTGGGGAACGAGACCGCTTGCTCTCGGCAGGAATGGATGACTACTTGACCAAACCTATTGAAGAGCATGTGCTACAACAGGTTTTGGTTCACTGGAACCCAAATGCTTGTACAGAGAGCATTGGCAAAGTCGCCCCTTCATACGTTGATGAACCTGAAGGAAGCGCACCACAATCCGTTTCTTCACCTCAACAGGATGTGATTATTGATTGGCAAGCGGCCTTAAAACAGAGCGCGAATAAAGAGGATCTCGCCAAAGATATGTTGCGCATGTTGATTGAGTTCATCCCTGAAGTAGAAGCAGTCGTTGACCAAGCTCTGGAGCAAGAAGATATCTCTCGTGACGACCTAATTCATGTCATCCATAAGCTGCACGGCAGTAGTTCATATTGTGGTGTTCCAAGGCTGAAATCACTCTGTGCGACGCTTGAGCAAGCACTGCGCTCAGGGATCAGTCTTGAGGAAGTTGAGCCTGAAATGTTCGAGCTGCAAGATGAAATGATTAAAGTAACAACAACCGCAAAGTTATACCTTGAACAGTGATCTATTGAAGAGAAACAAAAGCCAGAGCAAATGCTCTGGCTTTTTAGTATTTTGTTTAAGACTTACAAGCTAGGATTCAAAAATGACCGTCGCCACAGCGTAATGACGCTCATCGGAAATGGACAGGTGAATATGGTTAACGCCCATCGCATCCGCTATTTGCTTGGCTGTGCCCGTCAATGCGAGCACTGGTTTTCCAAGCTCATCGTTCGAGATGGAAAAGTCGTGAAACGTGACCCCTTTTGCGATCCCTGTCCCCAATGCTTTTGAGGCCGCTTCTTTGACTGCAAAGCGCTTAGCAAGATAACGACCTTGCAGCTTAAGCTGTGAGAATTTGGCCATTTCTTCTTCTGAAAGAATCCGCTGAGCAAAAGGTTCACCACTACGAGCTAACGCTTTTTCAATACGCTCAATTTCTGCAATGTCGGTCCCTAACCCTATAATCGCCATCTAGATAGCCCTATGACTGGCGAGCCTCAATCATCAGTGCTTTCATGTCAGCAACCGCTTTATTTAAACCATCAAATACCGCGCGACCAATGATTGAGTGACCAATGTTGAGTTCGTAAATTTCTGGTAATGCAGCAATTGGTGCGACATTGTGATAAGTCAGGCCATGCCCGGCATTAACAATAATACCTAGGTCATGTGCATAACTCGCACCAGCAGCAATCTTCTTCAGTTCAGCTTGCTGTTCGTCTTCTGTCGTCGCATCTGCATAGTGGCCAGTATGTAGCTCAATAAACGGAGCGCCACACTTTTTCGCAGCTTCAATCTGTTGACGGTCAGCATCAATAAAGAGCGAAACTTTAATGCCGGCATCTGTCAGCTTTTTCGTCGCAGCTTTAATTTTTTCAAGCTGCCCTACAACATCTAAGCCACCTTCCGTCGTCAGTTCTTCACGCTTTTCAGGCACTAGACACACAAACTCTGGTTTAGTTTGCAGCGCAATCTCAACCATTTCGTCCGTCACTGCCATCTCTAGATTCATACGCGTTTGAATGGTTTCACGCAGAATACGTACATCACGATCCAAAATATGGCGACGGTCTTCACGTAAGTGGATAGTGATACCGTCCGCGCCTGCACGCTCTGCAATTTCAGCAGCGTGAACAGGATCCGGGTATTTTGTACCACGTGCATTACGTAGAGTGGCAATATGGTCGATATTGACGCCTAAATAAATTGAGCTCATTTTCCGTTACTCCGTGCTCTGGGGGTCTGAATGAAAAATTCACGACTTTTTAAAGGTTTGCCGCCAAGATACGGCTTTAAGGCTATACGTGTAAAGCGTTTTGCCGCTTTTAGCTGCTCTTTAGTGACGAACCGCCGCTCACTGATAGCAATCAGTTCATTCCCTAAAAACGTGAGGTTATCGCGCCTAACCGAAGCAATAAACCCTTTCTGTTCCCGGTAACGATAGGTCATTTCTGGATCGACGGGCTCGCCGGTACCTGCACAATGCAAAAAATCCACGCCATACCCCATCGCAGACAGCAAGGCTAACTCAAAACGACGCAGTGCAGGCTCAGGGTTCTCGTTGTGCGCCAACTCGGTTAAAGCATGCAAATAATCATGAAATAGTGCTGGCATCGGCACTTCAGCCATCAAAATACGGCCAATCAGTTCATTGACGTACATGGCTGAGTAGAGATTAATGCCCGTTAACGGCAAACCTAGACTTATCGGCTCGGCTTGACGCAAAGTTTTCATTGAGCCTTTCCCCGACCATTTAAGTAATAGCGGGGTAAAAGGTTGCAATGCGCCTTTTAAGTTCGAACGCTTACTGCGCGCGCCTTTGGCCATTAAAGTCATTCGGCCATATTCCTCACTAAATACATCAAGGATTAAGCTCGATTCACTGTAAGGGCGTCGGTGCAATACAAAACAGCGCTGTAAACCTTCGGAAGACAGATTACTCATCTAAGTCATTGTGCCTAAAAAGTGTGAAATAAAAAATAAGGAGCCGAGCGGCTCCTTATTTTAATCGATACTGATTTTTCATCGATGTTGGAGCGAAGCACCTTCGCAGCCAAGATTATAAATCGTCTATATAACCCAACGATCGCAACGCTCGTTCGTCGTCTGCCCAGCCAGATTTCACTTTTACCCAGGTTTCTAGGTAAACTTTACGACCGAACAATTCTTCCATATCCAAACGCGCTTCGCGACCAATGGTTTTAATCTTCTCGCCGCCTTTGCCAATCACCATTTTCTTCTGACCATTACGCTCAACAAGAATCAAGGCATTGATGTGGAAACCGTCGGTTTCGGGGTTGTAATCAAAACGTTCAATTTCAACCGTTACTGAGTATGGCAGCTCTTCACCAGTAAAGCGCATCAGCTTTTCACGCACAATCTCAGACGCCATAAAACGCTGAGAACGGTCAGTCACGTATTCTTCTGGGAAGTGATGCGTTGCTTTAGGTAAGTGATTACGCACGTGCTTACGCAGTACGTCAATGTTCTTACCTTGCTTGGCAGAGATTGGCACAACATCCACGAAGTCCATCTTCTTCGACATCTCCGCCATGTGTAGCATCACGTCGTTACGATCTTGTACGTTGTCGACCTTGTTTACACAAAGCACAACTGGGAAGTTCGATTTTTGAAGTTTGGTCAGCACCATCTCATCGTCTTTAGTCCAATGCGTACCATCGACTAAGAAGAACACAAGGTTTACATCACTCAATGACGAGTTAGCTGCACGGTTCATCAAACGGTTGATCGCACGCTTTTCTTCAATGTGAAGTCCAGGCGTGTCGACGTAAATCGCTTGGTAATCGCCGTCCGTATCCACACCCATAATACGGTGGCGTGTCGTTTGCGGCTTACGAGAGGTGATCGAAATCTTCTGACCCAAAATCTTGTTCAAAAGTGTCGACTTACCTACGTTTGGACGACCAACAATAGCAATAAAGCCACAGTGTTGGTTTTCTGGCGAGCTTGGCTCACCTTGTGATGCGAAAAACGCATCGATATCGAATTCGTTATCAGCCATTTGTTAATTGCTCAAGTGCTGTTTCAGCAGCCGCTTGTTCTGCCTTGCGGCGGCTGGTGCCTTTACCGATTACAGGCTTATCCACACCTGCTACTTCGCACTCAACCGTGAACTCTTGGTTGTGCGCTTCACCTTTAATATTAGTCACTGTGTAGACAGGCAGCGGTTTTCTTCTGCCTTGTAGGAACTCTTGTAGGCGAGTTTTCGGATCTTTCTGTGAAACGCCTGGTTTAATGGCTTCAAGGCGTGACTGATACCAACTCAGTACAATGCCTCGCACAACTTCAAGATCACTGTCTAGGTAAATTGCGCCAATAATGGCTTCAACCGCATCGGCTAAAATAGAGTCTCGGCGAAAACCGCCACTCTTCAATTCACCTGGACCTAATTTTAAATAATCTCCTAGATCGAATTCACGACCCAGTTCCGCCAATGTATGTCCGCGAACCAAAGTAGCACGCATGCGGCTCATGTCACCTTCGTTCACTTTTGGGAAACGATGGTACAGATCATCAGCGATGACAAAACTTAAAATTGAATCGCCCAGAAACTCAAGACGTTCATTGTGCTTACTGTTGGCGCTGCGGTGCGTCAGCGCCAAATTGATAAGCCCGGCATCTTGAAACTGGTAGCCGAGCTTTCTCTCTAGTTTATCAATTGGAGAATTCATACTCTCTCGATATTTGAATGGTTAGTGAATGCCACCGATGCGGTTAAAACGCACACCAGTTGGAATCCATGAAGGTAGAACACTATCTGCGCCACGATCAAACTCGAAGCTGATCCAGATCGCGACAGCTTTACCGACTAAGTTTGCTTCTGGAACAAAGCCCCAGTAACGGCTGTCAGCACTGTTGTCACGGTTATCACCCATCACAAAATACTGACCTTGTGGTATAACCCACTCTGTCGTGCCGCTGCGTGGGAAATATTGCTCCACGCGGTTACGCACAAGAGGGTTAACCAAAATATTGTGCTCAACGTTACCCAATTTTTCATCCAGTTGGATCATTGGAATACCGTTCGAGCTAAACTGACTTTCTTCAACATTGCTCAGTTTAACTGGCTTACACGCCGATTCGCCTTGGCTTTGCACGCAAAGCTGCTTATCACTTGAATAACGCACGATATCACCAGGTAAACCAACTACACGCTTAATGTAGTCCACACTTGGTTGTGGTGGGTATTTGAATACCACGATATCACCACGCTCAGGCTTACCAGTTTCCACTAGCTGAGTACGCCATACTGGGTCTTTTAGACCGTACGCGTACTTCTCAACTAAAATGAAATCGCCAACCAGCAAGGTAGGCATCATTGAGCCTGATGGGATTTGAAATGGTTCGTAGATAAAAGAACGTAATACTAAAACGAACGCGATCACAGGGAAAATAGAGACGCTATTTTCAACCCACCAAGGCTGACGCTCAACTTTTTGCAAGGTCACTGCATCCAAACCATTAGACGTCTGAGCTTGAATCTCAGCCAGTTTTTCCTGACGCTTTTTCGCGAAAACCAGCTTTTCCAATAGCCAAACCACGCCAGTTACCAAAGTCGCAATAACCAACATCAGTGAGAATGTATTCGCCATTAAATTCCCTTATCTAAAAATACGAAAGTGAAAGAGCCGAAACCCTTTCACTTATTTTAATATCTAACGTCTTAAGACCGACAAGTGTGAGACAAAGTTCAACTTTAGTCTTTACCTACGTGAAGGATGGCTAGGAACGCTTCTTGAGGCAGCTCAACGTTACCGATCTGCTTCATGCGTTTCTTACCTTCTTTCTGTTTCTTCAGAAGTTTCTTCTTACGACTTACGTCACCGCCGTAACATTTCGCAATAACGTTCTTACGCAACTGTTTTACCGTTGAACGAGCGATAATGTGGTTACCAATTGCCGCTTGGATTGCGATATCAAACATTTGGCGAGGGATGAATTCTTTCATCTTCTCTACCAACTGACGACCGCGAGTCTGAGACTGATCTTTGTGTGTGATCATCGCCAATGCATCAACAGTGTCACCGTTAAGAAGAACGTCTACACGTACCATGTTCGAAGCTTCAAAACGCTGGAAGTTGTAATCCAAAGATGCGTAACCGCGTGATGTTGATTTCAGACGATCGAAGAAATCCAGTACCACTTCAGCCATTGGAATATCGTAAGTCACAGCGACTTGGTTACCGTGGTAAACCATATCAACTTGACTGCCTCGCTTTTCAACACACAGAGTGATTACGTTACCTAGGTACTCTGAAGGCACAAGGATATTACAACGTGCAATCGGTTCACGAATTTCTTCAATGTCATTGATCGCTGGTAGTTTTGCTGGGCTATCAACATACAGCAGATCGCCATCTGTCTTCTCAACTTCGTAAACTACCGTTGGTGCTGTGGTAATAAGATCCAAGTCGTATTCACGCTCTAGACGCTCTTGGATGATTTCCATGTGCAACATGCCAAGGAAACCACAACGGAAACCAAAGCCAAGTGCCGCAGAGTTTTCTGGCTCGTAGAATAGCGATGCGTCGTTAAGGCTTAGTTTGCCTAGTGCGTCACGGAAGTTTTCGTAATCGTCGGAAGATACAGGGAACAGACCTGCGTAAACCTGAGGTTTAACTTTCTTAAAGCCAGGTAGCGGTTTATCACAACCATTCTTCGCTAGAGTCAGCGTATCACCAACAGGGGCACCAAGAATGTCTTTGATACCACAAACAACCCAACCTACTTCACCAGTACGAAGGGTATCGGTATCCACTTGTTTTGGCGTAAAGATACCAAGGCGGTCTACACCCCAAACTTGGCCCGTACTCATCACTTTGATCTTATCGTTCTTCTTCAGTTCGCCGTTTTTAATACGCACTAGAGAAACAACGCCAAGGTAGTTATCAAACCATGAGTCTATGATAAGCGCTTGTAGTGGCGCATCTGGATCACCTTCCGGTGCTGGAATCGCTGACACAATGTTCTCTAGAACGTCATCAACACCGATGCCTGTCTTCGCAGAACAGCGGGTTGCTTCCATTGCATCGATACCAACGATTTCTTCAATTTCTTCCGCTACACGTTCAGGATCGGCTGCTGGTAGGTCAATCTTGTTCAAGATTGGCACAACCTCTAGATCCATTTCGATCGCGGTGTAACAGTTAGCCAGTGTTTGAGCTTCAACACCTTGACCCGCATCCACAACCAATAGCGCACCTTCACAAGCCGCTAGAGAACGTGATACTTCATATGCAAAGTCAACGTGCCCCGGAGTATCGATGAAGTTCAGCTGATACGTCTCACCGTCTTTAGCGGTGTAGTTTAGCGTCACACTCTGAGATTTGATGGTGATGCCACGCTCACGTTCAAGATCCATAGAATCCAGAACCTGTGCGGCCATTTCACGATCGGTTAACCCGCCACAAACTTGGATTAGACGGTCTGATAGGGTCGACTTACCATGGTCGATGTGGGCGATAATCGAAAAGTTACGAATGTGCTTCATAGATTTAGGGTGACTAACTCTTTACAAATAGGGACAGTAAGAAACGCCATCTACTGACGGCATTTCAATCAAGTTGGCAGATTCTACCGAATTTCGTTAACGGGCGCACGTAATTTAAAGTACATACCCAAATAACCTTTAGTGGAGGGGGACAGCACTTACTGGATTGGCTCTCCAAGTACCCGAACGAGGGTAACTTGGCGCTTGGATTCATCTTCTAACGGACGAGAAACACGTTTTGCGATCCACATTCCACCAGCGGCAAACAATACCGATGCCAATATGATGATGCCTTCCCCGCCGGCTGTCAGCGGCGCTAACAGGAAGTGACCAAACATCGCACCGATAATCAAACCAAACAATGGCAGTAAATAAACCGCCATTGCTGATTTTATTAGGCTTGACTCAGGAAAACCAATCTCGACGACTTGACCTATTTTCACCGATTTATCCGTGCGCAGGTGCCAAGATAAACTCTTGTTACCAATGGCTTTAGTAACAACGCCCGTTCCACAGCTTTTCTGTGAAGAGCAACTACTGCAACTGGTCTGCTGTTCGCAACTTAAATCAATTTCGAATTGCTTGCCGCGACGATGCACGTCTGTCACGGTAGCCAACGCGGTCATCATTGTTATTTACTCTTTGTTACATTAAATGTGACAGATTGGGCGATACGCTGTGCTGTGGTCGGTGGAATGTCTCCTACAACAGAGATTTCATGTTGACCGCTCACAAAACTGTGTAGCGTTCTTCTGCCTTGGCGAACCAACTGCCCTTTTAACGAATGCTCATCTTTGTTTGCTACGTAAACAGAGAAGCTAAACAGACCATCAGAATACAGCTGACTCTCCACCATTTGGTTAGTAACGGCCATACGATAGCGGTTGAGCTCGTTCGGCTCGAAACCCTCAGGGATCCAACCAACCTGCCAATTACTGGTCCCAATATCGCCTTTTGGCATGGTTAGAACAGCAGGTAATTGAACATCTTGCAAGCCACTCATTAACTCTGCGATTTTTGGGTTTACCGTGTAAGAAATAGTGCGATATTGTTCAAGCATTTCACCATCGCGGTCCACAAGGTCGGCACGTAACGGCAATTTACTCTTTTCATCGATCCATAGTACGTATGAATAGCGCAGACCGTCTTTAGGAACAATACGCAGCACTTGTGTTGCCACACCAGCTTCACGAGCTCTGCCCACTTTTACATAGTCGTAATACAAGTTTAGCTCATCGATATTGGTGTTGAGCATAGGCATCGTCGGAGCGACCATTTTACCTGACTCGATGGTGAACGGTTCTAAACCCGTTTCGATATAACTTACTTCAGTTCCGCGACGAATCACTTCACGCACAGGGCCACTTAAGTAGACAAGATGAGCATATTGATCGTCACCATGCGTGGCATGACGATACAGCAACGGCTCAATGCTGTTCTTTTTGATAAGGATATAAGAGAGTTCGTAACTTAAATTCTTACTCGCCTCGCTCATTTGATGCAATAAAGCCTCCGCTGGCTTATCACCAGCAAAGGCTTGAGAAGACATCATACTGAACAGAGCGCAAGCGCTGATCAGAAATTTTTTCATTCAATATCCGGATTCAGATTTGCATCTTGTTGAGATGCATCACTGTTAATTCGTAACTGCAATTCGTAGTCTCGCAGCATAGCATGAACACGCTTGCGCTGCTCTTGCATATTTGCCTCGCCTACAGAACGTTCTACAGACTCACGAGTCAAACTCACTGGTTCTGCGCTGCCAGCAAACGGAACCGTCTGCAATACAGGTAATTGATCTGTTTGCGGCGACATTGAATCGCTACCACCGTACTGCTGTACACCTAAAATAACAACAAGCGATACACATGCAGCAACAGCAACTTGACCAAACTGCGTCAACCAACCTGGCAACTGACGTTTTGCTTTTTGCGGTTCTGGTTGCGACTCTTTTGGCGTATCCGCAATTGAGATAACATTTGCACTGTGCGAATCAAACGCACGGTGTGCAGGTTCATCTTCTAACGCTAACGCCACGCTTTCAGCAATATTCCACTCAGGTTTTGCTGGCGCTTCGCCTCGCATCACATCACCAATCAGGTGATAGTTCTGCCAAGCATCACGGCTCTCTTGGTCTTGCTCTAACTCTTGAATTAAAGCCTTATCGACCAATTCTCCATCCATGAGAGCTGAAAGTTTTTCTTTGTCAGCCATTATTTTCACCATAGTTATTACTTGTACTAGCGTTGCAAAAGAGGTCTGATTTTCTTTTCCACCGCCTCACGAGCACGGAAGATACGCGATCGTACCGTTCCTACCGGGCAATCCATCACTTCTGCAATTTCTTCATAACTCAAGCCATCGAGCTCTCGTAATGTCATTGCGGTTTTTAAATCTTCAGGTAAAGCTTCGATTGCACTGAACACCACCCGTTGCAATTCTTTGGACAACGTTAAGTTCTCAGGGTTCGATATTTCTTTAAGTGCACTACCTGTTTCGTAAAATTCAGCATCTTCAGCATCGACATCTGTCGCTGGAGGTCTACGCCCTTGAGCAACAATGTGATTTTTCGCAGTATTCACTGCAATGCGATACAGCCACGTATAAAACGCACTTTCCCCACGAAAGCTAGGGATAGCTCGGTAAGCTTTAATAAACGCTTCTTGTGCTACATCTGGTACATCGCCAGGATTACTAACGTATCTGGAAATAAGATTACATACCTTATTCTGGTACTTTGTTACCAACAGGTTGAATGCTTGCTTATCGCCATTCTGAACTCGCTCAATCAATACTTGATCGGTCAGCTGCTCGTTCATTCGAGCGGATACTCCTATTTGTTATGCCCCTACTCTTCTCAGATATGGGTACTAATTATGCAAAACGTAGTATTGACACCACTGCTTACTTGAGCACTATTGTGACCCTAACGTGAATGAGAAAGTTCCATGGTTTCTCAAGTTTTTTGTCATTGTTTTTTCACAGTGTGATGTCTGTACCCAAATGACCACCGCTGCCTGACTTTAGTCTAAGTTTGACAAGCGAGCATCTTGGAGGGAAATGGGTATAATGAATGATCTCTGTCCCAGATTGTGCTGGGTCGAGCATGGAAAAGCAATGGCATTGACAAACTATTACTTTTCATTTGCATGGCTAATGGCTATCTGAACACCGCGTTACAAATTATAACTTAGGAAGCATGCTCATGCTCTGCATGAAAAAGAAGAGTGGCTCAGTCACCGCCGTAACACGGACGTCGATAGGTCTCCCAACTTAGCCCTTAGCGACAGATGTCGCGATAATGGAATGCACATGGTGTGCAAATAATACACAAGGTAACTTTGTTACCTTAGCTTGGGATTATAAAAGTTATATGAACACAAATCGTGAACATGAGTGTGATGTATTAGTGGTAGGGAGTGGCGCGGCAGGTTTGTCGTTGGCTTTGCGCGTTGCTAACCACTGTAAGGTGATGGTGCTGAGTAAAGGACCACGCAGCGAAGGGGCAACCTACTATGCTCAAGGCGGTATCGCTGCCGTATTTGATGAGTCAGACACCATTGATTCACACGTTGAAGACACGCAAATCGCCGGGGATGGTATTTGCGATGAGGAGACCGTAAGGTTCATTGCTGAGCATTCAAAAGAGTGTGTACAGTGGTTGATTGACGGTGGTGTCCCATTTGATCGTGAAGAAGATGACTCTGACGATGAACCTCGCTACCACTTAACTCGTGAAGGTGGTCATAGCCGTCGTCGTATTCTTCACGCGGCAGATGCGACAGGTATGGCGATGCAAACCTCCCTGCAAGATAACGCTCATAACCATCCAAACATTCATGTTCTCGAACGTCACAATGCTCTGGACTTAATCACCGAAGACAAAATTGGCGGTGATAAAAACAAAGTTATCGGTGCTTATATTTGGAACCGCAACGAAGAGCATGTCGAAACCGTGCGAGCCAAATTTGTGGTTCTCGCTACAGGTGGTGCTTCAAAGGTTTATCAATACACCTCTAACCCAGATGTGTCGTCTGGTGATGGTATTGCGATTGCTTGGCGTGCAGGGTGTCGTGTGGCGAATATGGAATTTAACCAGTTCCACCCTACGTGTTTATATCACCCAGAAGCACGTAACTTCTTGCTGACTGAAGCGTTGCGTGGCGAAGGTGCTTACCTGCGTCGTCCAGATGGCTCTCGCTTTATGCCGGATTTCGATGAACGTAAAGAGCTTGCTCCGCGTGACGTCGTGGCTCGTGCTATCGACTTCGAAATGAAGCGTTTAGGTGCCGACTGTATGTATCTCGACATCAGCCATAAGCCTGCTGACTTTATTACGAAACACTTCCCAACCATTTATTCACGTTTGATGGACTTGGGCATTGACATGACTAAAGAGCCAATCCCAATCGTACCTGCTGCACACTACACTTGTGGCGGTGTCATGGTGGATAGAAATGGCTGCACCGATCTGAAAAATTTGTATGCGATTGGTGAAGTTAGCTACACCGGCCTGCACGGTGCTAACCGCATGGCATCAAACTCACTTCTCGAATGCGTGGTTTATGCTTGGTCTGCGGCAAAAGATATTCTAAAACATCACACTAACGTTGAGCTACCCTCACAGGTGCCATGTTGGGATGAAAGTAAAGTAACCAATAGTGATGAAGAAGTGATCATTCAGCACAACTGGCACGAGCTTCGTCTGTTTATGTGGGACTACATGGGCATTGTGCGAACTGACAAGCGTTTAGAGCGCGCCTTACGCCGTATCCAACTGTTGCAACAAGAAACACACGAGTACTACAGCAATTTCCGAGTGTCGAACAACTTATTAGAACTGCGTAACCTTTTACAAGTAGCAGAGTTGATGGTTCGTTGTGCGATGCAGCGTAAAGAGAGTCGAGGTTTGCACTACACGCTTGACTATCCGAACCAACTGGAAAACAGCGGACCAACGATTTTGGTTCCAGCTAAACAGCTTTAACTTTACCAATTAAACTATTACATCAGCAGGGAGCATTAGCTCCCTGTTTCATTTCCCATTGGCGTAATACCAAAGATAGTTGACGATACTGCTCATCGTCACAGCTATCACGCCAAATCGTAACACTACGGCCAGATTGCAATTGGAATGTTATCTTGAATGGTGATGCCGATGTATCGACTCGCTGTAAATGACCCTTTTCGGACTCAATATCTTCCGAGTATTCGCCATACTCAAGGGCATCAAACCTAACCGAGCCATCGCAGTGCACATACCAATGCCCATGACTTGTAGGTTGAACAAGGCCTTGGCTTGAGAGAGCCTTAACAATCAGTAATAACAAATAAGTCGATAATACGAGCGGAATGCTAGAGAGGATAACAGCCCAAGTCATCAATAAGAAAAGTACAACATTGAGGACTCGGGCAGTCAGAGAGGGAGAAGCAGTAAAATTAACGAACTTTGCTGAGGTTATGGGCGACAATTTTATCAACCATTGCTGCATGACCTAAATTTTCGCTACGGCCATGCCCCATTACCCAAGTAAACAGATCAGGATCATCGCATTCAAGTAAAGAAACAAAGTCACGCTGCTCTTGTTCACTCAGAGTATCAAAGCACTCTTCAAAAAACGGCATAATTACTACGTCAAGCTCAAGCATGCCTCGACGACAAGCCCATTTAATACGCGCTTTTTCTTCCGGAGTGTACATTCACTATTCCTTCATAGATGTCTTGTTGTTAGTGCGGAGTGTAACAAGGGATGTGCTACGTCACTAGTGTGCGGGTCACAATACGATAGTGAAAGCAGACAAATGTTGATTCGTAAATCGCTCCCCTAGTATCTCAAGGTTATTTGGGTATAACATAGCGGAAAAATATCTTCAAAAGGCATTGTAATTATGGAATGGCAAACTCGTTTTTCAGCATTACCTCTCTCAACTCAAGACGCACTTCCAGAGTTATCTATCTCACTGCTGGATAACTTCGGCATGATCACCATGATCGGTGACGATAAAAAATCATACTTACAAGGTCAGGTTACCTGCGATGTTGTTTCTTTAGAACAAGACCAATCAACACTGGGCGCACATTGTGATGCAAAAGGCAAAGTGTGGAGCGTGTTCCGCCTTTTCCATCATCATGATGGCTACGGCATGATCCAACCAAAATCGGCGATTGACGTAGAACTTAATGAAATAAAGAAATACGCCATTTTCTCTAAAGTAACGATTGAAGCTTCTGATGACGTTATCTTAGGTGTTGCTGGCGTCAAAGCCGACGAATTCATTTCAACAATGAGCAAGACAACTGGCAGCGTTCGCCCAGTTGACGGTGGCACAGCAGTGCAAGTTGCACAAGATCGCTGGTTACTGATATTAAGTGCGCCAGAAGCACAGCAAATCGTTGAAACTACCGACGCTGTCTTTACGACAAATGAGCTTTGGAATCGTTTCGATATTGAGGCAGGTCTACCATTTGTCTCTGCATCCGCGCAGAATGCTCACATTCCACAAGCACTTAACGTGCAAGCTTTAGGAGGCATAAGCTTCACAAAGGGCTGCTACACGGGACAAGAAACGGTAGCACGAGCGAAGTATCGCGGTACCAATAAACGTGCGATGTATATCGTAAAAGGTGCAACTTCTGCTCCATTCAGTGACGAACCAATTGAGCTCGAACGCAGCGTAGGTGAAAACTGGCGTTCAGTAGGTGCTTTGTTAAATCACTACCAGTTCAGTGACAATCACGCGATTGGCCTGATCGTACTGCCTAATAATCTCGATGAAGACACTCGTCTTCGTTTGGTTGCGCAACCAGAATGTGAATGGACAATCGAATCACTGCCTTACAGTCTTGATGATGAGTAATACAATCAATACTCCTTTGATGCAATTTCTCACAGACCAACACATTCCGTTTCGTCTGTTACCGCATCAAAGACCAGCAACCACCATTGAGGATGCCGCGCACCAACGCGGCATTCGCCCTTCTCAAATGGTGAAAGCAATCTTGCTACGAGACATGGGTAATCAATATGCACTAGCCTGTGCACCAGGTGATCGTAGCGTTGATCCCAAAAAAGTGCGCTCGTTACTGAAATGTCGCCGGATGACTTGTGTTGATCAAGCCGATGTTGAGTCCATCACTGGTTACAAAGTTGGTACTGTCACTCCTCTGTTACTCAAACGTCATATGCCAATCGTGTTCGACCCCAGCTTACTAGAAGAACAGGAAGTCACGATCAGCAGTGGCGATCGAATGGCTGGGCTGGCGCTTTCTATTCAAGATCTTATCCAATTGTGCCAGCCGACCGTAGCTGAGATCTGTCGTTAATCGTCTAAAAACAATGTAATGACACGTAGTGTTTCTATCACTGCGTGATCTCGCTCATATCTACAAAAATAGACATGAGAATTTTTAATCACATATAAAACATAAATAGTCACAAAGATAAAACTCGTATATGCTGAATTTGTTGGTTAAGTTTCAAACAAGTACTTAACCGATATAAAGTGAGTCAGCTAGCTGAGTGACAGCATTCATGCAGTTAGTTATCCACTTTTGTGTAATGCATCTGTGACTATTCGCCCGCTGAAGCGGGCTTTTTTTTACGTGGAACTTTTTCTCTTTCATTTCCTCTAATCGTTAGAACGTAAAGTGTGTTGCGCGAGGCACGACCTTAATAGAAACAACTAGCAAACAACCGTTTTCGTTCTATTCTTAATTCTGTAACAAAACTATTGCTTAATGCGTCACGTAAAAAGGAGTGTATTGGCGTAAGGGTTCCTTTAGAGAGGTTATTTTTGGGGTAATCCTCACGCTATTTAAGAGATGACACTGTCAAATTGTCTAAGACAACACAATTCTCTGACGCAACACCCTACATCTGTATTTAATACTATTGCTGTCACAATAATTTTCGCGTCCAGAACGTAGAATACCTAGGCTAGGCTAGATAAAAGGAAAGTAAATATGAGACTGTTTAAGCGCTATACACCAAGTATGATTGCTAAACATATAAGTCGTCTTTTTAAAGGAAGAATTTATATTTACGGGGTCGGTAGATTCGAGTTTGATAACGGTAAGTTAATACTGCCGGAGAAAGCAGAGCAACGCCATTTCCGAGCGGTCAAAGAGATCAATCAAGAAATAATGAAACTCCGATGCGCATATGCTTAGCAAAATGTTGATAAAACAAAGGCTGGATTAACCAGCCTTTTGTGTATTTGAAGTTCGCTTTGCACTTACTGACGCGCCAGATCCGGCAAGTGTCCCTTTAAACCAAGCGCGCGCTTCATGATCTCATCTTTCGCTCCCGGCAGTTGCCCCGCTAAACTCAAGCCAATGCCACGAACAAGCTTCTTAGCAGGGTTCTCGCCAGAGAACAAATCTCGAAACCCTTGCATAGTAGCGATCATCTTTGCCGCTTCCGCTTTTCGCCAACGCTCGTAGCTTCTTAGGTTGCGTTTACTGCCGATATCTTGACCCTGCTTCCAAAGTGCTAATACTTCTTGAGCAAGACTGGCCGCATCTAATAAACCTAAATTCACACCCTGCCCCGCTAATGGGTGAATGGTATGGGCCGCATCACCAACCAGCGCGACTCGCTCGACAACAAAATCTCGCGCATAGCGCATTTTCAAAGGAAACGCAGCACGCTCTCCCACTACTTCACATAGACCAAGTCGAGCATCAAACTCACTCGTCAACGCTTTATTGAAATCATGTTCACTCATCGCCACTAACTGCTCTGCTCGATTTGGCTCCGTGGACCAAACAATAGAGCACATATCTGGTTGCGACATTGGCAAAAATGCCAACGGTCCGTGAGGAGTAAATATCTGGCGCGCAATGCTGTTGTGTGGCATAGCAGTTTTGACATTCGCGACCAAAGCATGATGACCATAGTCCCAATGCGTTAATGGAATATCCATTTGATGGCGAAGCCACGAATTCGCCCCATCGGCTCCGACCACTAATTTAGCGGTCATGGCTTGGCCATTATCGAGCGTCAGCCAGCTTTCTTGCTCACCGACCGCGAGAGTCGCGCAACGTGCAGGCATAAACATCGTGACGTTATCGAGCTTTTGGACTTGTTCAAGCAGTGTAAGTTGAATCACACGATTCTCAACAATATGCCCTAAATCAGGTTGTGCCATACTTTGTGCATTAAATTCAATGCTGGCAAAGCTATCTTGTTCCCATACTTCCATGCCATGGTAAGGCGAAGCTCGGCGCTGTTCTATGCCCTGCCAAGCACCAAGTTTACGCAAAATCGTCTCACTAGAGCGGCTCAGCGCAGACACACGAACATCGGGCAATTCTTTCAACGAATCATCTGGCACTTTACCTTCAATAACGGCGACACGCAGATCACTGTCTTTGAACGCGGCAGCAAGTGCCAACCCAACCATCCCTCCGCCGATGATGGCGATATCTACACTTTGCATCATTGCTTTTTATTACCTAATTCAGTGCGGCCGTTCATCGTTTTACCAAGCCAAGTGTATGGCGTAGTAGCGGCTGCTTAAAAATAGAAAGGTTATCCATCGCTGCTAAGGCAGTATTTCGGCCAATTCGCATCGCGGGTAAATCATTTGAAAAAACATGCACCAAGGCACTGGTTAGCCAAATAGTTTCGCTTCGATCTGTTTCTCTACGTTGACTAAAGCGCATCAGGCCTTGATAAAGACCCACATCCTCACTTTGCTGCACAATTTCTTCTGCTAGTGAGACTACATCGCGAATACCGAGATTAAAGCCTTGTCCAGCTATCGGGTGCAGCGTTTGCGCCGCATTTCCAACAATCGCAAAGCGATGTGAAATATTTTGCTTTCGATGGCGAAGAAGCAATGGGTAACTTGCACGGCGCCCCACTTTTTTCATCGCGCCTAAACGCCAACCAAAATAGTTCTGTAAACGCTGGAGAAATGCTTGATCAGATAACTCAAGAACGGCTTGGGCTTCTTCAGGGTGCAAACACCAAACTAAGGACATTCGATTGTCACTCATTGGCAATAAAGCAACAGGGCCATTTTCAGTAAAACGTTCAAAGGCTCTACCTTGATGAGGTTCTTGAGTCACAATATTGGCAATGACAGCCACTTGTTCAAAATCTTGCTCAGAAAGTTCTAGACCAATTTTCTGACAACAGGTCGAAACAGCACCATCTGCAGCCACCAGCAGTTTTGCTTCAAGTTGCTCACCACTTTTCAACGTCACATGGGTACAGTTTTGCTCGCGCTCGATATCGGTAACCGAGTCAGGACAAAACAGCGTAATTGATTCGCTGCTGTCTAATAATTCTTGATATACACGCCCAACATCGGCTAATTCTACAACATACCCTAGAGCTCCCACCCCAACCTCTTGCTTGGTAATCTCCGTCATCCCAGCATGAGAACGGTCAGAAACGTGGATATGTTCAATGGGGGTGACAAACGGTTCTACTGACGTCCAGAGCTGTAGTTGACGCAACAGATTGACAGTACCGTAAGACAATGCGATTGAGCGAGAGTCAAAACCAGGGTGCATATCTGATTGTGCTTTAAAAGGCTCAACGACGGCAATGCGGAGCTTTCCCTGAGACAAATGGTCAATCGCCAATGCTAACGTTGCACCAGCCATGGCACCACCAGCAATGACTACATCATATTGCTTCATACTAACCTCTGGACGGTCTACGATTAGTGAATAGTAGGTTTTTTGTCGCTGCTTTCAGGACGAACACCAAATTCAGCATGAATCGTTAGTACGCAAGCTTTGATGTGCTCAATCACTTGCTCTAGCAATTGCGCTTGTTCACCAAGATCGTCATCTTCATCAATGCCTAATTTGGCAATCTCTTCTAGATCAGCCAGTGCTTCTTTAGCGTCATCAGATGCTTTGTTAAGCGCAACGCCTGCTAGACCTAGCCCAGAAATAAAGTGGTTTACAAAGTCGGACACACTGTCGGCTAATGCGAATAAGCCTTCTTCGCCCGGCTCATCTGGCAATAGTAAAGACAGCTCCATTGATGTGCCAGTAAGCTCATTAACAGTAACGTTGAATATGCTCTGAGCAAAAGTGAGTGCTGTCGAGGGCCACCCCATCCCATCATTGGTGTAGTCAAAAAGAATCGGCTGCCAAGTTTGATCATTGATCGCCAATCCACCACTTAACATGCCAACAAATAAGCCATGTAACTCCGCCGGTGTCACAGCCAGGCTTGCCGATTGCAGTTCAGCAGCAATAGATTGGTATTCAGGAAGGGTGATTTCACTCATAACTTGGCTCATTCTTACGTAATAATGTATTGGTATATCCTACCATCAAGGTTAGTGGTCTGAAACGGCTATCAAATTCAATTTTGGACAGCATTTGTTCAATTTGCCCAATTCCTGTGTGATCTCGTCATCATTTCTCTTTCTGTGATGGGAAATGCTTGAATCTTAATAGCGGTTTTCCTATAGTTTGCTCCTCGGTAGTTGTATGAAGCAACACCTTAGATAGCGCGAATATAGAGTTTATTCATCATGAGCAATCAAGCGATCGACGTTGAAATATTAGGCAAACTTACACGAGTGAATTGTCCGACAGGACAAGAAGAGTCTCTTGTTGCAGCGGCAAAAGATCTGGATCGCCGATTGAAAGAAATGAGCGAACGTACTAAGGTAACCAATGAAATCCAACTGCTGACCTTTGCTGCATTGAATATTTGCTATGAGTTGCACACCAAGTCATACGAATCCAATGGTCAACAGCAAGAAATTACTGAGCGAATGGAAAAGCTCACCGCGTCTTTAGAGAACGCACTAAGCAAAGTTACGCAAGGACAGCAGTAAATACAAAATTTACCCTGGGGTGTGCGTCAGCAGGATTTAAGTCCCTGAGCCGATAAGCAATACCTAAGGGTTAGTATTTGGTAACTATTGAGCAAGCTCGGCATGCACCGAGAAGCCTACGGTTGTCATTGCTGATCCGCCTTGAACCAGCTGGTTCAAGGGCCACAATCCTCAACGGCACCCTGGGGTATTCTCTCTATGTCAGACCTCTCTCGACAAGACTTCCGCAAACTGATTCGTGAAAAGCGCAACGCTCTGTGCAGTGATACACAATACCAAGCGGGAATCGACCTTATTACTCAATTTTCCCAACTTCCTGAAATCGAGCAGGCGCAACATATTGCCATCTACCTTTCTGCAGACGGTGAGCTTGATACTAAACCGCTCATTGAATGGTTATGGCAACAGGGAAAATCGGTTTATCTGCCCGTCATCCATCCCTTTTCTAAAGGTCAGTTACTGTTTCTTCAGTATATAAGTGATGAACAGCTCGTCTACAACAAGTACGGCATCTTAGAGCCCAAGCTCGATATCAGACACCTCAAACCCGTTCGCCAGCTTGATTTAATCTGCACACCTTTAGTTGGGTTCGACAGCATCGGACACCGCTTAGGCATGGGCGGGGGGTACTACGATCGTACTCTGTCACGTTGGTTTATAACTGGAGAGGGTGCTAAACCTGTCGGTATCGCTCATGACTGCCAACATGTAGAACGCTTACCAATTGAAAGCTGGGACATTCCATTGCCTAAGATCGTGACCCCAAGCCAAATATGGCAATGGGAAAGTGACAAGTAAGCCGCTATAATCACGCCCGCAAACGTTAACGAACATCTATTCAGGAGATTGGCATGACTCAAGATGAAATGAAAAAAGCGGCTGGTTGGGCAGCACTAAAATATGTTGAGAAAGGCAGCATTGTCGGTGTTGGTACTGGCTCTACCGTGAATCACTTCATCGATGCACTAGGCACTATCAAAGATGATATTAAAGGTGCAGTGTCTAGCTCTGTCGCTTCAACTGAGCGCCTTAAAGAGCTTGGTATTGAAGTATACGAGTGTAACGATGTAATGAAGCTGGATGTGTATGTTGATGGCGCAGATGAGATCAACCCAGCACGTGAAATGATCAAAGGCGGCGGTGCGGCTCTGACTCGTGAGAAAATTGTCGCAGCAATCTCTGATAAGTTCGTATGTATCGTTGACGGCACTAAAGCAGTTGACGTACTTGGCCAGTTCCCATTGCCTGTTGAAGTAATCCCAATGGCACGCTCTTACGTGGCTCGTGAATTGGTAAAACTAGGTGGTGATCCAGCTTACCGTGAAGGCGTTGTGACTGACAACGGCAACGTGATTCTGGATGTGCACAATATGCAAATTACCAACCCGAAAGAAATGGAAGACAAAATAAACGGCATCGCTGGTGTGGTGACTGTGGGTCTTTTCGCTCATCGTGGTGCAGACGTAGTGATCACTGGCACACCAGAAGGTGCAAAAATTGAAGAATAAATAACAGCCCAAAATGAACCTATCTGGTTCACTTTTCTGTTATTTCATTACATACGGTGCTGCAAGGCACCGTTTTTTATTCCTTTCTATAAGAAAATTATCTCTTATTCCGTAATTTTCTTACCCAAAGCAATTTTTTTTTGTTACTTTATTGAACAGAAGACGCACAGGGAAACGTTTGTCTTCCTACAAAACTGTTAATTATCCCCTTTTTAATAGTTTTGTCCAATGTGCGCCACATTAGCCCACCTTTCCATTTTAAGGACGAGAAAAAATGGCCAAAGTTTCACTGGAAAAAGAAAAGATTAAGATCCTCTTGTTAGAGGGACTCCACCCTTCTTCAGTTGAAGTTCTTCAAGCAGCTGGTTATACCAACATTGAATACCATAAAGGTTCCCTTCCGGAAGAAGAACTAATTGAAGCGGTAAAAGACGTACACTTCATTGGTATCCGCTCCCGTACGAACCTATCCGAAGAGGTAATCAATGCGGCGAACAAGCTGGTTGCAATTGGCTGTTTTTGTATTGGTACTAACCAAGTAAACCTAGACGCAGCAGCAAAACGCGGTATTCCTGTCTTTAATGCACCATTCTCTAACACTCGAAGCGTGGCAGAGCTTGTACTTGGGCAAATCCTTTTACTAGTGCGTGGTATTCCTGAAAAGAATGCACTTGCACATCGCGGTATTTGGAAGAAAAGTGCAGACAACTCTTACGAAGCTCGTGGTAAGTGCCTTGGCATTATCGGATACGGTCACATTGGTACTCAGCTTGGTATTATTGCCGAAAACTTAGGTATGCGCGTTTACTACTACGATATTGAGAACAAACTGTCCCTTGGTAATGCGACGCAAGTACATACCATGAGTGAACTACTGAACAAATGTGATGTGATTTCTTTGCACGTTCCCGAAACACCGGAAACGAAAAACATGATGGGTGAAGCTGAATTTGCTCGAATGAAACCAGGTTCCATCTTTATCAACGCGGCACGTGGCACCGTTGTGGATATTCCTGCACTTTGCCATAGCTTAGAAGCTGGTCACCTTGCTGGCGCTGCAATTGATGTATTCCCAACTGAACCAAAAACGAATGCTGACCCGTTCGAGTCTCCTTTACAAAAATTCGATAACGTCATTCTCACTCCACACGTTGGTGGTTCAACACAAGAAGCACAAGAAAATATCGGCTTAGAAGTGGCGGGTAAACTGGCTAAGTACTCTGATAACGGATCGACACTTTCAAGCGTAAACTTCCCTGAAGTGTCATTACCAGAACACAGTGGTGAGTGTTCTCGTCTGCTTCATATCCACAAGAACCGTCCTGGTATCCTAACTCAGATCAACACCATCTTTGCTGAAGAAGGCATTAACATTGCCGCGCAGTACCTACAAACAGCCGCTGAAATAGGCTACGTAGTGATCGACGTTGAAACTGAGCGCTCAGAAGAAGCTCTAACAAAGCTCAAAAACATTGAAGGCACAATCCGTGCCCGTATCCTTCACTAAACAGTGAAACAGAAACGACAAAGGCAGGGGTTATGACTCCCTGCCTTTTGCTTTTTACTGTTTGCTAAGCCTTACTTTAGCTTATAAATGACATCGACTTGATCGCGAATGATCATAGTTGAATCTTGGTAGCTATTCGCTCCTTCTTTACTATCCATCGCCATTGAACGCATTAACACAGGCTGAACGTGCATCTGTCTGTAATTGATCTGCCATACATCGCCCAACTTTTTCTCAAAACCAGTCGCTAATGACCCTGCTTTTTCTCTTGCGTCCTTAATCGCAGCCATTCGTGCCTTTTGCTGATACTCGGCTTGGTTGCTTACCTTAAGTTGAATATTATCAACCTGATTAATTCCCGCTTCTAACGCCATATCTAGGTATTGGTTAAGGTTTTTCAGATCCGTCACCGTGACATCAATACTGCGAGATGCTCGATACCCAACAAGTTCTGCTTTCCCTGATTTAGGGTAATGGTACTGAGGAGCAAGGTATAAATTCGAGCTAGTAATATTGTCTTTTGACAAGCCGGCATCCGATAAGCTTTTTAGAAACTCTTCAACGGTTTTATCTACGGACAATTTCGCTTGTTCAGCCGTCATTGTCGTATCGACTACTTTTACAGAAAACGTAGCCATATCAGGTGTGGCCGTCACTTCGCCATACCCCGTTGTCGTAACATGAGCAAACACTGGCGTATTCGCCAAAACTGAAGCACTGGTAAGGCTGAGTGCTGAAGCCAGCAAAAATGAATACAATTTCATTCAATAAATCCATCCATACAAAATTAAGTACTTAATCTCAGATTCCAACATCACTATCATGGCTGAGAAAGCGTGTGGTTTCATAATAGAAACTTCCGCCGATTATCCAAGCACCCATAGTGACTTCTAACACAACTTTGACTATGTAACATTGGCGTAATTTTTAAACAAAACATACTTAAGTTAACGATATGCAGCTCTGACAAACTTATTGAGGTAGATGCTGCTGCGCATACCCCACTATCGCGTGTGAGATTTCTTGTAATACCCCAGTTTCTAACTGCCAGTGGTGCCAATAAATCCGATGGGACATTAAAAAACCTGGAGTCACATCAACCAACACACCTCTGTCTAATTCGTCGGTAATTTGCAAGCGGGGGATCAAGCAATAAGCAACACCAGCTAACGCCACTTTTAGAAACGCTTCAGAACTACTGATGTTGTGATGAATAACGCTGTCAGGATTGACGTTAAAATGCTCGGTAAGAAATGTTTTATGTAGATCATCATATTGGTCATATGAAACGGCCGGTGCTTTTGCCAATGTCTGATTATTTACGCCTTTAGAAAAATAACGCTGATAGAACTCTGGGCTCGCGACACAAACATAATCGATGCGACCTAAATAGTCTGCTCTGCATCCGGGGATTGGCTGGGACTCCAAGCTGATCGCTCCTGTCACTTCGCCACTTTTGAGTTTTTCAATAGAGCGGTATTCACCATAGATAGTCAGTTTTAGTTCAACTTGACGCTGCTTCATAACATTTTGCAGCGCTGGCAGTAGCCATGTTGCAAGGCTATCTGCATTAGTCGCTAAAGAGAGTTGCACAGGTCGCGTACTGGTATCATTCTTTAGTTCGGGGAGAATTTCATGCTCTAGCAAGCGTACTCGCCGATAAAGACCCAACAATTTTTTACCAATTGGCGTTGGCTTAGGTGGCTGGCTTCGAATTAAAACAGGCTGCGCGAGAAACTTCTCTAACTGCTTGATACGTTGAGAAATGGCGGATTGAGAAACAAATAAATGCTCGGCAGCACGCTCAAAGCTACCCTGATAAACTATAGCATCTAATGCCTCAATCCATTTGTAATCTAACCCTCGCATACCTTTCCTCTCACTCCTGATCAAACGCCTCCCGTTAAATTAGCCTATCTAATGTAAGATTAAAATCATTAATTATACTTATTTAGATAAACGCTTTATCTTTCCCCTTTCTATAAATGTATTTGTTATTTTGAAGTGAGGTGAAGTGTGAGCTTGTGGGTTCTATTGCAAGGTTTTGGTTTAGGAGCATCAATGATCATTCCGATCGGGGCGCAAAATGCGTATGTTTTAAATCAAGGCATAAAGCGTAACCACCACCTAACAACCGCCACTATTTGTAGCGTGCTAGATATGATTTTCATCTCTCTAGGTATCTTTGGTGGTGGTGCAATTCTGTCTCAAAATGAAATCTTACTGACGTCGGTGACACTTGGTGGTATTGCTTTCTTGAGCTTCTATGGACTGCTCTCGCTTAAAAGTGCTTTTAATCCAGAGAGTGAATCGGAATCTAAAGGGGAGATTGTAGCTCGAGGTCGTCGAACGGTTATTCTAGGTGCGTTAGCTGTCACTGTGCTTAATCCGCACTTATATTTAGATACAGTCGTTATTCTAGGTTCGATCGGTGGACAATTTGAAGGCCATGATCGCATTGCTTTTGCACTAGGTACGATTATGGCTTCCTTTGTTTGGTTCTACACTTTATCGATAGGAGCAGCCAAACTAGGTCCAACACTCTCTCAACCAAAAGTGAAAAAAACCATCGACATTGCAATCGCAATGATGATGTTCACAATAGCGTATATCTTAGCGAGTGAGCTTATTGATAAGTATTGGTAATCACCAGGTAGTAAGGCAGCAAAGACATGGAGTCACTAAAACGTATTTATAACAACAATAGAGAGCGATTCAACGCGCTCTCTATTCCTTTTCGGGAATGGCAGCACGAAGCCATCTTAGACTTTGAGACAGATATACGCATTGCGAGAGAGCTTGGTTGGACGGGTACGCATACCAAAAGCCTCTTTTTAACACTCAAAGGACAAGGTTACGCGGTTTATCTGACAGATAAGGACTCGCGCCTCGATGCCAAGCAGATTAAAGCGATTACAGGTAAACGTCCCTCTATTTGTAATGACGATGAAATGGTCGAAGTGTTAGGTTGCGTACCCGGCGCGGTTTGCCCAATAGGCTTACCGGAATACATCACTATCATTGTTGATACCAATCTCTATCAACATCAAGAGTTGCTCTATACGCCTGGCTTACCTGAGTTCACATTTGGATTTGCAGGTAAACATCTAAAACGCCTCTTACTTGCTGGTCATCACACCCTTTACGAAATATAAAAAAGCGAGGCCTATTGGCCTCGCTTTCGAATATCGACTGCTTTTGATTAAGCGTCGACTTTGTTCAGGTGAACATCCATTTGTGGGAATGGAATCTCGATACCATTTTCATCCAATGCTTCTTTAATACCTTGCATTGCATCAAAGTATACGCCCCAGTAATCTGCAGTTTTCACCCATGGACGAACCACAAAGTTAACTGAAGAGTCTGCTAACGTAAGTACACCAATTGTGATATCTGGGTCTTTCAAGATACGTGGATCTTTCTCTAGCGTCTCACGAATCACTTTCTTCGTTAGTTTAAGGTCTGCTTTGTATGAAACACCAATCACTAGGTCGACACGTCGTGTCGCATGGCGAGAGTAGTTAGTAATGGCACCGCCGATAACTGAAGAGTTAGGCACAACAACCATTTTGTTGTCTGGTGTTTTTAGAACTGTTTGGAAGATTTGAATTGCTTCAACACTACCCGCTACACCACCGATTTCTACGTAGTCGCCTGATTTGAATGGACGGAACGCAACAATAAGTACGCCTGCTGCAAAGTTTGATAGTGAACCTTGTAGTGCAAGACCAACAGCAAGACCTGCCGCACCAATCACAGCAACAACAGAAGCGGTTTGAACTCCTAATCGACCAAGAGCCGCGATTAGCACGATTACAAATAGCAAGTAACGAACAAGACCGTGAATAAATTCAACGACGGCCTTATCCATGTTTTTCTTTTCTAGTACTTTAGAAACACTACCAGCGACTGCCTTAACGATAAGATTACCGATAAACAGAATAAGCACCGCAGAGATAATGTTCACACCGTACTGAACCAGTAGATCTGAATTGTTTGTCAGCCAAGTTTCAGCCTGAGTTAGACCATCCGTTAAAGTGGTATCGATACCCACCGATTCACCTGCCATAATTCTTATCCTCAAAAATAAAGAGATATAAATCCAATTGCCGTTAATTTATGAACCTTGTTTTTTAAAGGCTCTTTTCTAAAACAACATCCCTATTGCTCCACTGAACAGTGTCAGATTTTTGGCACAATATCCCAACTCTGACTTTTTTCAAAGTCAGAGTTTCGCAAAGATATGCAAAACAAGACTTTATCAGAGCTTTCTGACACTGACTTGTTACAGGTTACGCAATGCACTCTGATTTCGCCACTCTTAAGACTGATATTCCCATGTTTTCTTTAAAAAAACGTTAAAGGTGAGATATCTCACTAGCAAATACAATCTAACGCATAAAAATATCGGGAGAAAGCAGCCGGGAAAAAAATGATAGACATAAAAAAACCCGCTCAAAGAGCGGGTTTTTAGGTAACTTAATCAGTAACGATTATAGTACGTCAACTGCGTTAAGGTCAGCAAATGCTTGCTCTAGACGAGTAACCATTGAAGCTTGGCCTGCACGTAGCCATACGCGTGGATCGTAGTACTTCTTGTTTGGTGCATCTTCACCAGTTGGGTTACCGATCTGACCTTGTAGGTAATCGTGGTTTTCAGCTTCGAACTTACGGATACCATCCCAAGTAGCCCACTGTGTATCAGTATCGATGTTCATTTTGATTACACCGTAGCCGATAGATTCACGGATTTCTTCTAGAGAAGAACCTGAACCGCCGTGGAATACGAAGTTTAGAGAGTTCGCTGGAAGACCGAATTTCTCAGAAACGTGCGCTTGAGAATCACGTAGGATAGTTGGAGTTAGTACAACGTTACCTGGCTTGTATACGCCGTGTACGTTACCGAAAGATGCTGCGATAGTGAAACGGTGGCTGATTGCGCTTAGTTTCTCGTATGCGTATGCAACGTCTTCTGGAGAAGTGTATAGTTCAGACGCATCCATATCAGAGTTGTCAACGCCGTCTTCTTCACCACCAGTACAACCTAGTTCGATTTCTAGAGTCATGTTCATTTTAGCCATGCGCTCTAGGTACTTAGCAGAAATTTCGATGTTCTCTTCTAGAGACTCTTCAGAAAGGTCGATCATGTGAGAAGAGAATAGTGGCTTACCAGTTTGCGCGAAGTACTCTTCACCAGCGTCTAGTAGACCGTCGATCCAAGGAAGTAGTTTCTTAGCTGCGTGGTCAGTGTGTAGGATTACTGGAACACCGTAAGCTTCAGCTACAGCGTGAACGTATTTCGCACCAGCAACAGCACCTAGGATTTGAGCTTCTTGACCTTCAAGTTTTAGACCTTTACCAGCAAAGAAAGCAGCGCCACCGTTAGAGAACTGAACGATAACTGGAGCTTTAACTTTTGCAGCTGCTTCAAGTACTGCGTTTACAGAGTCAGTACCCACACAGTTTACTGCTGGAAGTGCAAAGCTGTTTTCTTTTGCAACTTCAAATACTTTCTGAACGTCATCGCCAGAGATAACACCTGGTTTTACGAAGTCGAAGATCTTAGACATGGATGTAATCCTATTTATCTGTCGTTTTTAAACAAAACTTGTTAAGTTGAAAATCTTGCAAACGTTTGCTCACAACTGAGGCTATTCTAGCAGAGTTCCTCACACGTTGCAGCAAACAAGAAAGCGGGAGAATCACTCCCCCGCTTTGCTTTAATTACTTAGCGCGTGCTTCTAGCATTTCTACTGCTGGAAGAACTTTACCTTCTACGAACTCAAGGAAAGCGCCGCCGCCAGTAGAGATGTAAGATACATCCGCTTTGATACCGAACTTGTCGATAGCCGCTAGCGTGTCACCACCACCAGCAACAGAGAAGCCTTCAGAAGCTGCGATAGCTTCAGAGATACCTTTAGTACCTGCTTCGAAGTTCTTGAATTCGAATACGCCTACTGGACCATTCCATAGGATAGTCTTAGCGTTTTTAAGGATTTCAGCTAGTTCAGCAGTTGAATCTGGACCAAGGTCGAAGATCATGTCGTCGTCTTGTACTTCAGAAACGTGCTTGATTTCAGCTTCTGCGTTCTCGTCAAATGCTTTCGCACATGCAACGTCAGTTGCTACTGGAATTGCACACTCGTCCATTAGCTTCTTAGCTGTTTCAACTAGGTCTGCTTCGTATAGAGACTTACCAACGTTGTGGCCAGCAGCTGCGATGAATGTGTTAGCAATACCACCACCAACAACGAGTTGGTCAGCGATTTTAGATAGAGACTCAAGAACCGTTAGCTTAGTAGATACTTTTGAACCACCAACGATAGCAACCATTGGGCGAGCTGGCTTGTCCATTGCTTTGCCTAGCGCTTCTAGTTCGTTCGCTAGTAGAGGACCAGCACATGCTACGTCTGCGTGCATACCAACGCCGTGAGTAGATGCTTGAGCACGGTGAGCCGTACCGAATGCGTCCATTACGAATACGTCACATAGTGCTGCGTATTTCTTAGATAGCTCTTCGTCGTTTTTCTTTTCGCCTTTGTTGAAGCGAACGTTTTCAAGAACAACAAGTTCACCCGCATTTAGCTCTAGGCCATCTAGGTAGTCTTTTGCTAGCTTCACTTCGCAATCTAGTGCGTCGTTTAGGTAATTAACAACTGGTTGTAGAGAGAACTCTTCAGCGTATTCACCTTCAGTTGGGCGACCTAGGTGAGACGTAACCATTACTTTAGCGCCTGCTTCTAGGCAGTGCTTAATAGTTGGAAGAGATGCGATGATACGTGCATCCGAAGTTACTTTACCGTCTTTTACTGGCACGTTTAGGTCAGCACGGATAAATACACGTTTACCTGCAAGATCCAGGTCAGTCATCTTGATTACAGACATGATGTGTCCTCTCAAATATTTAATAATTAAAGTTTTTGAAAACTCGGCAACCCTGCCAAGCCTGTTAATTCTTCAAACTGGTTATAGATATGGAGATATTATGGATTTATTTCAAGGCTAGAAATAAAAATTCTCCATCACTTCTTCGTCATTACTGTTCCACTTGCGAAGAAGCTTGCATTGCTAAGGCAGTATCCAGCATCCGGTTAGCAAAGCCCCATTCGTTGTCGCACCAAACGAGCATTTTTACGAGTTGCCCGTTACTCACTCTAGTCTGGCTTCCATCCACAATCGCACTATGGGGGTCGTGGTTAAAGTCGATGGAAACGAGTGGCGATTCAGTATAGTCAACAATGTTACGTAATGTACACTGAGATGCGTTAACAATGGTTTGATTTACGTCATTAACTTTCACATTTGTACTAATTGTGACACTTAAATCCATTGCAGTGACGTTAACCGTTGGAACACGAACAGAAATTGCTTCGAATTTGTTGGAAAATTTCGGGAAGATTCTTTCAATCCCCTTATGCAACTTAGTGTCCACCGGAATAATAGATTGGCTTGCAGCGCGGGTACGGCGTAAGTCGTTATGATACGCATCAATTACTTGTTGATCGTTCATGGACGAATGAATTGTGGTAATGGTGCCAGACTCTATGCCGAAGGCTTCGTCTAATACTTTAATGATGGGAACGATACAGTTGGTGGTGCAAGAGCCATTGGAGACAACACGGTGCTCGTCTTTCAGAGTTTCGTGGTTCACGCCATAGATAATCGTATTATCTAGGTCGTTTGCGCCCGGGTGCGAAAACAGTACTTTCTTCGCGCCTGCTTCTATATGCGCTTGCCCATCCGCTTGCGAACCAAATACGCCAGTGCAATCCAAGACGATATCAACTTCTAAATCACGCCAAGGAAGTAATTCGATTTCGGAGAGGTGGAGAATGCGAATGGAATCATATTCACCGCTGTCATGATGAACATGCAAATGTTCTTGGTCATGGGAAATTTTTTTACCAAAGCGACCATGACTGGTGTCATATTGCAGTAGGTGTGCCATCGCCTCTGGCTGTGCTAGTTCGTTTACCGCCACAACCTTGATCTGCTGGTGTTTTCCGCTTTCATACACCGCTCGCAGAACATTACGACCTATACGTCCAAATCCATTGATCGCAACCTTTAGCATTTATCCTTCGCCCTACCAAAAATTTCGTGTCACAGATACTACCTGATCAGGCTGACAAACGCACCTGTTGAATCAAAGTAAAGCAGGATTAAAAAAGGTCGAGACTATGCTCGACCTTATTACAACGATAGATAATTAAAATGCGACGTCTAAACCTAACCAGTAGCGACGACCATCTTCAATATATCCATATTCTTCGTAACTGATTTCCTCGTCCAGCAAGTTATAGATAGCGCCTTTAATACGAGTATTGTCGGTTAACTGGTATGTCACACCAGCGTCCACAAAGGTATAAGCTGGTTCTACAATACTGTTTCTTGATGGGCCAGTAACCGGATCCATTTCTTTACCTCGGTACGTGACTTTCGCCCAGCTCTCTAGATCTGTTGTCGTTTGCCAAGTCACATCCACATTAAACAGATGCTTTGGTAACTGCTGCAGCGGCATGCCTTTGTATTCACCTGTTTTTTGCTCTGAGTCGGTAAATGTGTAGCTCGAGCTAAGGTAAATGGTTTCCGTTAACGGCGATGCTAAGGTCGCTTCAATACCTTGTGTGACGGCTTCATCCACGTTAATACGGTACGTTGGATCTGCGCCCCATTGGTTTGGACCATCAGTACAGATAGTGTCTGGACAAACAACACGTGTGATCTTGTCTTTGAATTCGTTATGGAACGCTGTCAAAGAGACATCTAAGCCAGAATCACCTTGATACAAGACGCTGATTTCTTTGTTTAGCGACGTTTCAGGGTCAAGATCTGGGTTACCGTAGATATTACCGCCACCACTGACTTGCGCCCAGCCAGGAGTAATTTCACGTAATTGTGGAGAACGGAAACCTGTTGCCACACCGCCTTTCACCGTCCAAGACGGATCAACTCGCCATACACCGTAAACACGCGGACTAAAATGCGCGCCATAGTTTTCGTCATGATCTAGACGGCCGCCAAGCGTAACGCTAAACGGATCAGCAATTCTCCATTCATCTTCAATGAAAACAGCCCACTGCGTATTCGATGTTTCAGTCTTCGATGACGCTTTGTTGGAGGTGAAATCCTCAAGCTCTGCATGAGTAGCGTCCACACCCGTCGTCAACGTATGGTTTCCAATACCAGTCACCAAGCTCGATTTGAACGTGGTGTTGGTGATCGTCATCTCACGAGATTTGTTCTCGCTCTCTTCTCGCTGTAAGTAAGTATCTGAAATTCCCACCGAATCCCAATCACCGTTGTGGCTTACCGTTACGTAATTACGACGATATTCATTCAGTGAATCTTCACACCCACCACGACACCCTGTGGTCGGCACTGAAAGGCCCACATTGCCACGACGACTTTGTGCCGACGTGCCGCCCTCTAATTGCACCGAGTGGCGATCATTAATCTGGTAAGTCAGTTTTGAAGAGATACTCTGCATATCTTTATCTTCATAACCGTATTCGATGTCATCTTCTTCTCTGGTTGTGTACTGACCATATACTTGGAGAGATAAATTTTCAGCCAACGGACCATTAACGAAAAAGTTCGCGCTCTGCTCTCCCCCTGAGCGACTATTCTCTTGTAGTACCGTGCCCAGTTGAACATTACCCGTCCACTCTAGCGCATCTTTTCGTGTGATGACGTTAATCACACCACCAATCGCATCAGAACCGTAAAGCGTCGACATTGGGCCACGAATAACTTCGATTCGCTCAATCGCTTGAAGAGGAGGTAACCAACCTTGTTCGATACCAGGGCCGTCACTATTTGGACGAGTTTCACGCGTACTTTGACGTTTACCATCGACCAGTATCAAAGTGTATTTAGAACCCATACCACGGATACTAATGTCGGTGGTATCACCACCACCTGTCACGACAACACCTGGCACACTTTTTAGTGCATCAGTCACATCGCGGTAATAACGGGAGTCCAACTCCTCACGTGAAATCACACTAATACTTGCAGGCGCGTCCGCTTGAGATTGCTCATAACTTGATGCAGTTACAACCACTGTTTCCATTTTAGAAACTGCATCATTGGCAAAAACATGAGGGACACTGACGAAGGCTAAAATACCAGTTGCGGTAATAACTGGCAGTCTAAGAGTAGACATCTACATCTCCATAATTGATAATGATTATTATTTTCGAAAGTGAATTATTCACAAATAGAATGAGATGCATAGTGAGAGTTATGGAACGGTTCTTTCCATTTATGGAACTCGTACATAACGCAGTAAGGAGTAAAAGAAATATGCACGACTTAGCATCAATTAGAGCCTTTGATGCGCTCAATCAGCATAAAAGTTTGACAGCCGCTGCTAAAGCCCTTAATCAGCCAAAATCAACGCTAAGTCGTCGCTTGGCACAATTAGAAGAAGACTTCGGTCAGGCTCTAACCGCCAGACAAGGTAATCGATTAGTTCTGACAAGAGCTGGAGAAATCTTTGCCCACTACAGCCGCCAGATTCTTGAGTTAAGCGAAGAGAGTTATGATGCACTGCAAGGTTTAACGAACCAAGTTTCAGGGCCACTGCATATTGTTTGTCATACTGCCTTAGTTAGAAGCTGGCTCGGCGGCGTACTCAATCGTTTTCTTGCTGATAATCCCGATGTTAGAGTTCAACTTACCAGTGACTTTTCTGAGGCGCATCATGACCCAGATTTGTTCATCTGGCTCGGTGAACGTAAAGAGCTAGACTGGCGAAAAGAAGTGCTGGGGGTATTTCGCTATACGCCTTTTGCCTCTCCAAATTATCTAAAACAACATGGGCCTATACCGCACCCCAAAGAACTTGAAGCACATCCATGGATCGATTTTGGTTCAGTGCAAGAAAATGGATTGATGCTAGCACACCCTCAACACGGTGAGTTCTTTTTAGAACCCTTTGTTAGTCGCTTATACAGCGACAACATAGCAATGCAAATAGACAGTATCGCGAATGGTCATGGTATTGGACTGCTGCCGACTTGGACAGCATGCGGCTATGAGAAACATCACCCAGGGCGAATCACACCTTGCTTAGAAGGTTGGCTTTCTGAGCCTATTTCCATTAACTGCTATACACCAGCAGGACGACCACCACTGCGCTTATCCGTACTTTTAGACTGCATTCACCAAAGCATTCCACAAGGTTGGAAAACCTGACAAAAATAAAAAGGCCATCATAATGATGGCCTTTCTAACTTTAGCGTTTAACAATCGTCGTTTACGTTCGACTGTTTAGACGGTCCTGCAATTACGCTAGCAATTCTTTAGCTGTGTTCACTACGTTTTCAGTCGTGAAGCCAAACATCTCGAATAGCTGACCAGCAGGTGCTGATTCACCGAATGTTGTCATACCGATGATGCGACCGTCGAAGCCTACGTACTTGTACCAGAAATCCGCAATGCCCGCTTCAATAGCGATACGTGCCGTTACGTCTGATGGCAGTACAGATTCACGGTAAGCAGCGTCTTGTTTGTCGAATGCGTCTGTTGATGGCATTGAAACAACGCGTACTTTCTTGCCTTCTGAAGTTAGTTGCTCAGCGGCTTTCACTGCAAGCTCAACCTCAGAACCTGTTGCGATAAGGATTAGCTCAGGCTTACCTTCGCTATCTTTCAGGATGTAAGCACCTTTCGCGATGTCTGCGACTTGTTCAGCAGTACGCTCTTGTTGCGCTAGGTTTTGACGAGAGAAGATAAGTGCAGTTGGTGCATCTTTACGTTCAATCGCTAGTTTCCATGCAACTGCAGACTCAACTTGGTCACATGGGCGCCATGTGCTCATGTTTGGAGTTACACGTAGAGACGCCATTTGCTCAACAGGTTGGTGAGTTGGGCCATCTTCGCCAAGACCGATCGAATCATGCGTGTAAACTTGGATGTTCTGAATTTTCATCAGCGCAGCCATACGCATTGCGTTACGAGCGTATTCCATGAACATTAGGAATGTTGCGCCGTAAGGAACGAAACCACCGTGCAATGCGATACCGTTGATGATAGCAGTCATACCGAATTCGCGTACACCGTAGTGGATGTAGTTGCCAGAGAAGTCCTCCGTTTCTAGAGACTTAGAACCAGACCACATGGTCAGGTTAGAAGGCGCTAGGTCAGCAGAACCACCCATAAACTCAGGAAGCATTTGACCAAACGCTTCTAGTGCATTTTGCGATGCTTTACGTGATGCAATGTTCGCTGGGTTTGCTTGAAGATCAGCAATGATTTGGTTCGCTTTTTCTTCCCACTGTGCAGGAAGTTCGCCGTTTAGACGACGTTTAAGCTCTGCCGCTTCAGCAGGGTAAGCTGCAGCGTATGCTTCGAATTTTTCATTCCAAGCTGCTTCTTTCGCGGCGCCCGCTTCTTTTGCATCCCACTCAGCGTAAACATCTGCCGGGATCTCAAATGGGCCGTACTCCCAACCTAGGTATTCGCGAGCCGCTTGGATTTCATCGTGACCTAGTGGTGCACCGTGACAGTCATGCGAACCAGACTTGTTAGGAGAACCGAAACCGATAATTGTTTTGGTACAGATAAGCGTAGGACGTGGGTCCGCTTTTGCTGCTTCAATTGCTGCGTTGATCGCGTCTGAGTCGTGACCATCGACTGCTGGGATTACATGCCAGCCGTACGCTTCAAAACGCTTAGGTGTATCGTCAGAGAACCAGCCTTCAACGTGACCGTCGATAGAAATGCCGTTGTCATCCCAAAACGCGATCAGTTTGCCTAGACCTAACGTCCCAGCAAGAGAGCATGCTTCATGCGAGATGCCTTCCATTAGACAGCCGTCACCCATGAACACATACGTAAAATGGTCAACGATATCGTGACCTTCTTTGTTGAACTGTGCCGCTAGTGCTTTCTCTGCGATCGCCATACCAACAGCGTTAGTGATGCCTTGACCTAGAGGACCAGTTGTTGTCTCGATACCAGGCGCGTAGCCGTACTCTGGGTGACCTGGGGTTTTTGAGTGCAATTGACGGAAGTTTTTCAGATCGTCAATAGATAGCTCGTAACCGCTTAAGTGCAGTAGAGAGTAAATAAGCATTGACCCATGACCGTTTGACAGCACAAAGCGATCGCGGTCGGCCCACTCTGGGTTTGAAGGGTTATGGTTTAGGTGAGAGCGCCAAAGAACTTCAGCGATATCAGCCATACCCATTGGTGCGCCTGGGTGGCCTGAGTTAGCTTGTTGAACACCATCCATGCTTAGAGCACGAATTGCATTGGCAAGATGTTTACGAGACGACATGTCTGCTCCTGAGTACATTAAGCGAAACGAAAAGTAGGTCATAATTCTCTCAAAGCCCTGTTGGGTGTGCAAACGTTTTCCAGTCCAAAACCTCACAAATATTGCACCTTTCGCGCCAAATCGTTCGAGGTTCTTAAAATTATCAATAAATCAGGCAAACGTTTGGTTATAACAAAAACCAAAAAAGAGCTTGTAATTCGAGCAATCAAATTTAGAATAGACGTCTAGATGTAGATACACCTACAAAAATTAGTATTAATTTGCGCTGGAGAGTTTATCATTCCCCAGTTTTAAACCAGATATAGTGGAGCTAACATGGCTAAGCACCTGTTTACTTCTGAGTCAGTATCAGAAGGTCATCCAGATAAAATTGCAGACCAGATTTCTGATGCGGTTCTTGACGCGATTCTAGAGCAAGATCCAAAGGCTCGTGTTGCATGTGAGACTTACGTTAAAACCGGTATGGTAATGGTGGGTGGTGAAATCACGACTTCAGCATGGGTAGACATCGAAGAGTTAACTCGTGAAACCGTTCGTGAAATCGGCTACGTACATTCAGATATGGGCTTTGACGCAGATTCTTGTGCGGTACTAAACACAATCGGTAAACAGTCGCCAGATATCAACCAAGGTGTTGATAAAGCTGACCCTAAAGAACAAGGTGCAGGCGACCAAGGCATCATGTTTGGTTACGCTTGTAACGAAACTGAAGTACTAATGCCAGCGCCAATTACTTACTCTCACCGTCTTGTTCAAAAGCAAGCAGAAGTTCGTAAAAACGGCACACTACCTTGGTTGCGTCCTGATGCAAAATCTCAGGTAACATTCCAATACGATCAAGGTAACATCGTTGGTATCGACGCGGTTGTTCTTTCAACTCAACACTGTGACTCAATCTCAACTTCAGACCTGCGTGAAGCGGTAATGGAAGAGATCATTAAGCCAGTGCTACCTTCTGAGTGGATCAACAAAGAAACAAACTTCTTCATTAATCCAACCGGTCGCTTCGTAATCGGTGGTCCTATGGGTGACTGTGGTCTAACTGGTCGTAAGATCATCGTAGATACCTACGGCGGCGCAGCTCGTCACGGTGGCGGTGCGTTTTCTGGTAAAGATCCATCAAAAGTTGACCGTAGTGCAGCATACGCAGCACGCTACGTAGCGAAAAACATCGTAGCGGCAGGCATGGCTGACCGTTGTGAGATCCAACTTTCTTACGCAATCGGTGTTGCTGATCCAACGTCTATCATGGTGGAAACGTTCGGTACTGAGAAAGTATCTCACGACATCATCATTGAAGCGGTTCGTCAATTCTTCGACCTACGTCCATACGGTCTACAAGAAATGCTTAACCTTCTTCAACCTATCTACAAGAAGACAGCGGCTTACGGTCACTTCGGTCGTGAAGAATTCCCGTGGGAAGCGACAGACAAAGCTGCACTTCTACGCGATTTCGCTGGCATCAAATAATCAAGCCAAGCAAGAATCAATCAAGCCCTCGCCTATGGCGGGGGCTTTTTATTTTCAGCAACTTTTATCCAGCCATTTCGGCTCATACCGCCCTGCCCCACAAAGCAGTCCTGTTTCTCCCTCATTTTTATACCGAATAAATTTTAAGCAATTATTTGTAAATTATCCCATCTCCGCCAATAGTTAAAATATTGTTAACTCCAATTTAAATAGAGACGTCGGATGCTGGCGACTGTGGAAGCAACACTTAAGTAAAGACATGAGTCAGGCATCTTTATGGCCGATACCAAACTAAGCCAATGCTCAGATGTAAACTTGAAAAAGTCGCTTCAAGTTTGACTGAACAAAAACCGCTGTCAGTTGGTATAAGCGGATAATGTGGGAATAAATCAAGGAGGAGTTATGCCTCGAACTGTTAATCCATCGGACTTCCACAACAAACGAAAGGAAGTGCCAGACAACGAATACGCCAGAACCATACCGTGCAATACGGTCAATCTTTCTGCACCTTTTCATTGGCTCGCATTAGGTCTGCATGATTTCGTGCGAATGCCGCTTATTAGTGCTTTCTATGGCATCTGTTTTATGGCTGCTGCGATAGGCATTGTTTTGCTCGTACAGTGGCAAGGCACACACTTAGTCGTCATGCCCAGTTTGATTGTTTACATGTTAATCGGTCCGTTTCTCGCGCTGGGCTTGTATGATGCCAGTTGGGAGAGAGAGCGCGGACACAAAGCAAGCTTGTTCCATTCAATGAAAGCGATCGGTCGTAACTCAACATCTCAATGGGCGTTCGCCGTGTTACTCGCAGTGTGTATGATATTTTGGATGCGCATTGCCGCTCTACTTCATGCGCTCTACCCTTCTGTTCAAGGGGCACCTTTAAGTGAGTTCCTACCCTTCCTTGTCATCGGCTCTTTAGTTGGCTTTGTTTTGGCTTGTGTGGTGTTTAGCATTTCAGCCTTTTCTATTCCGCTCATGATGGAGCGTCGCGTAGACATGATGACCGCTGTATTTACCAGCTTTAATGCCGTGAAATCCAACATTCCAGCAATGATTGTTTGGGCAGCGATCATCTGTGGCGGTATTCTTATCGGCTTTGCGACCTACGGGGTCGGAATGTTGTTTACCATGCCAATTCTAGGCTACGGTACATGGCACGCTTACCATGCCACCATCAAGAAAAAACACACACCATAATTAACTGATGCTATGATCTGGCCCTCGCAAATGCGGGGGCTTTTTTATTTGATTTATCGAGGTGAATTGTGGATATAGAACTCAGCTATAAAGCCAAGCAAGTGATGGCGGGCTGTATCGCGATGGCAGAACAAGCTTTCAAACGTTCTTTCCCGATTCCAACAATCACCTTCGACGTCCGTGGGAAAGCGGCAGGAAAAGCCTACCTTCAATTAAATCAAGTACGCCTAAACCCTGTTTTATTTCGCGAAAACACCCAAGCATTCTTAGATGAAGTCATTCCTCATGAAGTAGCACACCTGATTACTTATCAGGTTTACGGGCGAGTTAGGCCTCACGGTAAAGAATGGAAAGGCGTCATGGAAGCCGTGTTTAACGTACCAGCCAAAACCACTCACAGCTTTGAAGTAAAATCCGTTCAAGGTAAAACCTTTGAGTATCGTTGTGGTTGTATGACCTACCCTCTATCGATTCGCCGTCATAATAAAGTTCTGCGCAAAGAGGCGACGTACTCTTGTCAAAAATGCCGCCAACCACTTAACTTCACCGGCATTCAATTATCGTAGCCCTTACCTCATAGTGTTACTTGCGTTCCCAAAATAAAGATCGAGTTGATCAAAACCTTACCTTCGCCAATTATTGTTAACTTACTCATCACTAAAGCTATTTTATGCGTGTTATCATGAATAAAGTCATACTTTATAAAGACTTTTATCATGAAATACTTACTCTCTCTGTTGCTTATCGCGCTTTCTAGCACTGCGATTGCCGCGCCACCGAGCTCATTCTCTGCAGCCAAACGTGAGGCGGTCAAAATTTATCAAGACCACCCAACAAGCTTCTACTGTGGCTGTAACATTCAATGGCAAGGCAAGAAAGGCTTACCCGATTTAGCCTCTTGCGGTTACCAAGTCCGTAAACAAGAAAAACGGGCTGCACGAATCGAATGGGAGCACGTTGTTCCTGCGTGGCAATTTGGCCACCAGCGTCAATGCTGGCAAGATGGCGGACGTAAAAACTGTAAGAAAAAAGACAAAACTTTTCGTTTGATGGAAGCAGACTTGCACAACCTAACTCCTGCTATTGGTGAAGTAAACGGTGACCGTTCGAACTACAACTTCAGCCAATGGAACGGTATGGATGGCGTGAGTTATGGTCGCTGTGAGATGCAAGTGAACTTTAAGCAGCGTAAAGTCATGCCACCAGACCGTGCGCGTGGCTCAATTGCTCGTACCTATCTATACATGAGCAAAGAGTACGGTTTCAAACTGTCGAAGCAGCAAACGCAATTAATGAGTGCTTGGAACAAAACCTATCCTGTCGATAAATGGGAATGTGAGCGTGACGAGCGCATTGCAAAAGTACAGGGCAATAACAACCCATTTGTTCAAGAAGCCTGCCGCGCACTGTAACCTCCGACCTCGAAGCGTTTCAATTACTGATATTGAAACGCTTCTTGCCCCTTGTTTTTTCAGTGCAAAGCATCCATGTTAGGGTTTAAGTTTATTCTCTTGCTGGAAATCTCATGCGTACCCCTCGAATTTATCATCCAGAAACCATTCATCAACTTGGCTCACTTGCTTTAAGTGACGACGCAGCAGGCCATATCGGTCGTGTTTTGCGCATGAAAGAAGGCCAAGACGTTCTCCTTTTTGACGGCAGTGGCGCAGAGTTCCCAGCGGTTATCAGTGAAGTCAGCAAGAAATCAGTTTTGGTTAACATCACCGAGCGTGTAGAAAGCAGTATTGAATCCCCTTTAGATCTGCACCTTGGTCAAGTCATTTCACGTGGCGATAAGATGGAGTTCACCATCCAAAAGTCTGTTGAACTTGGCGTCAATACCATCACTCCTCTGATTTCTGAACGTTGTGGCGTCAAGCTTGACCAAAAGCGTTTTGAGAAAAAACTCGCGCAATGGCAGAAAATCGCCATCAGTGCCTGTGAGCAATGTGGGCGTAATGTCGTGCCCGAAATTCGTCCAATTATGAGCTTGGAAGAGTGGTGTCAAGAAGAGTACGATGGTTTAAAGCTTAACCTTCACCCTCGTGCTAAATACTCAATCAACACTTTGCCAACCCCGGTTGAAAAAGTGCGCCTACTGATCGGTCCTGAAGGCGGTTTATCGTCTGAAGAGATCGAGATGACTCGAGAATACCAATTTGAAGAAACGCTACTCGGCCCTCGCGTTCTGCGCACCGAAACAGCGGCTCTGACAGCAATTACAGCCTTACAAGTTCGTTTCGGCGATCTTGGTTAAACGGAGAAAAATAATGATCAAACTCGGTATCGTAATGGACCCAATCTCGTCCATTAACATCAAAAAAGACTCTAGCTTTGCCATGATGCTTGAAGCGCAACGACGCGGCTATGAAATCCACTACATGGAAATGAATGATCTGCATCTCGATCAAGGCGTTGCCATTGCAGATACTAAAGTGGTGGAACTAAAAGAAGATCCAAACGGTTGGTACGAGTTCAAATCAGAGCAAACTATCGAACTGTCTGAGCTAGACGCGGTGCTAATGCGTAAAGATCCTCCGTTTGATACTGAATACATCTACGCGACTTACATCCTTGAGCGTGCAGAAGAACAAGGTGCACTGATCGTTAACAAGCCTCAAAGCTTACGTGATTGTAACGAAAAGCTGTTTACAGCATGGTTCCCAGAGCTGACACCTACAACTATCGTGACGCGAAAAGCAGAAAAAATTAAAGAATTTCGTGAAAAACATGGTGATGTCATCCTGAAACCGCTTGATGGTATGGGTGGCGCGTCCATCTTCCGTGTGAAGGAAAACGATCCAAACGTCTCTGTGATCATCGAGACATTGACTAACCACGGTCAAAACTACGCAATGGCGCAAACCTTCGTGCCAGATATCAGCAACGGTGACAAACGTATCTTAGTGGTAGATGGCGAACCCATGCCTTACTGTCTAGCACGCATTCCTGCTAAAGGCGAAACGCGCGGCAACCTAGCCGCTGGTGGTACTGGTGAAGCTCGTCCGCTAAGCGAAACCGACCTCAAAATTGCGCAAACCGTTGCTCCGACACTGAAAGAAAAAGGCCTTATCTTTGTTGGCCTTGACGTAATTGGCGACAAGCTAACAGAAATCAACGTCACCAGCCCAACCTGTATTCGCGAAATTGAAGCTGCTTTTGATATCTCAATCACAGGCAAACTGATGGATGCGATTGAGCGTCGAGTAAAAGGCGAATAACTCAAACTGTATTACAGTTAATAGAGAGCGTAGTACATTAACTTAAGCAAACTCATGCACATACCTAGATGATAAACTGTATGATGTTTGCTTAAGGGCATTTACGAGAGTTAAGGGTCAATATGAGTATGAATCTCACAAATCACTTTTTGGTTGCCATGCCTGGGATGAAAGATCCGTACTTTCAAAACAGCGTGATCTACGTTTGTGAGCACAACGAAGACGGCGCTATGGGGCTGATGATCAATGCTCCTGTTGATATCACCGTCGGCAACATGCTCAAGCAGGTGGAAGTTCAGCCAGTACACCCGCGCCTAATTGAAGCCAGTCTAGATAGACCAGTTTACAATGGCGGCCCAATCTCGGAAGATCGTGGTTTTATTTTGCATAAACCCAAAGATTACTACGAGTCCAGCGTCCAAATGACCGATGACCTCGCGGTAACCACTTCGCGTGATATTCTGTCGGTGTTAGGAACAGAAGCAGAACCAAGTGATTACTTAGTGGCACTTGGCTACTCCGGTTGGAGTGCAGGCCAATTAGAAAGTGAGCTGGTCGAAAACTCTTGGCTCACCATTGAAGCGACGCCTGAAATTATCTTTAATACACCAATCAACGAGCGTTGGAAGAAAGCGGTCGAAAAGCTGGGCATCGACCCAAGTCACCTTTCAGCAGACTCTGGACATGCTTAGTCCAAATATACAGTTACATTAGATAGAGACACCTTATGTCACGCACAATTATGGCTTTTGACTTTGGAACCAAAAGCATTGGTAGCGCTATTGGCCAAGAAATTACTGGTACAGCTTCCCCATTAAAAGCCTTTAAAGCCAATGACGGTATTCCAAACTGGGACGATATCGAAAAGCAAATCAAAGAGTGGCAACCAGATTTGCTAGTGGTCGGTTTACCGACCGATCTGCATGGTAAAGACCTTGAGACCATAACCCCTCGTGCACGAAAATTTGCTAAGCGTCTGCAAGGCCGATACGGATTGCCAGTTGAACTGCATGATGAGCGTTTATCTACAGCAGAAGCTCGTGCGGAGTTGTTCAGCATGGGCGGCTACAAAGCCCTATCGAAAGGTAATGTTGACTGCCAGTCAGCAGTGGTGATTCTAGAAAGCTGGTTTGAAGCCCTTTGGGGTGAGTAAACACTTCAAGCACAATGAAAAAAGGTTGGCTCCTGCCAACCTTTTTTGTTTCTGGATTGGATTAATCCATATCGATCTTAACGTTCGCCAAACTGCCCGTAGAGAATGCTTCACCACGCTGCGTTTTCAACATCAAGCGCAGATCATTTGCCGAGTCGGCACTATGTAGTGCATCCTCTTCGCTGATCTTACCTTGCATCACTAACTTATAAAGAGATTGATCGAACGTCAGCATACCAAACTCATTTGAGCGAGCCATGGTTGACTTCAACTCATGTAAATCTCCGCGACGAATCAAATCCGACACACGTGGGCTATTTAGCAAGATCTCAAATACACCATGACGTCCCTGCCCACTTTTATCTCGGATCAGCTGCTGACCAACCACGCCTTTCAGATTCATCGACAAGTCGAACAAGAATTGTTCTTTTTGATCTTTCGGTACCAAGTGAAGAATGCGCTCTAAAGCTTGGTTTGCATTGTTGGCGTGCAACGTTGCCATACACAGGTGACCCGTTTCGGCGAAGGTCATCGCGTATTCCATTGTTTCACGGCTACGGATCTCACCAATCAAAATCATATCTGGTGCTTGGCGCAGCGAGTTTTTAAGCGCAACTTCATAGCTTTCCGTATCTAACCCAACTTCACGTTGAGTCACGATACAGCGCTTGTGTTCATGCACGAACTCGATCGGATCTTCGACCGTCAAAATGTGCCCGGTTTTATTACTGTTTCGATAGCCTGTCATCGCCGCCATAGTGGTCGATTTACCCGAACCAGTAGCACCGACCACCAGCACCAAACCACGCTTAGCTATCGCCAAATCTTGCAACACTAACGGTAACTTTAACTGCTCAAAAGTAGGAATATTAGTTTCAATACGACGAATCACTGCGCCTGGTAACTCGCGTTGAAAAAAGGCACTCACACGGAAGCGACCACAATCTCTCACAATGGCAAAATTCGACTCGCGACTTTTACGAAATTCCTGACGCCGATCTGGTTCCATAGCGCTGTCGAGTAATGCAGCCACATCGCTCTCGGTAAGTTTTTCCCCTTGCGGACGCAATTCGCCATCCACACGAAATAGAATTGGCGCTCCAACCGTGATGTAAAGATCCGACGCTTTCAGCGCCAGCATGCCTTCGAGAAATTTATCTAGATCCATCTTCCGTATTCACCATTATCTGTATGAACGTTACGAGAATTGCTGCACTTCTAATCCGATCTTACTATCGACCTCTTCACGAGCAACCATGCCTTGCGCCATTAACTGACGAGCATTTTGCTCCATGGTTTGCATGCCATGAGCCGCACCTGTTTGAATGATCGAATACATCTGCGCGACTTTGTCTTCGCGGATCAAGTTACGAATCGCAGGCGTTGCCATCATAATTTCATGGCATGCAATACGTCCACCACCATTACGCTTCAGAAGCTTTTGCGCGATAACCGAACGAAGAGACTCAGATAGCATCGAGCGGACCATATCTTTATCACTACCAGGAAATACATCGATAATACGGTCAATGGTTTTTGCCGCCGAGCTGGTGTGCAACGTCCCGAAAACTAAGTGACCCGTTTCTGCCGCCGTTAAGGCAAGGCTGATGGTTTCTTTATCACGCATCTCACCAACCAGAATAACGTCTGGGTCTTCGCGCAATGCACTACGCAAAGCATTTTGGAAACTATGGGTGTCACGGTGAACTTCACGCTGGTTGATCAAACATTTATTGTTGTTGTGAACAAATTCAATCGGATCTTCAATTGTGAGTACGTGCTTGTTGTGATTACGGTTAATGTAGTCAACAATGGCTGCTAAGGTCGTCGATTTACCTGAACCTGTTGGGCCAGTGACCAGAACTAAGCCTTTTTCAGCATTCGCAATTTTTTTGAAGATCTCTGGCGCTTCTAGCTCTTCCAGAGTTGGAATGCTGCTTGGAATGGTACGGAATACTGCCGCACAACCGCGAGATTGGTTGAAAGCGTTGACACGGAAACGGCCAACGTTATGCAACTCAAAAGAGAAATCGACTTCGAGTTTTTCTTCGAACTCACTGCGTTGGGCATCGTTCATGATTTCGAAAACCAAACGATGCACTTCTTGGTGTGTAAACGCTGGAATGCCTAGTTTTCTCACATCCCCATCAATACGAACCATTGGTGGGACACCTGCAGAAAGATGTAGATCCGAGGCATTATGTTTTACACTAAAATCCAGTAACTCAGTGATATCCATTTAAAATCCTTAAGTCTAAAGTACAGCTATGAGTAGTATTCAACAAAATATTGAACATATCACCTCTCAAATTCGATATGACGAGCAAAAATGTGGTCGAACTCCAGAGTCAGTGCAACTTCTAGCGGTAAGCAAAACTAAACCTGTCGAGGCAATTCTCGAAGCCTACCAAGCGGGACAAACCGCCTTTGGTGAAAACTACGTTCAAGAGGGCGTCAGTAAAGTTCAGCACTTTGCCGAGCATTATCCAGATAATCGAATCGAATGGCACTTCATTGGCCCGATTCAATCGAATAAATCGCGACTTGTTGCTGAACATTTCGATTGGGTTCACACCATCGATCGAACCAAGATTGCTCAACGCCTGAATGATCAGCGGCCAAGCGAACTTAAACCGCTACAAGTTCTGATTCAGGTTAACACCAGTGGTGAGACATCTAAGTCTGGTGTCACTGAAGCGGAAGTATTCGAGCTGGCGGAGTTGATTTCTCGCCTACCCAACCTCACTTTAAGAGGGTTGATGTCGATTCCTGCCAACGTGTCTGACTACGAATCACAGCTCCGTGAATTTCAGAAGTTGGCTACGTTGAAGCAAACACTCGAAGCACAGTTCCCAGAAATCGATACATTATCAATGGGAATGAGTGGTGATATGACCGCTGCAATCGAAGCTGGTAGTACAATGGTTCGTATTGGAACCGCTATTTTCGGCGCACGAGACTACAGCTAAATCAACAAAACGCTCACTCGCGACATAAGTTATGTCGTCAATCGTTAGAGCGTAAGTGCGCAATCATCTTACTCGCCAATAGGAGCAGTAAGTAACAGCGGCGCCATTATACACCTGAGCGCACAACAAATTCTAAATATCATGATGGAAATCAGACAAATGGAACATAAAAAAATCGCCTTCATTGGTGCTGGCAACATGGTGAGAGCCATTGTTTCAGGCTTGGTTGCTAACGGATACCCAGCGCAAAACATTACCGCGACGGCTCCTTCAGAGGCTCGCCGCCTTCTGCTAGAACAAGATTTTGGCATCCGTACCACCAGCGATAACATCCAAGCTGCGACCGAGGCGGATGTGGTGGTATTGTCTGTGAAACCGCAAATGATGGCGGATGTCTGTAAACCACTGCAATCGATCGATTTCACTAATAAACTGGTGATTTCTATTGCCGCAGGCATCAACTGTTCTCGATTGGATGATATGCTAGCCACCAAATTGAACTTGGTTCGTGTTATGCCAAATACGCCATCACAACTTGGGTTGGGTATGAGTGGGTTATTCGCACCAACTTATGTAACCGAGCACGACAAAGCTTTTGCCGCAGAGTTAATGGAAGCGGTCGGTAAAGTATGTTGGGTTGAGCAAGAGTCAGGTATCAATAATGTGATTGCCGCAGCGGGCAGTGCTCCAGCATACTTCTTCCTGTTTATGGAAGCGATGCAAGCAGAAGCGATTGCGCAAGGCTTTGATAAAGAGACTGCTCGACTATTGGTTCAGCAAGCTGCACTGGGCGCGGCCAGTATGGTGGTTAGCAACCCAGAAACTGAGCTATCGACCCTGCGTGAGAACGTAACTTCGAAAGGTGGGACAACGGCAGAAGCACTGCGTACATTCAACGAACATCAACTTTCAGATATTGTCGCTAAAGCCATGCAAGCTGCTGTGGCTCGCGCGGAAGAAATGGAAAAACTGTTTTAATTATTTGGATGAACTCCGTTTAGTATCATCCATCACTTGTTAAGGGTACCTTATGAATTCAATGAGTTTTCTCATCTCAACCCTATTTGACCTGTACATCATGGTCGTAATTTTGCGAATTTGGTTGCAAGCTGCGCGCGCAGACTTCTACAACCCATTCTCGCAATTTATAGTAAAAGCGACTCAGCCGGTCATTGGTCCATTGCGCCGCGTTATCCCTTCCGTGGGGAATATTGACCTAGCAACCGTGTTGTTTGCCTACGTGTTGTGTGTGCTTAAATTTGTCGTGCTTATCCTAATAGCTTCGAACGGTTCCGTCTCTTTCAGCGCTGACTTCTTATTCTTGGGCTTATTATCATTAATCAAAGCCGCAGGTGGCCTATTGTTCTGGGTACTATTGATCCGTGCAATTTTGAGCTGGGTAAGCCAAGGCCGCAGCCCTATCGAGTACGTATTCCATCAACTGACCGAGCCAATGTGCGCTCCAATCCGTCGTATTCTTCCGGCTATTGGTGGTCTTGATTTAAGCGTACTAGTGTTATTTATCGGCTTGCAGTTCGCGAACTTCTTAATGGGCGATATCATTGGTCCAATTTGGTTCCAGCTATAATGTCAGCTGCAGTTTGGCAAGATGGTGAGGACATCATCCTGAAGCTCTATATTCAACCTAAAGCTAGCCGCGATAAAATCGTTGGCTTGCATGGTGAAGAGCTAAAAATCGCCATTACTGCTCCACCTGTCGATGGCAAAGCTAATGCACACCTAACTAAGTTCTTAGCCAAGCAGTTTAAAATCGCTAAGGGCTTGGTTCACATAGAAAAAGGTGAATTAGGACGGCACAAACAAATTCGGATAGAATCGCCTACCCAGATACCGACAGAAATTAAAGCCATCTTATGATGGCTTTTTATTTACGATTTTGTACCACACTTACTAATACCAACGACTGAGTACGCATTTTTTACCCCCTGACCAAGGTAAAATTGCAGCTTTGGTTGTTTTATAACAAGTGCTTTGAGGAAGTAACAATGAGCAAATGGATTACCGCATTACTGATTAGCCTGTTGTCGTTACCAAGCTTCGCCGATCAGTTTAAAAATATGAAAGATATCGAAGTACACTATGTCGCGTTTAACTCAACATTCCTAACACCCAAAGTCGCACGTAACTACGATATCAAACGTAATGGATACCTCGCTGTGGTTAATATTAGCGTGTTAGATAGAGCTTCATTGGGTAAGCCAGCATTAGAAGCAAAAATTGCTGGACGCGCGAAGAACCTTATCGGCCAAACTCAGACCTTGACCTTTCGTGAAGTCAAAGAAGGCAATGCGATATACTATTTAGCCGAACTACCAATTACCCACGAAGAAACTTTTACTTTCGATATTGACGTAAAAGCTGGAAACAAAGGCTCAGGTAAGCTTAAATTCACCCAGAAGTTTTATGTTGAAGAGTAATTGGGTTGTGATGTTCCAAAAGCTTTTGGATCTAAGCAGGCTAAAAACCACTTATTAGTTAAAGAATATCTAGAGGAGAACGATTTGTTCTCCTCTATCACTATTAAAAGAGATTCCCATGAAAAAAATTGTGCTAGCAACTGGTAACCAAGGCAAAGTTCGTGAAATGGCAGATTTGTTGTCTGACTTCGGCTTTGAAGTATTAGCGCAAAGTGAATTCAATGTATCGGAAGTAGCTGAAACGGGTACAACTTTCATTGAAAACGCAATCATTAAAGCTCGCCATGCCGCACAAGAAACAGGGCTTCCTGCGATTGCAGATGACTCTGGCTTAGAAGTCGATTTCTTAAAAGGCGCTCCGGGCATTTACTCTGCACGTTACGCAGGCGAGAGCGCATCTGATCAAGAGAATCTAGAAAAATTGCTAGCGGCAATGGAAGGCGTACCAGAAGCAGAGCGTACAGCACGTTTCCACTGTGTATTAGTCCTCATGCGTCACGAGAACGACCCAACGCCTATCGTCTGTCACGGTAAATGGGAAGGCCGAATTCTAACTGAAGCACACGGTGAAAATGGCTTTGGCTACGACCCAATCTTCTTTGTTCCTGAAGACAACTGTGCGTCAGCCGAACTTGAACCTGCACGTAAGAAACAACTGTCTCACCGCGGTAAAGCGCTCAAGTCGTTGTTTGCTCAACTGTCTGAGCAAGTGTCTCAGTAATCACGAGCGAATTAGACCATGTTAACGCCCCCAGCACTCAGCTTGTATGTACACATCCCGTGGTGTGTGCAAAAGTGCCCGTATTGCGACTTTAACTCTCACGCGCTCAAAACCGAGATTCCAGAAGAAGAGTACATCAGTGCCCTTTTAGAAGATTTGGATACCGACATTGAGAAATACCGACTTAACGAAGCGCCACGTCCACTGCATTCAATCTTCATTGGTGGTGGTACGCCGAGTTTGATTTCGGCAGAAGGCATCGAGCGTCTACTTAAGGGCATTGAAGCGCGTATCCCGTTCAAGCCTGAAATCGAAATAACCATGGAAGCGAATCCAGGCACCATCGAAGCAGAGCGTTTTGTTGGCTACCGCAAAGCTGGTGTAACGCGTATCTCTATCGGCGTACAAAGCTTTGAGCAGCAGAAGCTTGAGCGTTTGGGGCGCATTCACGGCCAAGACGAAGCCGTCAATGCTGCTAAGCTGGCGCACCAAATCGGTTTGAACAGCTTTAACCTCGATCTCATGCACGGCTTACCTGATCAAAGCATCGAACAAGCCTTGGCAGATTTGGACAAAGCGATTGAGTTGGCACCGCCGCACTTGTCTTGGTATCAGTTGACCATCGAACCAAACACCATGTTTTACTACAAGCCACCAACGCTACCTGACGATGATGACTTGTGGGATATTTTCGAGCTCGGACACCAAAAACTTGCAGCCGCGGGTTATGTGCAATATGAAATCTCCGGTTACAGCAAGCCGGGCTATCAGTGTCAGCACAACCTCAACTACTGGCGCTTTGGTGATTACCTTGGTATCGGTTGTGGCTCTCATGGCAAACTCAGTTTTACCGACGGACGTATTATTCGAACGACCAAGGTAAAACACCCGCGAGGCTATTTAGCGGCTTATCAAAATATGGTCAAACCTTATCTGCATACGGAACATGTCGTCGCGGATGAAGATCGTCCATTCGAGTTCTTTATGAACCGATTCCGCTTAATTGAAGCCTGTCCGAAGCAAGATTACGTGGACACCACGGGCTTACCGCTTAGTACGATTCAAGAAACCATCAACTGGGCGATAGAAATGGGCTACCTGAGTGAAACGCCTACCCACTGGCAAATTACTGAAAAAGGGAAGCTCTTCCTTAATGATTTGCTCGAAGCCTTTATGGCCGAAGAAAGCGAAGACTAACGCAACCCCAAAACAAAAAAAGCCTCTCAATTGAGAGGCTTTTTATTTAGAAACAGTACCATCCTAAATAAGGTTGACACATTTCCAACATTAGAAAATTGAACGGCCAATTCGCTCTGAGAGCAGCTCAAGCGCCTTAGTACCAGCAAGCGAGTTACCTGAAGGATCAAGCTCTGGAGACCATACTGAAATGGTCATTTCACCAGGTACTACCGCAATAATGCCACCACCAACACCAGACTTACCAGGCATACCAACGCGATAAGCAAACTCGCCCGCGCCATCATACAAGCCACACGTTGCTAACAGTGCATTAAGTTGTTTGGTTTGCACAGGAGAAACTACAGGCTTACCCGTTTGTACCGATGTGCCCTTGTTTGCTAAATAGCTAAACGTTTTAGCCAAATCGACGCAACTCATCTTCAGCGCACAAGCGTGGAAGTAGTTTTGTAGTACTGGAATCACTTCATTTTCGAAGTTGCCAAACGAACGCATGAGATATGCAATCGCCGCATTACGGTCACCATGCATCATTTCGGATGCCGCAACGACTTTGTCATACACAATATGGGTATCACCAGAAAGCTGACGCACAAACTCCAACAGGCGCTGACGAGGCGCAGATAAGCGAGTTTGTAACAAATCCGCCACTACTATCGCTCCAGCATTTATAAATGGATTACGAGGAATACCTTGCTCCATTTCTAGCTGGATTAGCGAATTAAATGCCTGCCCCGAAGGCTCTTTTCCCACTCGAGACCAAATTTCTTCTTGCTTGTACAAGCACATCGCTAACGTCAAGCTCAATGCTTTTGAAATAGATTGGATAGAGAAAGGTTCATCGGCATCACCCGCCTTAATAACCTCACCTTCGTTGGTGTATACCGCAATACCTAACTTGTTGCTGGGTACTTTTGCCAGAGCAGGAATGTAATCAGCCACTTTACCTTGGCCGATTAAAGGGCGTACTTCCGCCAAAATATCTGTCAAAATTTCCACTGTCGGTTTCATTCTCTACCTTCTATTTACAAGAGAACTCGTTGAGCTCAGAGGTAAAAAAAGCCAACGTGTCGTTGGCTTTTCCATAGGGTTCGTTCGACTCAAGTCGATTATGGTTTTACTGCCACAATAATATTGCGGTTGATAGATTGATCAACACGGTGAAGATAACCGATGTAAGGCTCTTCTGAAAGTAC
>NZ_JAWOTD010000020.1:0-82042 GCF_033338715.1 Vibrio sp. Vb1337 | reverse complement strand
TCAGCGAGGTGGCATTATAGAGATTGCGATCACATTGGCAAGCCCTTTTTCTCGTTTTTTTTGATTTTTTTATCGTTTGGGTGTTTTTTATTCTAAAAGGCGAATTTTCACTACTATTCTACCTCCATACACCCTGTAATCGCCCTGAATAAGGAAAAAAGATGAGCTCAATGAGAAGCTACAAAGGTATAAAGCCTGAACTTGGTGAGCGTGTTTACGTTGACCCAACCTCTGTTTTAGTCGGTGATATCCGAATTGGCGATGATTCTAGCATTTGGCCATTGGTAGCAGCGCGAGGCGATGTAAACCACATTCACATTGGTGATCGAACGAATATTCAAGATGGCAGTGTTTTGCATGTCACCCATAAGAACGCCGAAAACCCAAACGGCTACCCATTGATTATTGGTAATGACGTTACGATTGGCCACAAAGTGATGCTGCACGGTTGTCAGATCCACGATCGTGTTTTGGTTGGTATGGGAGCTATTGTTTTAGATGCTGTTGTAATTGAGTCAGAGGTGATGATCGGAGCAGGCAGTTTAGTGCCACCTGGGAAAGTATTAGAAAGTGGCTACTTATATGTTGGAAGCCCAGTAAAGCAAGCTCGCCCTCTATCAGAAAAAGAACGAGCTTTCTTGCAAAAGTCTGCCAACAACTATGTGCAGAACAAAAACGACTACTTAAATGAAGTAAAAGACTTGAACTAAAGCCCTGTTAACCGATGATGATATGGCCTTCTTCGTTGAAGGCTTCATCTTCTATTAGCTCTTCAGCCATTTCTTCTAGGTCGAATCGGTAGCCAGTAAACACTTTAATTGCCGCTTGCTCAGTTTCAATCAGTGAACCACTGAGCTTTTCTAGCTTTTGTTTCGTCACAAAGCACTCTATTAGTGCGCCTGATTGTTGCGCCGAAAAGTTTACCGATTGTGATACTTCATCCCATGATTGAATATCTGGGAATAAGATGGATTGATTCATCGCTTATTGACCTTCAAGGTTCTTTCTTAGTTCTCTGAGAACTTGTTTAGCACCAGGACGTAAGCCACGCCAAAGCATAAAGCTTTCCGCAGCCTGCCCAACTAACATTCCAAGACCATCATACGCATGAGCGGCGCCATTCTCTTTTGCCCATAAGTTAAAGCTCGTCACCCCTTTGCCATAAATCATGTCATAGCTTGTACTGTTAGCGGCAAAGATGGAGGATGAAATAGTCGGTAGTTCACCACTAAGAGAAGCGGATGTGGAGTTAATGATGACATCATACTCTTCATCAATACTTGCCATCTCTTTGGCGCGGATAGGACCGTGAGAGGCAAACAGCTCTGCAAGCTCCTGTGCTTTACTAAAGGTACGGTTGGTAATGGTTAAAGAGGTCGGCTTTTGATCGAGTAGTGGCTTAATAACACCACGAGCTGCACCACCAGCGCCAATAATTAGGATTCGCGCGCCTTCCAATACAACCTGATGCTGAAGCAGATCTTGCACTAAACCTGCACCATCAGTGTTGTCACCGATGATTTCACCATCGTCTAACTTCTTGAGGGTATTTACCGCGCCTGCTAACTGAGCCCGTTCTGTCAATCGACTAGCAAATTGATAAGCATCTTCTTTAAATGGCATAGTGATGTTGCACCCCTTGCCACCTTCAGCAAAAAACACCTTCGCCGCGTCAATAAAACCATCAACAGGTGCACTTTCTGCGGTGTACACCAAAGATTGATTAGTTTGACGAGCAAACAAGGTGTGAATGAATGGCGACTTACTGTGTCCGATAGGATTACCAAACACGGCATAGCGATCGATTTGCTGGGTCATTTCCTTACCTTTGTTCCTTACTTAGATATAGAGAAAACAGGGCCACCTGATTACAGATGACCCTATCACTATCTATCTATATAGAAAAGGAGATTCCGTGCTTACCACTCTCGGGGCGTTAGGTATCGCTCGTAAAGTTCAGCTTCTGGCGATCCCGCTTCTGGCTCGTAGCAGTACTCCCAGCGAGCGAGCGGCGGCATTGACATCAGAATCGACTCAGTACGCCCACCACTTTGTAAACCAAATAAGGTGCCACGGTCATACACTAAGTTGAACTCTACGTAACGGCCGCGACGATATAGTTGGAATTCACGCTCACGCTCACCATACTCGATCTCTTTACGACGAGAAACGATCGGCAAATAAGCCTGGCAATAGCCTTCACCGACTGCTTTGATGTAAGCAAAACACTTATCAAATTCCCACTGGTTTAGATCATCAAAGAACAAACCGCCAACACCGCGAGTTTCATTACGATGTGGTAGGAAGAAATATTTGTCACACCATGCCTTATGCTCTTGGTAAACATCGTCACCAAATGGTGCACAAAGCTGTTTTGCAGTGTCGTGCCATGATTGGCAATCTTCTTCAAATGGGTAGAACGGCGTTAGGTCAAAACCACCACCAAACCACCAAATTGGGTCTTCGCCATCTTTTTCTGCAATAAAGAAGCGGACATTGGCGTGTGAAGTCGGTACGTAAGGGTTTTTAGGGTGAATAACCAAAGAAACACCCATCGCTTCAAAACGACGACCCGCTAGCTCTGGGCGATGCGCTGTCGCAGATGCTGGCATTTCTTTCCCTTCCACATGCGAGAAATTCACGCCTCCCTGCTCGAAAACAAGGCCATCACGCAAAACACGTGAGCGACCACCGCCACCCAGACGCTCTCCTTTTTCACGTTGCCATGCATCTTCGACAAAGACGGCCTTTCCATCTTCTTGTTCTAACTGCTGACAAATGGAATCCTGAAGTGACATCAAGAACTGCTTTACGGCGTGCTTATCGATCGCTGACATACGTTATTACCTATTACGTGAAACCTAATGATGGCTGGCTAGCAGGGTTAACCCTGTCTTAATATTTGTGAAGTTTTGGCGTCACGAATCTCGCTGGGTTTATCACGACCGCTGGTCTCGCCACGAAGAATGGCGACCAGCTTATCACCCAACTGCTCTTCGACTTCTTCCGTGGTCATACACGGTGGTAAGCCGGAAAGGTTCGCGCTGGTAGAGGTTAACGGCTTTCCGAATGCATTACACATTTTTTGCACCAAAGGATGATCAGTCACACGAACCGCAATTGAATCAAACTGCCCTGAAACCCAGTTGGATACTTTATCGCTCGCTGGCATGATCCAAGTGTATGGGCCTGGCCAAGTGGCATGAACAGTCTGTAATTGTTCTTCAGTCAACTGAGATTCATCAATATAAGGCAAGAGCTGATCATAACTTGCCGCGATGAGAATCAGCCCTTTTTCTACCGGACGCTGCTTGAGCTCTAATAGCTTTTGAATTGCTTCTGGGTTATCTGGATCACATCCGACACCAAAAACCCCTTCTGTTGGATAGGCAATCACTTCGCCTTGCTTGAGTGCGTTGAGCACTTGTTCAAAGTTATCCACCGATTACTTCCTATTTGTTTGACTGTGTTGTTTTCACTAAGTGTACAAATATTCATTCTCAGACACTAAAGCAATTTTTTTATAAAATGTATCAATAGCGCCAACAACAAGACGCAAACGTTTGCTTGAGATAAAAATCCCCGTATAATGCGCACAAATTTATAGCTCACCTAATTTTTGCAGCTTAAAGGAGTTTGAGATGAAAGTCGGTATCATCATGGGTTCTAAATCCGATTGGCCAACCATGAAACTAGCAGCGGACATGCTAGACCAATTTGGCGTGCCTTACGAAACAAAAGTCGTGTCAGCACACCGAACTCCTCAATTACTGGCTGACTACGCCAGTGGCGCAAAAGAACGCGGCATCAAAGTTATCATCGCAGGCGCAGGTGGTGCAGCCCACCTACCAGGTATGGCGGCGGCGTTTACTAGTTTGCCTGTGCTTGGGGTTCCCGTTCAGTCTCGTGCACTGAAAGGTATGGATTCACTGCTTTCTATTGTACAGATGCCAAAGGGAATTGCGGTTGGTACATTGGCGATTGGCGAAGCGGGCGCAGCAAACGCCGGTATCCTAGCAGCGCAAATCCTAGGCACTCATGATGAAAACATCATGGCGAAGGTAGAAGCATTCCGTAATGAGCAAACGGAAACAGTTCTCGCAAATCCAAACCCTGCAGAGGATTAATCAGATGCATGTACTGGTTCTTGGTGCGGGTCAGTTGGCTCGTATGATGTCTCTGGCTGGTGCGCCACTGAATATTCAAATTTCAGCTTACGATGTCAGCAGCGGTGATGTCGTTCACCCTTTAACTCAACAGGTACTTGGCCATGGCTTGGAAAATGCGATTACGCAAGTTGATGTGATTACTGCCGAGTTCGAGCATATTCCACATGACGTGCTCAAAGTTTGCGAAGCGAGCGGCAAGTTCCTACCAAGTACGCAAGCCATCAAAGCAGGTGGTGATCGCCGTATTGAAAAAGCACTGCTTGATGATGCCGGCGTGCGCAACGCGAAATACTACGTCATTGAAACTCGTGAAGACTTTGAGCGCGCAATTGAACACGTTGGTATGCCAATGGTTCTGAAAAGTGCATTAGGTGGTTACGATGGTAAAGGCCAATGGCGCTTAAAAGAAGCTTCTCAAGTCGACGACATTTGGACTGAGATGGCAGAGTGCATCGCGGCAACACCAACTCAAGCGATTGTTGCTGAAGAGTTTGTTCCTTTTAACCGCGAAGTATCACTGGTTGGTGCTCGAAGCAAAGATGGCAGTGTGGAAGTGTATCCTCTGGCAGAGAACGTCCACACCAACGGTGTATTGAGTCTTTCTACTGCGATTGATGCGCCAGGGTTACAGGAACAAGCAAAGCAAATGTTCACGGCAGTCGCAGATAGCCTAGATTACGTTGGCGTATTAGCGCTTGAGTTCTTTGATGTCGATGGGGCACTTTTAGTGAATGAGATTGCTCCACGCGTGCACAACTCTGGTCACTGGACACAGCAAGGTGCAGAAACGTGTCAGTTTGAAAACCATCTGCGCGCAGTGTGCGGCTTACCATTAGGCAGTACGAAATTGGTTCGTGAAACCTCAATGATTAATATTCTTGGTGAAGACACACTACCAGAAGCATTGTTATTAATGGATGGTTGCCACCTTCATTGGTATGGCAAAGAGAAACGTGCAGGTCGCAAGATGGGACACATCAACGTGTGTGGCGACTACCCAGGAGAATTGCACCGTAGGTTGTGCGCTCTGGCAGACATCTTAGACCCAATAGCTTTCCCAGCCGTGCAAGCGTTCGCTAAACAGCCTCAACACTAACGTTTGGCAGCAAAAAAATAAAAAAAGGGTCGCACGATGCGACCCTTTTTAATTCCTTTGATGTATTTACCCTTGTTGGGTGTGCTGGCACTTACGGTTGGCACATTGCAATTTCACACCACTGGCGAGTTTCTTCTCCACCAACAAAGTAAAACCACATTCTTCGCATCGCCCCTTGACCGGAGCAAGGTTCACAGCAAATTTGCATTTAGGGTAGTTATCACACGCGTAGAAGGTTTTGCCAAATCGGGTTTTACGCTCAACCAAATGTCCTTTGCCACATTCAGGGCAAGCGTGTTGCTCTTGTGACTGCGCCTCTGGCTCTGGTTGATTAATCGACTCAATATGATGACAAGCCGGGTAATGGCTACAACCAACGAACATACCGTAGCGCCCTTGGCGGAGAACCAACTCATTGCCACACTCAGGACAAGGCACACCCAACTCTTTCACGATGTGACCATCATTGCTGTGTAGCGGTTTAATGTAATCACAGCTTGGGTAATGGTTACAGCCGAGAAATGGGCCATGTTTTCCGTGCTTGAGAGTCAGCTCACCACCACATTTTGGACACGGCTCGTGCTCCAAAGCGTGTTCATGGGCAGAGAAAAGGGTGTTGTCGATTTTACTACTCATACTTACCGTTTCGTGAAAAACACACAAAAAGACAAGCTCGCGTTTATTCTGGCTAAACTCGAACTTGCCCAGATGGTTAGTGAAGAATCCCTTGTTCCTTGGTGTACAACAGCTCTTCCATTAGCGTGTAAGCGTTTTCGTTGCCAGGCACATTAAACAGCACCATCAGAATGATCCATTTGAGGTCTTCAAGCTCAAACTCACTCGTTTCTAATCCCATCACTCGGTCAATCACCATTTCGCGAGTTTCTGTGGTTAACACATTGATTTGCTCGAGAAACAATAGAAATCCTCGGCATTCCAAATCTAAACGCTGCATCTCTTTCGCTGTGTAGATACGAGTTGATGACGAAGCCATGCAAGTCGAGATTGCAGAAGAGGTGTCACTTTGCTGCAATGCGGCAAGCTCTTCTAACCAGACAAGGGCTTTGTAGATATCTTTTTGTTGGAAGCCAGCACGAAGCAACTCTTCTTCCAACTCGTCTTGTTCGACCTGTAACTCTGCATCGCTATGGATGTAGGTTTCGAATAGATACATCAGTATATCCATCATCATAGCTAGCCCCTCCCCTTTCGAATATAGCCACCTGAAACCGCAACGACATGCCCAGAGAGTTCTAACTCTAAGAGCTGCATCATGACTTCTTGGACAGGTATATTGGTCCTGTTTGCAAGAATATCAACCGGTGTAGCTTCACTTCCTACGTTAGCTAACAGCTGAGGAAATGGCAATTCTTCTTCATCATTTAACGTAGAAAATAAATCGGTACTCTGATTAATAGACCAATCAAGCAAGGACTGTATTTCATCTAAGACATCTTTCGTCTTTTCTACGAGGCAAGCGCCATGACGTATCAACTGGTTTCCACCGCAGGCATTGGGGGCATTGATTGACGCTGGCAGCGCAAATACTTCTCGACCTTGCTCAAGCGCGTAACGAGCTGTAATTAACGAGCCGCTCTTTTTCGCCGCCTCGACGACCAGTACACCAAGCGATAATCCACTAATAATACGATTACGACGCGGGAAGTTTTCTGGGCGCGGCTTGGCATTAGGCCGAAACTCAGACACCAAAGCCCCATGTTCAATAACACGTTGCGCTAAACCACGATGACGTGCCGGATAAATATTTTCTAAGCCAGATCCTAGCACCGCAATCGTCTTACCACCCGCTTGCAACGCACCATCATGCGCATGACCATCAATGCCTAAAGCGAGACCACTGGTGACAATAAAATCGTGCTGAACAAACTCTGCAGCAAACTGACGTGCATGCTGTAATCCATCAATACTCGCATTTCGACTGCCAACCATCGCGATTTGTGGCTGAGAAAGACAAGTAGGGTTTCCTTGAACAAAAAGTAGAGGTGGCGGTGCAACGATTTGTTTGAGTTGAGGTGGATAACGCGGGTCAGTCAGTGTCAGGATATGATGGTTTGTAGAAGCCTCAAGCCAGCTTAAACAAGCATCGACTTCTTTATCTGTTGAAGCCCAAGCTTGAATTTGCTTAGTTGTTAACCCAAGTTGTTGTAGCTGTTCAGGAGAGAAGTTTACGATGTTACGTGGCGTGTCTCTTGCCAGTAGCTTATTCATTTTGACGCCGCCAATGCCTGGTAAACAACTCAGTTTTAACCAGGCAGCGAGATCATCGTTATTTCGTCGATTCATCGATGGTTAATTCGTCCGCCAACGGTGACACCACCGAAATATCTTGGTTAATGGGTTTCGTACTGTTAGTGATCAGTGCCAAGCTAAAGTACTCATAAGGACGAATGACCAGCAACTCACCAACTTTGCTTTGAGGCAAAGTGATTTTCTTATCAAGCACGCCAAACTCTTTCTTGAACTCATCGCCGTCTTTGTAAACTGGGTGCGCGTCTTCTTTTAAATCAAACACACTGCCTTGCTTGAGATTGTCTGACGTGCCTTTATCAATCACCACGACTTGGTTAGTTGAACTAAAGCGAATACCTTCGATATTACCTAGCAACTTTGCAGAACTGCCTTGTGGCGACGGCAGCGGATAGAACGTAGTCGTGAAGTCAGTATTCTCAACCGATTGATTTGGCAACGCGATATCGTTACGTAGGATTTCTTGCATTTGCGATGTAAGCTTCAAACCTGAATAATCACTCGAAGCTTCAACGAGCTCGCCTTTGGCAATCAAACGCAGCGCGGTAATCTCTTCGGACACATCGTCACGCGAAAAGGTAGCTACTGGTCGGTAAATAGCCCAACCTGTCGCGGTCTGATTGCCATTGATATACAGCACATCTTCTGCAGTCAGATACTTACTGCCTTTGCTGCTACCCATCACTTTTGCTGCTCTGTTCAACGAATCTTTATCTAGCAACCGATCCGATTTGAGGTAAGGCATCACCAAACCTTCCGCGACCGTTGGTAGGGCTTTCTTTTCTGTGATGCGAGCTTTCGGGCTCAGCTTCTTAACCGGTTTTAGGCTCAACACGGGCTGACCGTTAATCCACACCAAAGACAGCTTGTCTCCAGGATAAATTAAATGAGGGTTGTCGATTTCCGGGTTTACTTGCCATAAACGAGGCCACAACCACGGGCTATCCAAGTACATGGCCGAAATATCCCATAGCGTATCGCCCTTCACGACTACATACGTTTGTGGCGCATCATCTTTAACTGTCAGTGGGTTCGCATCCACATTTGCTACAGCGTTGAAAGAGAAAAGTAACGGCAACGTAACACTGGCAACGTTGCGGAAAATTCGATTCATGACCCTCGTCCTTGGTCTATTAAGCAGGAACCAGAATGGAAATTGGTGCAAGGATGCTGTCATTTAGGCTATAAAATGTCTAGAATTGAGCCAACAAGGTTTGTGCTGTTTCGGCACAGTTCAATATTTCGAGTGAATATGTCTGTATTACAAGTATTAACATTCCCGGATGATCGCCTGCGCACAGTCGCAAAGCCTGTTGAAGCGGTGACACCTGAGATTCAAAAAATCGTCGATGACATGATTGAAACCATGTACGACGAAGAAGGTATTGGCCTTGCTGCAACGCAGGTTGATATCCACAAACGTATCGTAGTGATTGATATTTCAGAAACTCGCGATGAGCCGATGGTGCTAATCAACCCTGAGATTCTGGAAAAGCGTGGCGAAGATGGCATCGAAGAAGGCTGTCTGTCGGTACCAGGTGCGCGCGCACTTGTGCCTCGCGCTGCAGAAGTTACCGTTAAAGCACTGGATCGTGATGGCAAAGAGTTCACCTTTGAAGCCGACGACCTGCTAGCGATTTGTGTTCAACACGAGCTTGATCACCTACAAGGTAAGCTATTCGTGGATTACCTATCACCACTGAAACGCAAACGCATTCAGGACAAGCTAGCAAAAATCAAACGCTTTAACGAGAAGCAGCAAAACGCTTAATCTCGAACCATACCAATTAGAAGGAAGCCTACCTTGAGTCAGTCTTTACGTATTGTCTTTGCAGGTACTCCGGATTTCGCCGCCCGTCACTTGGCGGCGTTGTTGTCTTCGGAGCATGAAGTCATCGCGGTTTACACAAACCCAGATCGTCCAGCGGGTCGTGGCAAGAAATTGGCTGCGCCACCGGTAAAACAACTGGCGCTGGAACACAACATCCCGGTTTACCAACCTGAAAGCTTTAAGTCCGACGAAGCGAAACAAGAACTTGCCGATCTGAACGCCGATCTCATGGTTGTCGTTGCGTACGGTATGCTGCTGCCACAAGCGGTTCTTGATACCCCTAAACTGGGTTGTATCAACGTACATGGTTCTATCCTACCTCGTTGGCGTGGTGCGGCTCCAATCCAACGCTCTATTTGGGCGGGCGATGCAGAAACTGGCGTAACCATCATGCAGATGGACATCGGTCTCGACACTGGTGATATGCTGAAGATTGCAACTCTGCCAATCGAAGCGACAGATACCAGCGCTTCAATGTACGAAAAATTGGCTGAGCTTGGTCCAGAAGCCCTGATTGACTGCCTAGCAGACATTGCTGCGGGTAAAGCAGTGCCAGTGAAGCAAGACGATGAGCTAGCGAACTATGCGAAAAAACTCAGCAAAGAAGAAGCACGCATCAACTGGAACGACGATGCGGCGCACATTGAGCGCTGCGTTCGTGCATTTAACCCATGGCCAATGAGCCACTTTGAGGCGGCAGAAAACAGCATCAAGGTATGGCAAAGCCGTGTGGCAGAGCAAACCAGTGACAAGCCAGCCGGCACCATCGTGCAAGCAGATAAAACCGGTATCTATGTTGCGACAGGCAACGGCATACTGGTGCTAGAGCAACTGCAAGTTCCTGGCAAAAAAGCCATGTCAGTTCAGGATATTCTGAATTCGCGTGCGGCTTGGTTTGAAGTGGGCACTCTGCTAGTTTAAGCCATACTAGGGGTTATTATCCCCAATTATACGAACTTTTAGAGGGCAGAGATGCCCTCCTTTACTTTAAGGTACTCATCATGAATGTTCGCGCTGCGGCTGCTAACGTCCTGTATCTTGTCGTCGACAAGGGCCACTCACTTTCAAGCGCTCTTCCAGCGGCTCAACAAACGGTACGACCTCGTGACCACGCTCTGTTACAAGAGATCTGTTACGGTGCGCTACGTTACCTACCTCGCCTAGAAATGATCGCAAACCAATTGATGGATAAGCCGCTAAAAGGCAAACAACGTGTATTCCATCACCTAATTCTGGTTGGTATTTACCAACTGAGCTTCATGCGTATTCCTGCGCACGCAGCAGTCGGTGAAACGGTTGAAGGCACTAAAGAGCTGAAAGGTCCTCGTCTGCGTGGTTTGATTAACGCGGTATTGCGTAACTACCAGCGCAACCAAGAAGAACTCGACCAAATGGCCGTCAGCAACAACGCTGGCAAGTACGGTCACCCAAGCTGGTTACTAAAACTGCTGCAAGAGGCCTACCCAAAGCAATGGGAAAGTATTGTTGAAGCGAACAACCAAAAAGCACCAATGTGGCTGCGTGTGAACCATCAACACCACACTCGTGATGAATACCTTGCGCTGCTCAAAAATGAAAACATTGATAGCACGCCACACACAGAAGCAATGGACGCCATAAAATTGGCCGCACCATGTGACGTGATGAAGCTACCTGGTTTTGATAAAGGTTGGGTTTCGGTACAAGATGCGGCGGCGCAGCTTTCGATCAACTACCTAAAACCACAAGACGGCGAACGGATTTTAGATTGCTGTGCTGCGCCAGGTGGCAAGACTGCGCACATTCTAGAGCGCACGTCGGGCAGTGAAGTGGTCGCGATTGACTGCGACGACACACGCTTGAAACGTGTGCATGAAAACCTGAAGCGTCTCAACCTTCAGGCAAAAGTGGTTTGCGGTGATGCGCGTAATCCACAAGAATGGTGGCAAGGCGAGCAATTTGATCGCATTTTGCTGGATGCCCCATGTTCTGCGACTGGCGTGATTCGTCGTCACCCAGACATCAAATGGCTACGTCGTGCAGACGACATCGCCGCATTAGCAGAGCTGCAAAGTGAAATTTTTGATGCCATGTGGACGCAACTGAAGCCCGGCGGCACCATGGTTTACGCGACTTGTTCAATCATACCGCAAGAAAACGTGGAGCAAGTAAAAGCGTTTTTAGCACGTACCGCGGATGCGCAACTGCTGGATTCTGATCCCGACCAGCCTGGTCGTCAAATTCTACCAGGCGAAGAAGATATGGATGGTTTCTACTACGCAGTGCTAACTAAGACACACGCGTAACAGCATGCTAAATAGGGCGATTGAAGTGATTTCAATCGCCTTTTTCAGATACGAGAAAAGAGTATGAAGATCATTATTCTTGGTGCAGGTCAGGTTGGCGGCACACTGGCAGAAAACCTAGTGGGTGAAAACAACGACATCACCATCGTCGACAATAATGCCGACCGACTGCGTGAATTGCAGGACAAATACGACCTACGTGTGGTCAATGGCCATGCGAGCCATCCAGACGTGCTACACGAAGCTGGCGCGCAAGACGCCGATATGCTCGTCGCAGTAACCAACACTGATGAAACCAACATGGCCGCCTGTCAGGTCGCGTTCACTCTATTCAATACCCCAAACCGCGTTGCGCGTATTCGCTCTCCAGAATACTTGGCAGAAAAAGAAGCCCTGTTTAAATCTGGCGCTATTCCTGTTGATCACCTTATCGCACCAGAAGAACTCGTCACGAGCTACATCGAACGTCTGATCCAATACCCAGGCGCGCTGCAAGTGGTGAGTTTTGCTGAACAGAAAGTCAGCCTAGTGGCGGTGAAAGCTTACTATGGTGGCCCGTTGGTGGGTAACGCGCTGTCTGCTTTGCGTGAGCACATGCCGCACATCGATACCCGTGTGGCGGCGATTTTCCGTCAAGGCCGTCCGATTCGCCCACAAGGTACCACCATTATTGAAGCCGACGATGAAGTGTTCTTCGTTGCAGCAAGTAATCATATTCGCTCAGTGATGAGTGAGCTTCAGCGCCTAGAAAAACCGTACCGCCGCATCATGATTGTTGGAGGTGGTAACATTGGCGCAAGCTTGGCAAAACGCCTAGAGCAAACTTACAGCGTGAAGCTGATTGAGCGTAACTACCAGCGTGCAGAAAAGCTCTCTGAGCAACTAGAAAACACCATCGTGTTCTGCGGTGATGCGGCAGACCAAGAGCTTCTCTCGGAAGAGAACATCGACCAAGTCGACGTCTTCATCGCGCTGACCAACGAAGATGAAACCAACATCATGTCTGCAATGTTGGCAAAACGCATGGGCGCTAAAAAAGTGATGGTGCTGATCCAACGTGGCGCTTATGTAGACCTGGTACAAGGCGGCGTAATTGATGTAGCAATCTCACCTCAGCAAGCCACTATTTCAGCCTTGCTAACGCACGTTCGTCGCGCTGATATCGTAAACGTATCCTCACTTCGCCGCGGCGCTGCGGAAGCGATTGAAGCCGTCGCTCACGGTGATGAAAGTACATCTAAAGTGGTTGGACGTGCGATTGGAGATATAAAGCTTCCACCTGGGACCACCATTGGTGCTATCGTTCGTGGCGAAGAAGTTCTTATTGCCCACGACCGTACGGTCATCGAGCAGGATGACCATGTGGTGATGTTCCTGGTCAACAAAAAATACGTATCAGACGTCGAAGCGCTATTCCAGCCGAGTCCATTCTTCCTCTAGGATTTTCCTATGGTCAACTTACGTCCCGTACTGTTTGTTATCGGGCTGGTTTTATCCAAACTGGCCCTGTTTATGTACGTGCCGACTTTGGTCGCTTTCTTTACCGGTACGGGGGGGTTCCTCGATTTCGCCCAAGCCGTTGTGATCACGCACCTTGCCGCCTTCATCTGCCTAACGATAGGTCGAACCGCCAAGTTCAAACTCAGCGTACGCGATATGTTCCTCATCACCAGTTTGGTTTGGACCATCGCGAGTGCGTTTGCCGCCTTGCCATTTGTGTTTATCAACCACATCAGCTTCACCGACGCCTACTTCGAAACGATGTCGGGTATCACCACGACGGGCTCAACGGTGCTCAGTGGCCTAGACAACATGGCGCCGAGCATCTTGCTGTGGCGCTCTATTTTACAGTGGCTTGGTGGCATTGGTTTTATCGTGATGGCGGTAGCAGTGTTACCTATGCTGAATGTCGGTGGTATGAAGCTATTCCAAACCGAATCATCAGATTGGTCGGATAAAAGTAGTCCAAGAGCGAAAACGGTCGCCAAAAACATCGTAGCGGTTTATTTGATGCTAACAGGCTTATGTATTTTGGGCTACTTGGTCACCGGCATGAACCTGTTCGAAGCAATCAACCATGCCTTTACTACGCTATCGACGGGTGGATACTCTACATCTGATGGGTCAATGAACCACTTCTCTAATGGCGCACATTGGGTGGCCACTACCTTTATGTTCTTAGGTGGTTTGCCGTTTTTGCTCTTTATCGCCGCATTACGTAAACGCCGTATTGATGTGTTGGTTAACGACGCTCAAGTTAGAGGATTTGCGTACCTGTTCGTATTCTCTAGCTTAGTGATTTCAGCTTGGCTAGTGATTCGAGGTGGGTACACCATTTTGGATGCCCTGCGAGTGTCGATGTTTAATATTGTCTCTGTCGTCACCACAACTGGCTTTGGCTTAGAAGACTTCACCGCATGGGGCGCATTACCCACTACTCTTTTCGCATTCTTAATGATGGCGGGAGCATGCTCAGGATCAACGTCTGGAGGGATCAAAATCTTCCGCTTCCAAATTGCAATGACGCTGCTAAACAAACAAATGATGAAGTTGATTCACCCTTCTGGGGTGTTTGTACAGCGTTATAACCAGCGACCGGTGAATGATGATATTGTTCGCTCAGTGGTGGCATTTGGCTTGATGTTTTTTATCACCATTATCTTTATCGCGGGTTGTTTAAGTGCTCTTGGCCTCGACCCTGTGACCAGTATTTCTGGCTCAATCACCGCCGTTGCCAATGTTGGCCCTGGTATGGGCAGTGTGATTGGCCCAACAGGCAACTTCGCGCCTCTGCCCGATACTGCCAAATGGCTCTTAAGCTTTGGGATGTTAATGGGCCGCTTGGAAATTCTGACTATTCTTGTACTGTTCTTTCCTGCGTTTTGGCGCCGCTAAGCAGACTCTAATTAAAAGGTATAACAATGAAAACATGGATTACTCTGGCGACCCTACTTGCCGCCTCATCCACATACGCCGCCGAGGTCATCACTTTAGCCGATGGTCGAGAAGTGAAGTTGAACGATGACTTTACCTGGGAATACGTCATGAAAAAACCGGCGCAGCAAGCGACGGAGACACAAACAACAGCAAGCGTAGTTGAAACAATCGCAGCTCCTGCGATTGCGACAATTCCAGTGGTAACGAAAACCGTTGGCACGACCGTGGTGGTAAACGCCAAAAAGCCAACCATGCAGCTATCAGATTCAGGTGTGGATGTATTGATTGGTTCAGCAAGCTATCAAAGCGGTGAGCTTGTTTTACCTACATCAATCACCAACCAAAGCTCTCAATCTGTCATTCAAGTGGAAGTTGAGGTGCAAGTGTTTGATATGTCTGGTCAGCAACTGGCAAAAGAAAACGTGACTGTTTGGCAATCCATCAAGCGCATGGCGGATACCTACCTGCGACCACAGCAAGCGGAACAAGGTAAGAGCATTAAATTGGCTGTACCGCAATCACAGCAATACCAGTTTTCTGCCAAAGTGCTAGAGGTAAAAACTCGCTAATACGTGTTTAATATTCTTTGTTGAGCCTATCGGCTAGATAGGCTCAACAAAGTAATAAATCGCAAAGAAATGGCACACGCAGCCAGCCAAAACAAAGCCGTGCCAGATCGCATGGTTAAAGGGAATGCGCTTCGCAACGTAGAAAATCACCCCCAGTGAATACACAATTCCACCAGCGGCAAGCAGTGTAAGTCCGCCGACATCCAAGTTAATAGCTAATTGATAAATCACAATCAACGATAACCATCCCATCACCAAATACGTCATCAAAGAAAGCTTTTTAAATCGATAGACGAACGCAACTTTCATGATGATGCCGATCAACGCAATGCTCCAAATAACGATCATCAACCCAAATGCTAGAGGTGTTCTTAAGCTGACTAACAAGAAAGGGGTATAGCTGCCTGCTATCAAAAGATAAATAGCACAATGGTCGAAGGTTTTTAGCCAACGTTTCGCTTTGGGATGAGGGATCGCATGATAGAGCGTCGAGGCCAAAAATAGCACGATAATACTCGCACCATAAATCGCCATACTGGTAAGCGTTAAAGTGTCAGCTTGATGGTCTATGGCTTTAACTAACAGCAGTATCAAGCCAACAATACCAAAAATCATCCCTATACCGTGGGTGATGGTATTGGCCAGTTCTTCACGTTGACTGTATTGAGGTTTCTGCAGCTCGGGCATCAATGCGCCTATACTAGAGTTTGAAATTTGCTCTAGTATGGCACATTAGGCTTACACGTGTAAGCTTAAATTAAGACTCATGAACGGCAGTAGTTTGATCGAGATAATTGAGTACCAGTTCGCCAACTTGATCTGGCTTAGTCGTGGCAGGAATGGTCAGCTCTCGCTTGAGTTTGCCACTACCCAGTAAGCTCGCGAGCATGCCACCTTGCCCCTTGCGTGTGCGGTCAACTTCAAACCACAACTTGAGCTCTTGCTCACTGCGGTGGGCAACAAATTCTAATTCGCGCCACACGCCGTGGTAAGGTCCGTCGGTTGGCACCAGTTCAAACTCTTGCACAAATGGTAGATCGAATCCTTTCACTTCCTCGCATTCCACCTGGCGAATTCGTAAACCTTGCGCTTCAAATGCAGATAGTACCGCATCCATCAGTGGATCAGGTCGAACGGTGAGGATGTCTTTATCAGTCGGATCCAAAGCAGCGGCAACGTCTAAGCCGGTTTCTAACCATACTTTGGCATCACCAATGGTGACAGGCGTGTTCCAAGGCACATCGAGCTTAACATCGAAGGTACGCTCTTCGCCGGAATGGATGGTAAATGCGTAAGGGAGACTCCACTTAGCAAGCACATGAGTTTGAGGTACTCGGCGCATGCTGTGTCCTTCTCGCGCACCACGGTCATCAGGGGCTTCTGCGATGTAGCGGCAACAGAGTTTTAAATCAATGTTGTCGATCGCTTGTTCAGTCGCACCACCATATACATGGATCGACACATCCACACTTTGACCTGGGTATAGCACGTCTTGGTTTAAGATTGAGTCGACCTTCGCGCTCCCAATCCCAAAACTGGCAAGTGTCTTCTTCAAAAATGACATAGGCACCTCCTTCATCGAGATCTCATACTACTACTGCTGATCGTGGGATCAAACAAAAATTGCCTCGAACATCGCGACAAAATGACAAAATCTAAACAATTCAATTGCTCAACTATCGACCAATTATTACAAGGATGCTAATCTTACACTTGATATGCATGCATATCGGTATTCCTGACTCATTAACTGGATTGGCGAGAGCCAGAAGAGTGATTCTTCAATCTTGTTGGAGCCTAGCTCATAATGATTCAGGCCATTACATCGGCAATGGATATGCCTGACAGTTAGGTAAATTAATGCGCCCAACAACAGTCAGGTTCGCACACACTAATACTAGTGCAATGCGCCGCCGCAGTGGCTTTACTACTGCACCAAAGGCAAAGCAAGTTGCGCCAGCAATGACATTGGTTGAGAAGACAGCAATGATGTCGAGTGTTCCGGCCAAAGTTATCAAAGCAGCTTAATCAAAAGCGCGGCGCCAGCTGCGCTTTTTTCTTTGCACGCAACTCATAAAACTTCAAAGACTTAGAACAAACCACGGTGAAAGAGATCGTTTTTCCTATTTGGTCTTAGCAAAGCAATTTGGTACCTTTACTGCTAATTACACCTATAAATTCTGTGGAGAAAGAAATGAAGTGTCATCGCATTGAAGAGCTGCTTGAGCTACTAGAGCCTGAATGGCATAAAGATCAAGAGCTGAACCTCTTGCAGTTCATCGTTAAGCTGGCAAAAGAAGCAGGCTATGAAGGAAAGCTAGAAGATCTGACCGACGATGTACTGATCTACCACCTTAAAATGCGTAATAGCAGCAAAGATGAAATGATCCCTGGACTCAAAAAAGACCAAGAGGACGATTTTAAAACGGCGATCCTACGCGCTCGTGGCATCATCAAATAACCAGCTCAACAGCCAGTATTCTTTAAGCGACTCTCTCTATGAGTCGCTTTTTTATAACCAAAGTTTTTAGTCCCACAATTGGTTATAACTGTTCAGCCAATTATCAGGTTAACTGTACTGATTTTTGTTGTTAAACATTGACTGCGTTAAAGAAACGGAATTGTTATTGATTGTATAATCGCCGTTCATCAGTATTTACTAAAATAATTATGTTCGGTCATCTTTATGACGGAACGAGCAGCAATGTCATCGAGCGACATCAATAGAAATGACGCCGTACATTATAAAAGCCTAAGAAGGATGAGTGCATGAGTCAGGACAAGATCGATATCAAAGATGTGACTCCTAAAACCTATAATCCCAAAACCCATAAAGGAAACGGGGATCGGTTCAACCCAAGTAATCGCATCTATGTACGCGAAAGCAAAGGGACTTACCAGAAACTGCGTCGTTACGGTGGTTGGTTCTTACTGCTTCTCTTCGCTTTGATACCGTGGATCCCTTACGGTGAACGTCAAGCGATCTTGCTTGATATTGGCAACCAGCAGTTCAACTTTTTCGGTACCACCCTGTACCCACAAGATCTTACCCTACTCGCCTTGCTGTTTGTGATCGCGGCGTTTGGGTTGTTCTTTATTACCACCTTCTTGGGTCGGGTTTGGTGTGGCTATCTCTGCCCACAAACCGTCTGGACCTTCATGTATATCTGGTTTGAAGAGAAGCTCGAAGGTAGTGCCAATAAACGCCGCAAACAAGACTCCAATAAGCTGACGGCGAATTTAGCGATGCGTAAAACCGTCAAACATATAGCTTGGTTTGCCATTGCACTCGCCACTGGTTTTACTTTTGTTGGCTATTTCGTACCAATGAAGCAATTGGTTATCGACTTTTTCACCTTTAACGCCAACTTCTGGCCCGTCTTTTGGGTAATGTTCTTTGCCATTTGTACTTATGGTAATGCTGGTTGGATGCGTTCCATCATGTGTATTCACATGTGTCCTTACGCGCGCTTCCAGTCTGCCATGTTTGATAAAGACACCTTCATCGTTGGCTACGATGCAAAACGTGGGGAAAAACGTGGCCCACGTCCGCGTAAAGCCGATCCAAAGCAGCTTGGTTTGGGTGATTGTATTGATTGTGATTTGTGTGTGCAGGTGTGCCCAACAGGTATCGATATTCGTGACGGCTTGCAGTATGAATGTATCAACTGTGGCGCCTGTATTGATGCGTGTGACAACACCATGGATCGCATGGGCTACGAGAAAGGCCTAATTAGTTACACTACCGAGCATCGCTTATCGGGTAAGAGTACCAAAGTCATGCGTCCGAAGCTGCTAGGCTATGGTGCCGTACTACTCGTCATGGTCGGTCTTTTCTTTGCCCAAATTGCAGCGGTAGACCCAGCCGGCATGAGTGTTATTCGCGACCGTAACCAACTGTTCCGCGTTAATAGCTCGGGAGAAGTAGAAAACACCTACACCCTCAAAGTGATCAACAAAACTCAGCAAGTGCAAGAGTACTCGTTGGATGTTGAAGGGCTATCCGATGTAAGCTGGTATGGTAAGCAGACAATTCAGGTCCAGCCAGGTGAGGTATTAAACCTGCCAATGAGTCTTGGTGCCGATCCTGACAAGCTAAACTCTGCGATTACGACAATTCAGTTTATACTCACCGATAAGAGCAACGAATTCACTATTGAAGTAGAAAGCCGTTTTATTAAAAAACTATAGCGCTACTTCAGTGACTAACGGAAAAAGGCTCAGTAATGAGCCTTTTTGTTTATATGTCCCAAAGTATGTTTAACTTTGACGCCCTTACCCCAGACTTTATGTGGTACGCGTTAGAAAGCATCGGCGTTCGCGCAGAATCAGGCTTTCTTCCCCTCAATAGCTACGAAAACCGTGTTTATCAATTCACTGACGAAGAGCGTCGTCGTTATGTCGTCAAGTTTTACCGTCCTGAACGTTGGAGCAATGAACAGATCCAAGAGGAGCACGACTTTACTTTAGAGCTGATTGGCAATGAGATCCCCGTCGCACCACCTGTGCGCATCAACGGTGAAACCCTGCATCACTATCAAGGCTATGCTTTTGCGCTGTTTGATAGCGTGGGTGGTCGCCAATACGAGGTTGACAATTTAGATCAGCTCGAAGGTGTAGGGCGTTTCCTTGGCCGAATCCATAAAGTCGGCAGCCGCCAAGCCTTCCAACATCGCCCTACGATCGGCTTACAAGAATACCTGTATCAACCAAGAGAGATTCTGCAAAACGCCAATATGATTCCAATGCACTTGGAGAACAGCTTCTTCAATGACTTGGATATGCTGATCAAATCAATTGAAAGCCACTGGCAAGAAGGCTTCAATATGATTCGTTTACATGGCGATTGCCACCCAGGCAATATTTTGTGGCGAGATGGCCCTATGTTTGTTGATTTGGATGACGCTCGTAACGGCCCTGCAGTACAAGACTTATGGATGCTACTGAACGGTGAACGCCAAGACAAACTGATGCAGTTGGATATTGTTTTAGAGGCTTACCAAGAGTTTTGCGACTTTAATCCTGCAGAATTGAAACTAATCGAGCCACTTCGCGGTCTACGAATGGTGCACTATATGGCATGGCTAGCAAAACGTTGGCATGACCCTGCATTTCCTCTCGCTTTTCCATGGTTTAATGAGCCAAAATACTGGGAAGGTCAGGTCCTTGCATTTAAAGAGCAGATCGCCGCTTTAGAAGAAGCACCGCTGTCTTTAATGCCTCAATGGTAAGTCAGGCCAAAAATTCAAAAATGGAGATATTTCGATGAAAAAACTGTTCGCACTGTTTTCTATGCTGATGTTAAGCCTGTCGGCACATGCAGCGCAATTCAAAGAAGGTGAACATTACAAAGTATTGGATCTTGAGGCATCAAAAAAACCTCTTGTGACGGAGTTTTTCTCTTTCTACTGCCCGCACTGTAATAGCTTTGAACCAGTTATCCAGCAACTGAAAAAGCAGTTGCCAGAAGGTACTAAGCTATTAAAAAACCACGTTTCTTTCATGGGTGGCAACATGGGCCCATCAATGAGCAAAGCCTACGCAACGATGGTTGCACTAAAAGTGGAAGACAAAATGGTGCCAGTGATGTTTAACCGCATCCACAATCTAAAGAAAGCACCACGTAATGATGAAGAACTTCGTCAAATCTTCCTTGATGAAGGTGTAGATGCGAAAAAATTCGATTCTGCATTCAAAGGCTTCGCGGTTGATTCAATGGTTCGCCGTATGGACAAGCAATTTGAAAACAGCGGTCTAACCGGCGTTCCTGCGGTTATCGTTAACAACAAATACCTAGTTCAAGCACAAAGCATCAAAACGATGGATGAGTACTTCTCTCTGGTGAACTACTTGCTGACACTAAAATAAGCACATCGATATCAATCAAAAGGGGAGCACGTCGCTCCCCTTTTGTTTACTTGTAAATCTCTTGTAGTAACCGATCTTTTTCTTGCCACACATCACTCAGCCATTGCTGAAATTGCCGCTTATAGGGCTTATCGTTGAAGTAATCACCGAGCACTCGTTCATCAACGGGTAACACATTTACACGCACAACCACCTTGCTCATGCGGCCCATCAATAAATCCTTGAACGGTTTATGCGTATTTTCTGGGTACGCCAACGTAACGTCGATAATGCTCTCGAACTGTTCCCCCATCGCCGCTAACGTGTACGCAATCCCGCCCGATTTTGGTTGCAGCAAATATTGATAGTTTGCTTTACTCTTACGCTGCTTTTCTTCGGTAAATCGGGTTCCTTCGACATAGTTAACCACTGTGGTTGGAGTGTGTTTGAATTTAGCGCACGAGCGACGTGTCGTCTCTAAATCTTGACCTCGCTTATGAGGATTGCGGATCAGATACTCTCGCGAATAGCGACGCATAAATGGCATATCGAGCGCCCAACACGCCATCCCGATGAAAGGCACATACAGCAGTTGTTGCTTGAGGAAAAACTTCGGCATGGGAATACGGTCTTTAAACACGCAGCAAAGCACAACAATATCTGTCCAACTGAGATGATTACTGATCAGCAGATACCACCCGTCTTTTTTAAGCGCTTCACCGCCCTGAACATCCCACTCAACACGGTTAGATACCGCCAGAATGCACGCATTAACGGTAGCCCATAACCACATCACCTTATTGGCACAAACGGTCGCTAGTGCTTTTAGCTTTACGCCAGGAAGCAATATTTTAAATACAGCGATAACACAAATTGCGAGTGAACAAACCGCAGAATTGAGAATCACAAAAGAAGCGTTAAAAAAAAATAACAAATATGCCAACATGATAGTCAAACAACAGTGATAATGTGTGAAGAATAAAACAGCGTGTAATTATACTGCGCCTTTGCCACATTGGAACATGCGTGGAAATGGTCAGATTTGTTACCGCAACCAATATGTGCACCACTCATTCGACAACAAGGAGATAACGAATGAAACCAAGGCTACTTCTCTTGCCTTTGGCCTTTGTCGTCAGTTCTGCTCAGGCTCAACTCGCTGAAACCGCAGGTTTTGGCGGTGAAATTTCGCTGAATGCCGGATTCATATCATCAGAATCCAATTTCAATACAGAAAATAGTAACACCATCGATTCTCTCGATAAGCGTGCCGATAGTGACAGTTCCGTTATCGCTGCACCGCTAGGGAGTGTGACATACACCTTTGGTAGCCGACTCAACCACCAAGTTTACGCCGGTACCACACGCTCAGATGTCGCGGTAGGTACACTCGCTTTTCAGTTGGGCTATCAACACGAGCTACAATCTGGCACCGTGCTCGATGTTTCCTATCTGCCGACGGTACTCAAAGGCGAAACTTGGCGCAACCCTTATCAAGTAGGAACCGCACGTAAAGAGACGGATGTTGACGGCAATGCGTATCGCTTTCAGATCAAAGGGTTAATAGATAAGAACTTCAACCTTGATCTTGCTTATGCTGATAAAGACATCGAGCAGGAGGAAGTGACAGACCGCTCACTTGCTCGCGATGCTAACCTTTACTATGTCAAAGGCGACTATCGCATTCCACTCAACCAAACGTCTATGTTGCAACCCGCTTTCACCTACATCAATCAAGATGCCGACGGTAAGGCGGAATCATTTGATTCGTACGGGTTTGACATCAGCTGGTTTAAATTTATCAACCGCCATCGATTGGCCCTCACCGCGGGTTATGCATGGAAAGACTATCAAGCCGCTAGCCAAACTTTTGCTAAAACACGAAATGACGACACCATCAGCCTATTTGCGGCCTACGAATATCAAAACGTATTTGACTGGCAAGACTGGTCGTTCATTTCTTTAGCCGGCTATAGCCAAACTGACTCGAATATCACGTTTTATGAGGAGAAAGAGTACCTATTGTCGCTTGGTCTCAACTACACCTTCTAACGCCCTTCATCGCAACAAGGTGCTTACAACACTTGTTGCGATGACACTTTGCTGTCTATACCGCTTGCGCCGTAAGCTGTTTCAGCAAACGGTCCATCGCTCGATACCCAAGTGCCTCAGCCAAGTGCGTTCGTTCAATTTGCTCCGCCCCATCCAGATCGGCGATTGTTCGCGCCACTTTGATAATACGATGATATGCACGAATCGAGAGTCCTAAACGATGCAAAGCGGTCTCAAGAAACTCAGCATCACTCTTATGCAAGGGACAAAACGCCTCAATTTCTCGACTACCTAGCAGTGCATTGACCTTACCACTGCGGTTTAGCATATTGTTACGCGCATGGCTCACACGCGCTTTTACGATAGCAGTCGGCTCACCGCGATCACCTCCTTCTGCTAATGTCCCTTTGGGCAAAGCTGGGATTTCTAAAGACATATCAAAGCGATCTAACAGTGGTCCAGATAATCGACCAAGGTAGCGCAAAATAGCTTGTGGATTAGTGCGCGCTTGATTGCCTTCGTAATATCCTGTCGGGCTTGGGTTCAATGCTCCAACTAATTGGAAACGAGCCGGAAAGCGTGTTTTACCTTGCGCTCGAGAGATAATGATCTCGCCAGATTCGAGCGGTTCGCGTAACGAGTCCAGAACTTTACGATCAAATTCGGGCATTTCATCGAGAAACAATAACCCGTTGTGGGCTAAAGAGATCTCCCCTGGTCTGGGTACCGAACCACCGCCGACTAATGCCGCCATTGAACTTGAATGATGCGGAGAACGAAACGGACGCGACTTCCAGTTATGCTCATTAATTTCACTCTGAGTCAACGATGCCACCGAAGCGGTTTCCATTGCTTCTTCGTCACTCATTTCCGGTAATAAGTCACACAAACGCGAAGCCAACATCGTTTTTCCAGTACCTGGCGGGCCAAGGAAAAGTAAGTTGTGGTTTCCAGCGGCAGCAATCTCCAGTGCTCGCTTACCTTGTTGTTGGCCAATAATATCTTGTAAGTCTCGACCATGTTTTTCGATCGTTTTTCGCTTAGGCGTTTGAAAAAGATTCAGTCGATGTTGACCACAAAGCTCGGCACATACTTCCAGTAATGATTGGGCCGATTTATGTTGTTCCTTCCCCACCAGCGCCGCCTGATCGCCATTCACATGTGGGACGACCAAATGACGTTGAATCTTACTGGCTTCCAGCGCAGCAGGTAGCACACCTTTTACAGGTCTCAGACCACCAGATAGTGCTAACTCACCCACAAATTCGTAGTTTTTGAGCTTATCTGTCGCGATTTGCTCCGAAGCGGCCAAAATTCCCAATGCAATAGGAAGATCAAAACGTCCTCCCTCCTTGGGTAGATCTGCCGGAGCCAAGTTCACGGTGATCCGCTTAGCAGGAAATTGAAAGTTAGAATTAATGATCGCACTGCGTACGCGATCTTTGGACTCTTTTACCGTTGTCTCTGGCAAGCCTACTAAGGTAAACCCTGGCATGCCGTTGCTGATATGAACTTCTACACTAACCGATGGCGCTTGCACCCCGACGCTTGCTCGACTATGAATGATTGCCAGCCCCATACGTTCCTCAATTTTTTTGAACACTCTGTAAACAAATGTTTTATCTAGTTGGTTATGTTATATACCGCGTCCCAATTGAGAGTTAATGTGAAAAAAGAATGACTTTTTGCTTGTCATGCAGCGGAATTGTGTGATACCACTAATGACGCAAACAATTTCGTAGAACATTACACAACATTTTTTAACGAAAAAAGAACGACAGACAGATGAACCTTTTCGCTCATATCAACGCACTGCTAGCCCTGATTATCGTGGTCATTATTGGCACCGCGCGGGGTATTGTGGGCGAAAGGTAACCACAAATTACAAAAAACCCCCGCACTGAAAAGTCCGGGGGTTTTTTTACAACTACAAGTTGTCATCTGTCTAACCCTCGGACAGTTTAACGGGAAGAATGGGAGTGCACATGAAGTGCAATAAATATGGCAATCGCTACGAGCCACAACGTAGCAAAGGAGGTTTACGATGACTGGTGCACAACTTGTCGTAGCCGCTTTAAGACAGCAAGGCATCGAAACCGTTTTTGGCTACCCCGGCGGGGCCATCATGCCAATCTATGATGCTTTGTATGACGGTGGGGTGGAACACATCCTATGCCGTCACGAGCAAGGGGCCGCTATGGCTGCTATCGGGATGGCTCGTTCCACTCAAGACGTTGCTGTGTGCATGGCAACTTCCGGCCCAGGAGCCACTAACCTTGTTACCGGCCTTGCCGACGCTTTCCTTGACTCCGTACCTCTAGTTGCCATCACAGGCCAGGTAGCTAGCTCTCATATCGGTACCGATGCATTCCAAGAAATGGATGTGATCGGAATGTCCCTAGCCTGTACTAAGCACAGCTATCTCGTGACCGAAATTGAAGATCTAGCTCCGACACTTGCCGAAGCCTTTGAGGTCGCAAAAACCGGTCGTCCGGGTCCTGTCATTGTCGATATCGCCAAAGACGTTCAACTCGCTCAAGCACCTACAGACCTTCTTCCTCCATACATAGCACCAGCAATCGAAGATGTCAGCGCTGAAGATATCAAACGTGCGCAAGATGTGCTGGCAGCATCTACTCGCCCAGTGTTGTATGTTGGTGGTGGCGTGCAACTTGCGAAAGCAACCGATGCAGTACGCGAATTTCTTCGCTTAAACCCAATGCCTGCAGTTAGCACATTAAAAGGCCTCGGTACCATTGAACGCCATGATCCTCACTATCTTGGTATGTTGGGTATGCATGGCACCAAAGCCGCCAACCTAGTGGTTCAAGAAGCCGATCTATTGATCGTGGTTGGCGCGCGTTTTGATGACCGTGTGACGGGTAAGCTCGATACGTTTGCACCAAATGCGAAAGTGATTCACATCGACATTGATGCTGCGGAGATTCATAAACTGCGCCACGCCAACGCACCATTACGTGGCGACATCAACACCATTCTTCCTCAGCTAGAGCTGACTCAAGATATCTCACCGTGGGTTCATCACAGTGAAAGTCTGCGCAGCGGCTTTAAGTGGCGTTACGACCACCCAGGCGAGTTAATCTACGCACCGCTACTGCTTAAACAACTGTCTGACATGATGCCAGATAGCTCAATTGTCTCGACCGACGTCGGTCAGCATCAGATGTGGGCAGCGCAACATATCCAGCCACGCGAACCACAAAATTTTATCACTTCTGCTGGCCTTGGCACCATGGGCTTTGGCTTGCCAGCAGCGATGGGCGCTGCAGTCGCACGTCCTGATGATCAGTCTATCCTTATTACAGGTGACGGTTCATTTATGATGAACGTTCAGGAATTGGGCACGCTGAAGCGTCGGCAGATTCCAGTGAAGATTGTCCTTCTTAATAACCAACGTCTTGGCATGGTTCGCCAATGGCAGTCATTGTTCTTTGACGGTCGCCACAGTGAAACCATTCTTGATGACAACCCAGATTTCGTGATGTTAGCAAAAGCGTTCGATATCCCGGGCAAAACCATCACCAAGAAAGAAGAAGTCGAACCTGCTCTCAAAGAGATGCTAGCGAGTGAAACTTCTTACATGCTTCACGTTTTGATTGATGAAGAAGAAAACGTGTGGCCATTGGTGCCACCTGGCGCATCAAACAGTGATATGTTGGAAAATACATAGGAGACAATCGCATGGACAGATATTTACTCGACATCAAAGCCGATGACAAACCGGTACTGTTGGAGCGCGTTCTACGTGTGATTCGTCACCGAGGCTTCGTGATCAAACAAGTCGCTGCTACGCAAAACCACGAAAGCAAAGTAGCCAGCGTCGAGATCATCGTCGACAGCGATCGACCAATCTCGTTTTTGATCAATCAAATAGAGAAGTTGTGGGACGTTCGTAAGGTTGAGGTGCTAAAAATCCGCAACGATGAACTGCCAAATCACAACTTACAACAACACGTAAGTGCATAAGGAAGGCAACAAATGGCAACGAAAACTGCAGATTTCATTTGGTTTAATGGTGAGATGGTTCCATGGGCAGAGGCGAACGTTCACGTTCTGACTCACGCAATGCACTATGGTACATCCGTGTTTGAAGGCGTGCGCTGTTACAACACACCAAAAGGCCCAATTGTCTTCCGTCACCGTGAGCATGCACAACGTCTAAAAGATTCTGCCAAGATTTACCGCTTTCCGATCCCTTTCTCTGTAGAAGAAATCATGGAAGCGACCCGCGAAACGCTGCGCCAAAACAAACTCGACAGCGCTTACATTCGTCCATTGGGTTTTGTCGGTAATGTTGGCTTAGGCGTATGTCCACCAGTTGGCACTGAGATGGATCTAATCATTGCAGCATTTCCTTGGGGCTCTTACTTAGGCGAAGAAGCGCTAGAAAAAGGTGTCGACGCGATGATTTCAAGCTGGAACCGCGCTGCGCCAAACACCATCCCAACTGCGGCTAAAGCAGGCGGTAACTACCTATCTTCACTACTGGTTGGTGGTGAAGCGCGTCGTCACGGTTACGACGAAGGTATTGCGCTAAGCGTAGATGGTTACCTATCGGAAGGGGCTGGTGAAAACATCTTCGTTATCAAAGATGGCGTAATCACCACACCACCAGCAACTAGCGCGATTCTACCGGGCATCACTCGTGACTCGATCATGACAATTGCACGCGATAAAGGCTACGAAGTACGTGAAGCGAACATTGCTCGTGAAGCCCTTTACCTTGCCGATGAAGTCTTCATGACAGGTACTGCGGCTGAGATTGTACCAGTGGCAACCATCGACAAGATTGAAGTGGGCACTGGTAAGCGCGGCCCTATCACTAAAGAACTACAAGCAGCCTACTTTGGCCTATTTGACGGCACCACGGAAGATAAGTGGGGCTGGTTAGACTATGTGTACCCAGAACAGAAGTAAGAAGGATTAGGAAATGCCAAAATATAGATCAGCTACCACCACACATGGTCGTAACATGGCGGGTGCACGAGCACTGTGGCGTGCAACGGGTGTGAAAGAAGAAGACTTCGGTAAACCAATCATCGCCGTTGTAAACTCGTTTACTCAATTTGTTCCGGGTCACGTACACCTGAAAGACATGGGTCAGCTTGTAGCACGCGAAATCGAAAAAGCTGGCGGTATTGCGAAAGAATTCAACACCATCGCGGTTGATGATGGTATCGCAATGGGTCACGGCGGCATGCTGTACTCACTGCCTTCACGCGAACTGATCGCAGACTCTGTGGAGTACATGGTCAACGCGCACTGTGCCGATGCCATGGTATGTATCTCTAACTGTGACAAAATCACTCCAGGAATGTTGATGGCATCTATGCGTCTTAACATCCCTGTTATCTTTGTTTCTGGTGGTCCAATGGAAGCGGGTAAAACCAAGCTTTCTGATCAGATCATCAAACTAGACCTTGTAGATGCGATGATCCAAGGCGCGGATCCAAAAGTGTCTGATGAGCAAAGCGAGCAGATCGAACGCAGCGCATGTCCAACGTGTGGATCGTGTTCAGGCATGTTCACTGCAAACTCAATGAACTGTCTAACGGAAGCACTGGGTCTTTCTCAACCAGGTAACGGTTCTATGCTGGCAACGCACGCAGACCGTGAACAGCTGTTCCTTAATGCAGGTCGTCGCATCGTTGAACTGACTCGTCGTTACTACGAGCAAGATGACGAATCAGCACTGCCACGCAACATCGCTACGTTTGATGCGTTCGAAAATGCGATGGCACTGGATATTGCAATGGGTGGCTCAACCAACACCATTTTGCACCTGTTGGCTGCAGCGCAAGAAGGTGAAGTGGATTTCGATATGGAAGATATCGATCGCCTATCACGCCAAGTACCACACCTATGTAAAGTGGCACCATCTACCCAGAAATATCACATGGAAGACGTACACCGCGCTGGTGGCGTCATGGCAATTCTTGGTGAGTTAGATCGTGCAGGTCTTCTACACAATGATGCGCGCACCGTGCTTGGCCTTTCGATGAAAGAGCAGCTGGCGAAATACGACATCATCCAAACTGAAGACGAAGAAGTACTTAAGTTCTACCGCGCAGGTCCCGCGGGTATTCGTACTACTCAAGCGTTCTCACAAGATTGCCGCTGGGATCGCCTTGATGACGACCGTGCGGAAGGTTGTATTCGTACTATCGATCATGCCTTTAGCCAAGAAGGTGGTCTAGCCGTTCTATCAGGCAACATCGCATTAGATGGTTGTATCGTTAAGACTGCTGGTGTGGATGAGAGCATTCATAAATTCACTGGCCCAGCCGTGGTATTTGAAAGCCAAGAAGACGCCGTAGAAGGCATCTTGGGTGGCAAAGTAAAAGCAGGCGACGTGGTTGTTATCCGTTACGAAGGCCCTAAAGGTGGTCCGGGCATGCAAGAAATGCTTTACCCAACCACTTATCTAAAATCGATGGGCCTTGGCAAAGAGTGTGCACTTCTGACTGACGGCCGTTTCTCTGGCGGCACATCAGGTCTTTCTATCGGCCACGCCTCTCCTGAAGCAGCAAACGGCGGTGCAATTGGCCTGGTAAAAGAAGGCGATATGATTGCAATTGATATTCCAAACCGTTCAATTTCACTCCAAGTGTCTGAACAAGAACTTGCTGAGCGCCGTGCAAAACAAGACGAACTAGGCTGGAAACCAGTTGACCGCCAACGTGAAGTTTCATTTGCACTCAAAGCGTACGCGAGTATGGCAACCAGTGCTGACAAGGGTGCAGTACGAGACAAGTCGAAGCTAGAGGGCTAGCAATGATGGAAGCTCAACCCGAAAAACAAGTGAACCAAACTGGCGCAGATTATCTGCGCCAAATCCTTCGCGCACCTGTTTATGAAGTAGCAACAGTGACGCCACTGCAAGAAATGCCTCGTTTATCTGCACGTATCGGGAATAACGTGCAGATCAAGCGTGAAGATCGCCAACCCGTACACTCGTTCAAATTGCGCGGTGCATACAACATGGTGGCGAGTTTATCTGAAGCACAAAAAGCCGCTGGTGTCATTGCAGCATCGGCAGGTAACCACGCTCAAGGCATGGCGCTCTCTGGTACTAAGCTAGGCATCAAAACCACCATCGTGATGCCTAAAACCACACCAGACATCAAAGTCGATGCGGTACGTGGCTTCGGTGGCAATGTAGTGCTGCACGGCAGCAACTTTGATGAGGCAAAAGCGGAAGCGGAACGCCTTTCTGATCTGCATGGGTACACATTTGTCCCTCCTTTCGATCACCCACTGGTGATTGCAGGTCAAGGCACCATAGGCATGGAAATGCTGCAGCAAAATGGTCACCTTGATTACATCTTCGTCCCTGTCGGTGGTGGCGGTTTGGCTGCCGGTGTTGCGGTACTTGTGAAGCAACTGATGCCAGAAATCAAAGTGATTGCAGTTGAACCTGAAGACTCATCTTGTCTTAAAGCCGCGCTGGATGCTGGTGAACCAGTGGTACTAGACCAAGTCAGCATGTTTGCCGATGGCGTCGCTGTAAAACGCATTGGCGAAGAGACTTTCCGTCTATGCCAGAAGTACATTGATGGCCATATTGCCGTCTCTAGCGATGAAATCTGCGCAGCCGTAAAAGACATCTTTGAAGACACTCGCGCCATTGCTGAGCCTTCGGGCGCACTTGCTCTGGCAGGTTTGAAGAAGTTTGCTGAGCAAAACAAATTGCAAGGTAAGAATCTAGGAACTGTACTGTCTGGTGCAAACACCAACTTCCACGGTCTGCGTTATGTTTCTGAACGCTGCGAGCTTGGTGAAAAACGTGAAGGTCTGCTTGCCGTCACCATCCCTGAGCGTCAAGGTGCTTTCTTTGAGTTCTGTAACCTCATTGGCGGCCGTGCCGTGACAGAGTTTAACTACCGCTACAACGATGACGCATTGGCAAATATCTTTGTCGGTGTGCGTTTGCAAGGCGGTCAGGAAGAGCTAGAACATATCATTCACGACTTACGTGATGGTGGCTACCCAGTGGTTGATTTGTCTGATGATGAAATGGCGAAGCTGCACGTGCGCTACATGATTGGTGGTAAGCCGTCTAAGCCGCTTAAAGAGCGCCTATACAGCTTTGAATTCCCAGAATATCCGGGAGCGCTACTCAAGTTCTTAAGCACACTCGGTACTCATTGGAATATCAGCTTGTTCAACTACCGTAACCACGGCGCTGACTACGGACGTGTTTTATGTGGTTTCGAGTTAGATGAAAGCGATTTAGCTCAGTTTTCTGCACATTTACGTGAACTTGGCTATCAATGCAAAGACGAGACAGACAACCCATCGTATAAGTTTTTCTTGTCATAAAACGCCACATTTCAAATATATCAAAGACAACACCTCGCATTAGCGAGGTGTTTTTTATGACTGTAACCAATCTTTATGTAGCTGATTAGGCGACCCAAGATAGTCCACCATCCACTGGATCAATTTATGATTATCATCTTTGCGCCATACTAAGCAGCAGTGACTGAGCGGTTTATCATCCGGCATGACCTTCTCCACCAGTACACCATCATTGATTAAGGGTGTTGCAATATGACGTGGCATGTAACCCACGCCCACCCCATTTTTTAAACATTCAATCGCACTATACCAATTGGGCAATAATAATCGGCGCTGTTGCGGATAATGGCCAGTATGGCGTTTTGGCAGCACGTTCGAAGTATCATCAAGACAGATCGCCGGAAATTGACTCACAAACTCTTCAGTAAGCACTTGTTGTCGAACGCAAGGATGAGCGGGTGACATTACAAATGCCCAATCTAATACGCCCATATCTTTGACTTCAAAATCTCCCCCAACGGGAACCGCAGATGTCGCGCCAACGACAATGTCGGCTCGACCTTGTGCTATGGCTTCCCAAGAACCATTGAAGACCTCCATATTGATCTGCAATTCAGCAAATTCAAACTCGCGATAAAAATCTTCCACCAAAGGTTTGAGTTTTTCTAACTTCACCACGTTATCTAAGGTCAGCTTTAACGTGCTTTTCCATCCTTGAGCCGCTCGCCGCGTTTGTGCTTTCACCTCTTCCATTTGACGCAGCAAAGAGCGCGCCTCGGCCATAAAAAGTTCACCCGCTGGAGTTAGCTCAACTTTCCTTGGTAAACGTCGAAACAGCACCACATCTAAATCTTGCTCGACCTGCCTTACTCCATAGCTGATGGCTGAGGGGACTTTATGCAATACCTCAGCCGCAGCGGTGAAACTGCCTAAACGGGCAACCGTATCCAGCATTTCCAAAGACGCTTTAGAGAACATGATTTAACCTTTCAAAAAATTTGATTGATAACCAACAATTTTAGCGTTTTATTTTCTCAAAATCGAAAAATAGAATAATAAGGTAAATAAATCAGGGTTGGCGCCAACTGGTGTTGATTAAAAAATGATTAAATAATTTGACTGGTTGAATCATGAAAATCTCAAAACTACAGCTCATTTATCTGGCAGCATTATCGATGCTTGGCTTCGTTGCTACCGATATGTATCTGCCAGCATTCAAAGCGATGGAAATCGACTTTGCAACAGGCCCTGAGCAAATTGCGCTCTCTTTAACGGTATTCCTCGTTGGTATGGCGATTGGCCAACTAATGTGGGGATTGGCATCCGATAAATTTGGCCATCGTAATACACTCGCAGCCGGGTTGGTGCTATTTACTATCGCGTCATTCGGTTTGGCTTTCTGTGATCAAGTATGGCAACTACTCACACTGCGCTTTATCCAAGCTATCGGTGTGTGTGCACCAGCCGTGATCTGGCAGGCTATGGTCATTAAGCGCTACTCAAGCAGTAGCCAACAAATTTTTGCGACAATCATGCCACTCGTCGCGCTATCACCAGCACTAGCACCTCAATTAGGGGTTGTGTTGGCAGATAATTTCGGCTGGCACAGTATCTTTATTACGCTAACACTGGTTGGTGTCTTTTTGGTCTTTGCGACCATGGCACAAAAAGACGAGAAAGCAGAAATCAAACAAACCAGTATATCTGCCGACATCAAAGCGCTACTGAGTTCTAAAAAATACCTTGGCAACGTGTTTATGTTTGCGACGGCTTCAGCTGCATTCTTTGCTTACCTAACTGGGATGCCAGAAATCATGGCGCAACTGGGCTACGAAGCAAAAGATATTGGTTTGAGCTTTATCCCACAAACTATCGCGTTTATGGCTGGTGGCTACTTAGGTAAAGTCGGCGTTCGAAAATTTGGTGATGAAAAGGTTCTGCGCCAACTGATTGGCCTATTTAGTGTCGCGGCATTAATGATTTTCATTGCTTCACAGTGGGAGCTGTCATCGATTTGGCCTATTCTTGCGCCATTCTGTTTGATTGCCGTTGCTAACGGCGCACTGTACCCAATCGTGGTAAACCGTGCACTGGCCAGCGCACAACAGAGCCCTGCAACAGCAGCAGGTCTGCAAAACAGCCTGCAAATCTGTGTAAGTAGCTTCTCAAGTGCATTGGTAGCCGCAATGGCAAGCCAAGCTCAGATGGTTACTGGCATCGCAATCATCATCTGTATGGGTGGGCTGTGGATGGGATACATTCTGTCGAATCGCGAATTATCCAAGCACTTTACGACTCCTGACAACGCCCGAGTCGTGAGTGAAGACGAACTTTAATCGTTCAGATAATAAAAAGAGCCGCGCAATGCGGCTCTTTCTGTTTATAAGCTTTTCAACCCCCATTTCTTGGCAGTCTGCTTAAAAAAGCCTTGAGTCTTTTTCAACTCTACCCAGTGATTGATGTAATTAATCCATACTTGATCGTCTTGCGGCAACAACATAGCAATTGGGGTTGGTTTACGCGGTGCGGTCACTGGCACTATCGCCAACTGTTTAAACTTATCCACCAACGTCGCTGCTTCCACATTGGACGTCACCGATACATCGGCCCTGCGAGCTAGTAGTTCTTGGAAGTCGCGCGCTGGCGCTTCAATAACAATATGCTGAGCAGACGGGAAGAACTCTTTCACCATTTTTTCTTGTACCGTACCTAACGTCGCCGCGACTTTTACTTCTGGTTTATTAAAATCCGCCCAATCAGAAAATTTGGCGAGATCTTTCTTTTGCACCACAGGTACAAAGGCAAGGTAGAAATACGGCTGGCTGTATCCAGCTACTTTCGCGCGCGACATGTTCAGAGATGCGCTGCCAGTAATATCGTATTTGTTGGCGGTAATGCCATTAACTAGCGTCTTCCAATCCGTGGGCACATACTCCACTTTTACACCGAGATCTTTAGCAAGTTCTGTTGTTACATCGATATCGAAGCCACGATAACTGTTTGTCGCGGGGTCTTTCATCGTCATCGGATTCCAATCTCCCGTCGTTCCAACTCGGAGTACGCCATTGTCTAAAATGGATTGAAGACGGCTTTCAGCGTGAGCGACTTGAGTCGCAGCAAGCAAACACATTCCTAGCACTAGTAAAATCTTTCTCATTTTTATTCCCTTAAAAATAATGACCTTATACGGTTTAATAATTAACCTTTATTAGAGCTCTACTGATAACATAGCAGTAACAAAGGAAGTTTTTTAGTTAATTCAGGGAGTAAATGTGACGTTTCGAACTCTATGGCTGTTTTCACTGCTATTACTCACTGGTTGTTCTGATTATCAATGGGGCTGGTATGTACTTGACCCTTCGACGGATCAAGGGCTCACCAATCTAAAGTTTTTAATCGCTGGGTTTAATGACACCATTCAGGTATCACTCCTCAGTATGTTATTTGCGATGAGCTTGGGCCTGATCGTTGCCTTACCCGCTCTGTCGGACTCTGCCTCTCTGAAGTGGATAAACCGTATTTATGTCGAGGTGATCCGTTCAGTGCCAGTTTTAGTCTTACTACTTTGGGTGTATTACGGCATGCCTACACTATTGGATGTCTCACTCAATCACTTTTGGGCGGGTGTTATTGCACTGACTATCGCTGAGAGTGCGTTTATGGCGGAAGTGTTTCGCGGTGGGATACAAGCTATCAGCCGTGGCCAACATGAAGCGGCTGAATCTTTGGGCTTAAGCTATTGGCAAAAGATGCGCTTGGTAATTCTTCCCCAAGCATTTCGACAAATCCTCCCTCCACTGGGCAATCAATTTGTCTACATTCTCAAGATGAGTTCTTTAGTCAGCGTGATTGGTTTAAGCGATCTCACTCGCCGTGCTAATGAGCTGGTGGTGAATGAGTACTTACCCTTAGAGATTTATACCTTCCTCGTTTTGGAGTACTTGTTACTCATCCTATTTGTATCTCAAGCCGTTCGTTGGCTCGAAAACCGTATTGCTATTCCTAGTTACTAACGATGAAGCCTGAGCTAGAAACAACAAAGCCGCTCTTGTTGAACGGCTTTGACAATATAGCGATAGAGTGCAGGTATTGCTTATTTCTGTTTTACAGGACGCTGCCAGCCAGTAATTTTGCGCTCTTTGACGCGAGTAATTACTAACTCACCTTCTTCAACATCTTTTGTTAGTGTCGTGCCTGCACCGATGGTTGCGCCATCAGCGATAGTGACAGGCGCCACCAGCTGGCTATCAGAACCAACAAAAACATCATTACCGATGATAGTTTTAAACTTGTTCGCACCATCGTAGTTACAAGTGATAGTACCTGCACCGATGTTAGTACGTTGACCGATCTCTGCATCACCTAAGTAAGTTAGGTGGTTCGCTTTTGAACCTTCTCCGATGCGCGCATTTTTCACTTCAACGAAGTTACCCACATGGGAATCGTTACGCATTTCAGCACCAGGACGAAGGCGAGTAAATGGACCAACCGTACATTCTTCACCAACCGTTGCACCTTCAATCACACTGTAAGGGCGAACGATGGTGTTGTCGTCGATTTCACAATCTTTCAGTACACAACCCGCACCGATAACTACGTTATCACCCAGTGAAACTTTACCTTCGATGATAACATTCACGTCGATTTCACAGTCCATACCGCACTGTAACTCACCACGCAAATCAAAGCGTGCTGGATCGCGTAGCATGACACCTTGCTCTAGTAGTTTCTGAGCTTGCATTGACTGGAAAGCACGCTCTAGACGAGCAAGCTGTGCGCGGTCGTTGACCCCTTCCACCTCAATGGCATTGACTGGGTGTACTGCCTCAACGGCACGACCTTCATCGTGTGCAGCTGCAATAACGTCAGTTAGGTAGTATTCGCCTTGTGCGTTGTTGTTGTTTAAGCCAGACAACCAACGCTTAAGATCCCCACCAGTCGCAACCATCACGCCAGTGTTGATCTCTTTAATTTGTTTTTGTTCTTCTGTTGCATCTTTTTGCTCAACGATCGCCACAACAGGACCATTCTTACGGATAATACGACCGTAGCCTGTCGGGTTATCTAGAATCACTGTTAGTAGTGCAATACCGCCTGTTGGCTGTGCATCTAATAGGTTTTCAATCGTTTCAGCTGAAATCAGTGGAACATCACCGTAAAGCACCAGTACTTTTTCATCGTCTTCAAACTTCGGAGACGCTTGATCAACCGCATGACCTGTACCTAGTTGCTCCGCTTGCAGTACCCAGTTTACAGGCTCTTCTGCTAGCGTTTGCTGCATTTGATCACCACCGTGACCATATACTAAGTGGATGTTTTGTGCGCCAAGACCTGTACATGTATCAATCACATGTTTTGCCATTGGCTTCCCTGCCAAAGTGTGTAGCACTTTAGGCATGTTTGAATACATACGGGTACCTTTACCCGCAGCAAGGATCACAGCACTGAATTTCATTAATAACCTATTGACGTTCTATTTTAATTGGGCGTTATTTTAAACACCTTGGAAGGATTAGTTAATGGTGGGATGTAAATTTCCAACTAAAATTAATCAAAAAGGCGACCAATTGGCCGCCTTTTTTCATGCAACGTTGCTAATTGAGCTTAGCGACGCTTTTTTGTCAGCTCGATAACTCGTAGCTGAGCAATGGCTTTAGCCAGTTCACTGGCCGCTTGTGCGAAGTCCATGTCACCATGCTGATTCTGGATTTGCTCCTCAGCGCGGCGTTTGGCTTCTTCTGCCTTCGCTGCGTCTAGCTCTTCACCACGGATAGCTGTATCAGCTAGTACAGTCGCTGTACCAGGCTGAATCTCTACCATACCACCAGAAACATAAATAATTTCTTCGTGGCCGTGCTGTTTCACAATACGCACCATACCAGGCTTGATAGCGGTCAGCAGCGGTGTGTGACCATGGAAAATACCAAGTTCACCTTCGCTACCGGTCACCTGAAACGTTTCAACACGACCAGAGAAGATTTTCTTCTCAGCGCTTACTACGTCTAGGTGAAAGGTTATTGCTGCCATATCGCCTCCTAGTTAGCCTTATAGCTTCTTCGCATTCTCAATAGCATCGTCGATGCTACCGCAGTACATAAATGCCTGCTCAGGAATGTCGTCGTATTCACCAGCTAGTAGGCCTTTAAAGCCACGTAGAGTCTCTTTTAGAGGTACGTAAATACCAGGGTCACCTGTAAATACTTCTGCTACGTGGTAAGGCTGAGTTAGGAAACGCTCAATCTTACGTGCACGAGATACAACTTGCTTATCTTCTTCAGATAGCTCGTCCATACCTAGAATAGCAATGATATCTTTCAGCTCTTTGTAGCGCTGAAGAGTCTGCTGAACACCACGAGCAACTTCGTAGTGATCTTGACCAACGACTAGTGGATCAAGCATACGAGATGTTGAATCTAGCGGGTCGATCGCAGGGTATAGACCCATTGCAGCGATGTTACGGTTAAGTACAACCGTTGCATCCAAGTGCGCGAACGTTGTTGCTGGAGACGGGTCAGTCAAGTCATCCGCTGGTACGTATACCGCCTGTACAGACGTGATAGAACCTGATTTCGTTGACGTGATACGCTCCTGGAGTACACCCATCTCTTCTGCAAGAGTTGGCTGGTAACCTACCGCAGAAGGCATACGACCTAGTAGTGCTGATACCTCTGTACCTGCAAGTGTGTAACGGTAGATGTTATCAATGAACAGTAGTACGTCACGACCTTCGTCACGGAAACGCTCTGCCATTGTTAGACCAGTCAGTGCAACACGTAGACGGTTACCTGGTGGCTCGTTCATCTGACCGTAAACCATCGCTACTTTTGATTCTTCAGGCTTCTCAACGTTTACAACGCCCGCTTCCTGCATCTCGTAGTAGAAATCGTTACCTTCACGAGTACGCTCACCAACACCAGCAAATACTGATAGACCTGAGTGCTGTAGTGCGATGTTGTTGATAAGTTCCATCATGTTAACGGTCTTACCTACACCTGCACCACCGAATAGACCGATTTTACCACCCTTAGCGAATGGACAAATTAGGTCGATTACTTTAACGCCCGTTTCTAGAAGTGCAATTTCGTTTGATTGCTCTTCGTAGCTTGGTGCACTACGGTGGATAGAGTAAACCTCTTCCGCACCCACTTCACCACGCTCGTCAATCGCGTCACCTAGGACGTTCATGATACGACCTAGAGTTTTAGTACCTACTGGTACTGAAATTGGAGCGCCAGTGTTAACCACTTCAACTCCACGACGTAAACCATCAGAGCTACCCATTACGATACAACGAACTACGCCACCGCCTAGCTGTTGTTGAACTTCAAGAACTAGACGCTCTTTTGAGTCCGTTACGTTTAGAGCGTCATATACACTAGGTACATTGCTCTGTGGGAACTCTACGTCGACTACCGCACCGATGATCTGTACGATCTTACCTGTAGCCATCGTTAATCCTCTAAACTATTTCGTTTTACCTAAGCTTAAACCGCAGCTGCACCACCAACGATTTCTGATAGTTCTTGTGTAATCGCAGCCTGACGGGCTTTGTTGTACACAAGTTCCAAATCGTCAATCAAACTGGTTGCGTTATCCGTTGCAGCCTTCATCGCAATCATTCGAGCCGCTTGCTCACAAGCAAGGTTCTCAACCACACCTTGGTATACCTGAGACTCTACGTAACGCACTAATAGCGTATCCAGTAGAGGTTTTGGTTCAGGCTCATAGATGTAGTCCCATGAATGCTCACGCTGCATCTCTTCGCTGTCCGATTTAGGCAAAGGTAGCAATTGATCGATCGTTGGTTGCTGAACCATAGTATTAACAAACTTGTTGAATACTACATATAGACGGTCCAGTTCACCTTCATCGTATTTCTTCAGCATTACGCCAACAGAGCCGATTAGGTCTTGTAGGCTTGGATTATCTCCAAGACCAGAAACCTGTGCCGCAACTTTTGCGCCACCATGTTTAAAGAAAGCTGTTGCTTTTGAGCCAACAACGGCTAGCTCAATCTCAGCACCTTTCTCTCTCCATGCTTGCATGTCTGTAACGGCTTTTTTGAACACGTTAATGTTCAAACCACCACACAGACCACGGTCTGTCGAAACGATGATGTAACCAACACGTTTAGCTTCACGCTCTTCTAGGTACGGATGACGGTACTCTAGGTTTGCGTTAGCCACATGACCGATCACTTTACGCATTGTTTCAGCGTATGGACGAGAAGCTTCCATTGCATCTTGAGAACGACGCATTTTTGAAGCTGCTACCATTTCCATCGCTTTCGTAATTTTCTGAGTGCTTTTAACACTACCGATTTTATTACGTATCTCTTTTGCGCCGGCCATCGTTACTCTCCGTTAGTTGGTGGCAGAAACTGCCACCGACCTAATTACCAAGTTTGGGTTGCTTTGAAGTCGTCAGTCAGTTTCTTCAACTGAGCTTCGATTTCATCGTTGTAAGCGCCAGACTTGTCGATCTCAGCTGCTAGTTCAGCGTATTGACCGCGAGCGTACGATAGTAGAGCCGCCTCGAAATCTAGAACTTTGTTAAGTTCTACATCATCAAGGTAACCGCGCTCTGCCGCGAAGATAGTTAGAGCTTGGTCAAATACAGACATTGGAGCGTACTGCTTCTGCTTCATTAGTTCTGTAACTTTTTGACCATGGTCTAGCTGTTTCTTCGTTGCGTCATCAAGGTCAGAAGAGAACTGAGCAAATGCCGCTAGTTCACGGTATGCAGCTAGTGCTGTACGGATACCACCTGATAGTTTCTTGATGATTTTCGTCTGAGCTGAACCACCTACACGAGATACTGAGATACCAGGGTCAACAGCAGGACGAACACCAGCGTTGAATAGCTCAGTTTGTAGGAAGATCTGACCATCGGTAATCGAGATTACGTTAGTCGGTACGAATGCTGAAACGTCACCTGCTTGAGTTTCGATGATAGGAAGAGCAGTCAAAGAACCAGTCTTACCTTTCACTTCACCGTTAGTGAAACGCTCTACGTACTCTTCGTTTACACGAGCTGCACGCTCTAGTAGACGCGAGTGTAAGTAGAATACGTCACCTGGGAATGCCTCACGGCCTGGTGGACGTTTAAGTAGTAGAGAGATCTGACGGTAAGCTACCGCTTGCTTAGATAGATCATCGTAAACAATCAGTGCGTCTTCACCGCGATCGCGGAAGTATTCACCCATCGCACAACCTGCGTAAGGCGCTAGGTATTGAAGCGCTGCAGATTCAGAAGCTGATGCAACTACAACGATAGTATTTTGTAGTGCGCCGTGCTCTTCTAGTTTGCGAACAACGTTAGCGATAGTCGATGCTTTCTGACCGATTGCTACGTAGATAGAGAAAATACCAGAGTCTTTCTGGTTGATGATCGCGTCGATCGCCAGTGCTGTTTTACCAATCTGACGGTCACCGATGATAAGCTCACGCTGACCACGACCGATTGGGATCATTGAGTCAACTGACTTATAACCAGTTTGCACAGGTTGGTCTACCGATTTACGGTCGATTACACCTGGTGCGATCACTTCTACAGGCGAAGTCATTTTCGCTTCGATTGGACCTTTACCATCGATAGGCTCACCCAGCGTGTTTACTACGCGGCCTAGTAGTTCTGGACCAACTGGCACTTCAAGAATGCGGCCAGTACCTGTAACTTTCATGCCTTCCTTAAGGTCAGCATATGGGCCCATTACAACCGCACCAACCGAGTCACGCTCAAGGTTAAGTGCCAGTGCATAACGGCCACCCGGTAATTCAATCATTTCACCTTGCATCACGTCCGCTAGGCCGTGGATGCGGATGATACCATCGCTTACCGATACGATAGTACCCTCGTTGCGAGCTTCACTAACAACTTCGAAAGATTCGATACGTTGTTTGATCAGATCGCTAATTTCCGTGGAATTAAGTTGCATGCTCCAATCCCCATTAAGACTGCAATGCATCGCTCAGGCGGTTCAAACGACCACGCGCTGAGTCATCGATGACTAGGTCTCCGGCTCGAATAATAACCCCACCAAGTAGGGTCTCATCTACACTGCAATTCAGCTTCACTTTGCGTTCAAGACGCTTTTCAAGTTTGCTGCCAATGTTTGCAAGTTGTTCATCAGAAAGCTCTGTTGCTGAAATTACTTCAACATCAATTTCTTTCTCATGTTCTTTTTTCAGAGTAAAAAACTCCGTGCAAACATCAGGAAGGGCCGCTAAACGACCATTCTCAGCCATTACCTTCAAAAGGTTTTGACCGTGCGCATCAACTTGTTCGCCGCAAACTGCAACAAAAATTTCTGCCATTTTGTCAGCAGAAACCGAACCCGTTAGTAGTTCGTTCATTTGTTCGTTTTTGGCCACTTCAGCAGCAAAAGATAACATTTGGCCCCATTGGTCCAACTGGTCTTTCTCTAAAGCAAAGTCGAAGGCTGCTTTAGCATAGGGGCGTGCGATAGTAGTCAAATCAGACATATGCGCCCCCAGACTTAAAGTTTTGCAGTAATGTTGTCGAGAATATCTTTTTGCGCATCTTTATCGATAGAACGCTCAAGGATTTTCTCAGCACCAGCTACAGCCAGAGTAGCAACTTGTTTGCGCAGCTCATCGCGTGCACGATTGCGTTCAGCTTCAAGTTCTGCTTCTGCTTGCGCTAGGATTTTCTGGCGTTCTGCCTGAGCTTCCTCGCGAGCTTCATCAAGAATTTGAGACTTACGCTTGTTCGCTTGTTCGATGATCTCAGTTGCTGTGCGCTTCGCTTCTTTCAATTGATCAGAAGCGTTGGCTTGTGCTAGATCCAAGTCTTTCGCAGCACGTTCTGCTGCTTGAAGACCATCAGCAATTTTCTTCTGACGCTCTTCGATCGCTTGCATCAATGGTGGCCATACATACTTCATGCAGAACCACACAAATAGTGCGAACGAGATTGCTTGACCTAGCAGAGTTGCGTTTATGTTCACAACAGCTACCCCTCTATTTGGACTTAGTGTTAATCAGTGACAAGCGATAATCGCCCGTCCCGAGTTAAAGGTGATTAACCTAGTTGACCAACGAATGGGTTTGCGAAAGTGAATAGTAGCGCGATTACGATACCGATCATTGGAACCGCATCAAGTAGACCCGCGATGATGAACATCTTAACTTGTAGCATAGGAGCCATTTCTGGTTGACGTGCAGCACCTTCTAGGAATTTACCACCTAGCAGTGCGAAACCAATCGCTGTACCAAGAGAAGCAAGACCGACGATAATACCTACGGCGATTGCAGAAAAGCTCAGTAAAGTTTCCATTACTATCTCCAATTTATAGTTGTTGGCTTAGTGCCCAAATAAAAAGCTTTAAAAAAATTAATGATCAGGATCTTCGTGTGCCATTGACAGGTAAACAATTGTCAACATCATGAATACGAAGGCTTGAATCGTAATAACCAAGATATGGAAGATTGCCCACGGTAGTGAACCCATCCATTGTAAGTACCATGGTAGCATTGCCGCACAAAGAATGAATACAACCTCACCCGCGAACATGTTACCGAATAGACGCATACCAAGTGATAGAGGTTTCGCTAATAGCGATACCACTTCAATTAGTAGGTTAAACGGAATCATCAGTGGGTGATTGAATGGATGTAGTGCAAGTTCTTTTGCGAATCCACCTAGACCTTTTACTTTGATGCTGTAGTAAATCATCAATGCAAAAACGCCTAGAGCCATAGCCATGGTGATATTCACATCAGCAGACGGTACAACCTTAAGGTAAGGAATACCTAGCCAATGCTCTGCTGGGTATGGTAAGAAGTCGATAGGAACTAAGTCCATCACGTTCATCAAAAATACCCAACAAAAGATAGTCAGTGCTAAAGGCGCGATCAGTGGGTTGCGTCCATGGAACGTGTCTTTGACGTTATCGGCGACAAATTCAACGATCATTTCTACAGCACACTGAAGCTTACCCGGTACACCCGCTGTTGTTCTCTTTGCTACTTTGTAAAAAATTCCGAGGAAGATTAAACCAGTAAACCAAGAAAAAAACAGGCTATCGATATGTACGTTCCAGAAACTTGTCTCCGACCCTACTAAACCCAACTTGTATAGCGATAGGTTAGAAAGGTGGTGGGCAATGTAACCGGACGATGTTAGCGCTTCACCTGGCGCAGCCATAACTCATCCTATTTTTTGTTGTTAATGAATAGCACTGGTGCACAGATATTAATACCTAGTACCAGCAAATAGGTTAGTTTGAGGGGAACAAGTTCCACCTGCATATACATGTAGGCAACATAGAACAGTGCAACCGTGATGAGAATTTTCAGTACTTCACCCGTATAGAAGGAAGCAGCGATGCGCTTGGCAGCGCGAGCTCCACTAAACATGAAAGCACACAGCGCGAATACTGCATTGGCAACAACAAAAATGCCTCCGCCAATCAGCGCTGAAAATCCCCAGTCAGGATTTATGGCTACCGCCATTCCTGCTGCCACAAAAATAACCGCGCCAGACTGGATCATTAACAATTGCCTTGCGAGCTCTCGTCCTGGTCTAGCTAACGCAGCTACCATGTATTCGTACCTCTAGTAATATCCACTTCGCACTTAACTCTCTGTGCTGGGAAATTGGCGAAAATTATACGTTCAGTTCAACGTAAAGCAATTCGATTGCATCAAAAACTTACAGTTTTGTTTACAAAACGACAACTTTCGCACAAAATTCGATTAATTAGATTAATTGACCTAAATCAATTATCTCATCTAGGCCTCAAGCTTGGCAATTAGTTGGTCCAATTTGTGAGGCTCATCAAGACTTATCGTCAATTTCGCTTTTCCGTTTGCAGAACGGGTCAGAGAAACTTTTGCATCAAGCAGCTGACTCAATTTATGCGACATTTGCTCGGCTTCGGTATCCTCTTGTTGCCCTTTTTGCTCATTTTGTGGGGCTAAGCACTTTTTTACTAACTGTTCGGTTTGGCGAACAGTCATTTGCTTCTTAGCCACTTGTTGAGCTACTTCGACTTGCTGTTCGCCTTCTAACGCTAACAGAGCTCGAGCATGACCCATTTCCAATTTTTTATCTGCAACCAGACCTTTTACATCAACTTCCAACTGATTCAGACGTAATAGGTTACTCACCGTCGTTCTTGATTTACCAATCACATCGGCCACTTGCTGATGTGTCAGCGTGAATTCATCTTGTAGACGCTCAAGCGCTTGGGCTTCCTCAATCACATTCAAGTCTTCACGTTGAATGTTTTCAATCAACGCCATGGCGATGGCGGCACGATCTTCAACTTTTTTCACCAAACACGGCACGCGTTTTAAACCCGCCTGCCTTGCAGCACGCCAGCGGCGTTCACCTGCGATGATCTCAAACTGACCACTTTCGACCTGGCGAACCACGATTGGTTGAATAATGCCTTGTGATTGAATCGAAGCCGCTAGTTCTTCTAGCGCTTCAGGCGCCATGTCTTTACGCGGTTGGTATACGCCCGGCTGCAATTGACCAATCGCTAAATCGGTTAACTCACCGTCTGCCGATAATTCTTGGCTATGCGATGCAATATGCTGTTTTTCACGAGCAAACGAACTGGTCGACAATAACGCATCCAGTCCTTTTCCGAGACCACGCTTAGACATGGGATTGAATTCCTTAGGTTAGAGTTAAACTGGGATTTCTTCGCGGCGGAGCATTTCGCCCGCTAGAGCAAGATACGCTTTGGCACCTGCGGAGTACTTATCGTAGTACATTGCAGGCTTACCGTGACTTGGTGCTTCAGCCAAACGAACATTACGCGGAATGACAGTACGGTAAACTTTATTCCCAAAGTGTTTTTTAAGTTGATCGGATACTTCATTCGATAAGCGGTTGCGTGGGTCGTACATGGTACGCAATAAACCTTCGATTTTGAGGTTTTCATTCACAACAGCCGCTAACTTGCTGATTGTATCCATAAGAGCAGTTAAACCTTCTAACGCAAAGTATTCACATTGCATCGGCACCAGCACAGAGTCAGCTGCCGCCATCGCATTGATTGTAAGAAGGTTTAGAGAAGGAGGACAATCAATAAAGATGAAATCATAGTTATCGCGAACTGAGGACAATGCATTTTTTAGACGCACTTCACGAGCGAAAACTTCCATCAATTTGATTTCTGCCGCGGTGACGTCGCCGTTCGCCGCGATCAAATCATACTTCCCTGTTGTTTGGGTACAAACGACTTGATCGAACGGTGTATCTTCGACCAAAAGATCGTATGCGGTGGCGTCGACCATATACTTATCCACGCCACTGGCCATCGTAGCATTGCCTTGCGGGTCGAGATCGATCACCAAAACCTTGCGCTTTGTTGCCGCCATCGAAGCCGCTAAGTTAATGCACGTTGTTGTTTTGCCGACCCCACCTTTCTGGTTGGCGATTGCTACAATTTTACCCACGATTACCTCGCTAATTTCCCTTGCGCGATAAGATTACTAGATGACGATCACCTTCCAACTCAGGAACAGCCAAAGATATGATCTCTGTCACACTGCACCATTCAGGAAGCTGATCCATTTCATCTTTAGGGTGCTGTCCTTTCAGCGCTAGAAACACCCCGTGCTCTTGTTTCGGCAAATGGTGGCACCATTCCACCATGTCTATCATTGAAGCAAAAGCTCGACTCAAAACGCCATCAAATTTTTCTTCAGGTTGGAATTCTTCGACACGACTTTGAATTGGTGTCACGTTTTTCAGCCCTAATGTGTGCACAACTTGCTTGATAAAACGGATGCGTTTGCCAAGACTGTCGAGCAAAAAGAAGGTTTTCTCAGGGTTCATGATTGCCAAAGGGATGCCCGGTAACCCCGGACCAGTACCAACATCAATGAAGCGCTCACCGGGCAGGTGTGCGCTTACAACGATACTATCAAGAATATGTTTCACTAACATATCAAGCGGATCACGTACCGATGTTAAATTGTACGCTTTGTTCCATTTGTCGAGCAGTTCGACATAACCAACTAACTGCTCTCGTTGCTGTTCTGACACTTCCAAATCGGTTTTCGCGATCAGTGAATCCAGCTTTGTTCGCAATGCGCTCATTATTCTTCCTCACCTTTCTTCAGCAAACCATGCTTTTTCAAGTGAACAAGTAGAATAGAAATTGCAGCAGGCGTAATACCAGAAATGCGTGATGCAATACCGATGCTCTCTGGTTTGGCCTCGCTCAGTTTAGCAACGACTTCGTTTGATAAACCTTTTACATCGCGGTAATCCAAATCAGCAGGTAACTTGGTATTTTCGTGACGCAGTGATTTTTCGATCTCTTCCTGCTGACGCTTGATGTAACCGTCGTATTTCACTTGAATTTCAACTTGCTCAGCCGCTTGCTGATCTTCAAGTGCAGGAGCAAACGCTTCAAGTTGCGTCAGTTGCGAATAAGTGATCTCTGGACGACGCAGAAGATCCTCACCACTCGCTTCACGGGCCATTGGGGTTTTCAGCAGCTTGTTCAGCTCATCAACACCCTCTGACTTCGGATTCATCCACGTTGCTTTCAAACGCTGACGCTCCGTTTCCATATTGTTGATTTTCTCGTTAAAGCGAGCCCAACGAACATCATCAATCAAGCCTAGCTCGCGCGCTTTTTCCGTTAAACGCAAATCGGCATTATCTTCACGAAGTAGCAGGCGATATTCCGCACGAGAAGTGAACATGCGGTACGGCTCTTTGGTACCCATGGTCGATAAGTCATCAATCAACACGCCCATGTAAGCTTGGTCACGACGTGGGCTCCAGCCTTCTTTGTCTTGGCTAAACAAGCTTGCGTTTAGGCCCGCCATCAAGCCTTGCGCTGCGGCTTCTTCGTAGCCAGTCGTGCCATTAATCTGGCCAGCAAAGAACAAACCATGGATGAACTTCGTCTCGTACGTTTGCTTCAAATCACGTGGATCGAAGAAATCGTATTCAATCGCATAACCTGGGCGAACGATGTGTGCATTTTCAAACCCTTTCATTGAGCGCACGATTTGTACTTGCACATCAAATGGCAAGCTGGTCGAGATACCATTAGGGTATAACTCGTGCGTGGTTAGGCCTTCTGGCTCAATGAAGATTTGGTGGCTGTTTTTGTCAGCGAAACGCATCACTTTGTCTTCAATAGACGGACAGTAACGAGGACCAATACCTTCAATCACACCTGCGTACATTGGACTACGATCCAAGTTACTACGGATCACATCGTGAGTTTGTTCATTGGTGTGGGTAATGAAACATGGAATCTGACGCGGATGCTGTTCACGTTTGCCCATGAACGAGAATACAGGCGTTGGGTTATCACCGTGCTGAGCTTCTAGCACTGAAAAATCAACAGTACGAGCATCAATGCGCGGTGGAGTACCTGTTTTTAAACGATCCACACGGAACGGCAGTTCACGCAGTCGATCCGCTAATGCGATCGATGGTGGATCCCCGGCACGACCACCAGACGAGCTTTCCATACCTATGTGGATCTTACCACCAAGGAAGGTACCCACGGTTAGCACAACGGCTTTCGCATGGAAGCGAAGTCCCATTTGAGTTACCACACCAACTGCGCGATCTTGTTCAACAATCAGATCATCAACTGACTGCTGGAACAACGTTAAGTTAGGCGCATTTTCTAATGCATTACGAACGTACGCTTTGTACAGAGCGCGATCGGCTTGAGCTCGAGTTGCTCGTACTGCAGGACCTTTGGAGGCATTTAGTGTACGAAACTGAATACCTGCATGGTCGATGGCTTCAGCCATCAAACCGCCCATAGCATCTACTTCTTTTACTAAGTGACCTTTACCAATACCACCGATCGCCGGATTACAAGACATCTGGCCTAATGTATCGATGTTATGGGTAAGGAGAAGCGTTTTTTGTCCTGTGCGTGCAGATGCGAGCGCGGCTTCCGTTCCTGCGTGTCCGCCACCGACAACAATGACGTCAAAGTTTTCGTGATAAAGCATGAACTGACCTCAGGTATTCAAAGGGATTTAATGGACAGATAAAGGAGCAGTATTTTACCTGCTTTATGCCAGAGAGAAAAACGTTTTCTCGTTTTATCCGTTTTAAGCTTCAAGATAAATATATATAAGATCTATATATATGATCTTTTATTAGATCTACTATTAGGATCGACCATTTCTGTGGATAACCTAAAAATGATCAACAAGATCATGGATCTTCTTTGGATCATATCTTGTGATCATGATTGGATCAGATCGAGGATTACCTGGGATCAAAAGTGGTGGTTATACACAGGGGGTAAAATTGATCAAAGTTGTTATTGGGATAACTAAAGGAAAATCACTGGATCTTATTGTAGTTATCCACAGTTTGTTTGGTTGGTTTTTGAGCGGTTAAACAAAATAATTTGGTGGGAGTTATTCACATGGGAGAAAACAGAGCCGAATTTCGACTCTGTTGAAGGGAAAGTCGTGAGTTTAAAAACGTTCGATATTCTCTTTTAACCACATCTCTGCAGCGTCTTCTGGCACATCATGGCTCAGTACATCGATTTTAAAGCAATCTGCGAGAGGGGTTGCACCAATATCCTCTAATAAATCATAAGCGTGTTGACCAGCGGCACAGAACGTATCGTAGCTAGAGTCACCAATCGCAATCACCGCAAATTTTACATCAGTCATTTTTGGCGGTGTATTTTGTAATGCTGCGATAAAAGGTTGGATATTATCAGGATACTCACCAGCTCCATGTGTAGAGGTGATCACCAACCACGTACCTTGATTTTCGATATCACTGAGGGAAGGCTGGTTGTGGATCGTTGTTTCAAATCCATTCTCGTTGAGTAGATCACTCAGGTGATCCCCTACGTATTCTGCGCCACCTAACGTGCTGCCTGTAATAATGTGGATCATACTTCTTCCTTATTGAATGCGACGGCTAAAGCTCATGGATGGCTTGCCGTACAAAAAGAAACGCGGTGTGAGTTAAGCTCAGCACCGCGCGTTCGATTATTTACTTCCCGATACAGAATGAAGAGAAGATTCGTCCCAGTAAGTCGTCAGAACTGAACTCACCGGTAATCTCATTGAGATGTTGTTGGGTGATGCGTAGCTCTTCAGCCAATATTTCACCTGCCATATAGCCTTCAAGCTGCTCCTGGCCTATTTGAAGGTGCTGTGCGGCACGTTCTAATGCATCGAGATGACGACGACGAGCCATAAACCCACCTTCACTGTTGCCAGAGAAGCCCATACACTCCTTGAGATGATCTCGCAGAGCTTCAACCCCTGCACCAGTCTTCGCTGACAAACGGATAAGAGTAGGGTTATTGACGTGGCAGATCCCCATATCTTCACCCGTTTGATCCGCTTTATTACGGATCACCGTTATGCCAATGTTGTCTGGTAGGCGATCCACAAAATCTGGCCAGATATCTTTCGGATCGGTGGCATCGGTTGTTGTGCCATCTACCATGAACAACACGCGGTCTGCTTGGGCTATTTCATCCCACGCACGTTCGATACCGATTTTCTCTACTTCATCGGAAGCATCACGCAAACCTGCTGTATCAATGATGTGCAGAGGCATGCCATCAATATGGATATGCTCACGCAGTACATCACGCGTGGTTCCTGCGATGTCGGTTACGATTGCAGACTCTTTACCCGATAGTGCGTTCAGTAGGCTTGATTTGCCCGCGTTTGGACGACCCGCAATCACGACTTTCATCCCTTCACGCATAATAGCGCCTTGGTTAGCTTCTTTGCGCACCGCATCTAGGTTGTCGATGATGGCTTGTAGGTCACCAGCCACTTTACCGTCGGCCAAAAAGTCGATCTCTTCTTCAGGGAAGTCGATGGCTGCTTCAACATAGATACGCAAATGAATCAGCGACTCAACTAAGGTATTAATGCGGCCTGAAAATGCGCCCTGTAAGGATTGCAGTGCCGATTTTGCGGCTTCTTCAGAACTGGCATCAATGAGGTCTGCGATCGCCTCGGCTTGAGCGAGGTCGAGTTTATCGTTCAGAAATGCGCGTTCAGAGAACTCACCAGGGCGAGCAGCTCGAATACCATCTATACCTAGAATGCGTTTTATCAGCATATCCATCACGACAGGGCCGCCATGGCCTTGCAGCTCAAGTACGTCTTCACCGGTAAATGAGTGTGGGTTAGGGAAGTACAGTGCGATGCCCTGATCAAGCACAGTGCCATCTTTTGACTTAAACGGCAGGTACTCTGCGTAGCGGGGCTTTAGTGTTTTGCCAGTGACTTCTAACGCCACTTGGTTGGCTTTAGGGCCAGAAACTCGAATAATACCGACACCGCCACGACCAGGCGCGGTCGCTTGAGCGACAATCGTATCTGTAGTCATAATTTTGCCTTTTGAGCTGGGCTATAGGGAAGATACCTAGGGAGCCATCACAATTAATTAGCTGAATTGTAATCAGCCAAAAACAAAAAGGCGACCTTTTGGCCGCCTTTCTCAATCATTTCCTAAAAGGTTACTTGCTGTGTAAGCCTTTTTTCTCTAATCCTTTGTAGATCAGAGTTTGCTGGATAAGCGTTACGATGTTCGACACCAACCAGTACAGAACGAGACCTGATGGGAAGAACAAGAAGAAGAAGGTAAACATAACCGGCATAAAGGTCATGATCTTCTGCTGCATTGGATCCGTTACCGTTGTCGGGCTCATCTTCTGGATTAGGAACATTGACGCACCCATCAATAGCGGCAGGATGTAGTAAGGGTCCTGCGCTGAAAGGTCATGAATCCAACCGAAGAATGGTGAGTGACGTAGCTCTACCGATTCCATTAGCGCCCAGTATAGTGCGATGAAAATAGGCATCTGTAGGATAAGAGGTAGACAACCACCTAGTGGGTTCACTTTCTCTTTCTTGTACAGTTCCATCATTTCTTGGCTCATGCGCTGACGGTCATCACCGATGCGCTCACGCATAGCTTGCAGCTTAGGCTGAAGCATACGCATTTTCGCCATAGACGTGTATTGCGCTTTTGTTAGTGGGTACATTGCACCACGAACGATGAAGGTCAGACAGATGATTGCCACACCCCAGTTGCCAACAAAGCTCTGGATGAATGAAAGCAACATATGAAGAGGCTTCGCAATGAACCATAACCAGCCGTAGTCCACTACTAGGTCTAGGTTAGGTGCCACTTCTGCCATTTCATCTTGCAGTTTTGGACCAACCCAAAGTGTTGCTTCAAACTTAGCCTGATCGCCTGTTGCGATAGTTTTGTTCGGCATACGAACGCCGATGTCGCCTAGGTTGCCAATTACACGAGTGTATAGGTTAGTACCTGGTTCGTTACGTGGGATCCAAGCTGCGGCAAAGTAGTGCTGAATCATTGCTGCCCAACCTTGGCCATCGGCTAGGTTAAGAGACAGGTTGCGATCCTGCATATCATCAAAGCTGTACTTCTTGTAACGCGTATCTTCTGTTGAGTATGCGCCACCACGGTAAGTAGGCATTGTGATGCTACCACCATCGTCCATTAGGTTTTGACGTAGGTGAGCGTACATACCAAATGTTGCGTTGTTGCCTGAGTTGTTCACTACATCGTATTCAACATTAAGCGCGTAGCTGCCGCGTTTAAAGATGTAAGTTTTGGTGTATTCGATGCCGTTTGCAGTGAATGTCATCGGAACGCGAAGTTCATCTTGACCGTCAGCCATTGTGAAGCTGTCTGCACTTACGTTGTAGTGAGGGCGATTTGTGCTGCTCAAGTCGATACCTTGAGGACCCACTAGACCGCTTTGAGCGATAAATTGGTGACCTTGAGCGTCTTTAAGCAGAACAAAGGAATCTGATGAATCTAACTCAGCAGAGTATTCGTTAAGGTTGGCATGTACCACATCGCCACCAACGGTGTCGATCGACAGAGTTAAAACATCAGTCGTTACTGTGATAGTTTTTGCAGAAGCTTGCTGTTGACCAGGAACTGGGTCAAGTTCATCAGCAAAAGATGGTGCAGGTAGAGTGCTGCTTGATTGAGCCTGTTCAACTGCTTGAGGTTCTGGATTCTTTGCAACTTGCCATTGTTGAAACAGCAAAAAAGAAACCAGGGCCAAACCGATGAGCAGGATATTACGTTGAGAATCCATCGTTAGTTATCTCTGTCTTGTTTTTGGACTGGTGGAACGGGGTCATACCCCCCTTCATTCAAAGGGTGGCATTTTAATAGACGTTTGCCTGATAACCAACATCCTTTTACAAAACCGTGAGCTCTCAAAGCTTCTAGCGCGTAAGTGGAACAGGTTGGTGTGAACCGGCAACGAGGACCAATCAAAGGGCTGATAAACCAGCGATACAGATAAACGAGCCCAATGGCTATCCACGTGAAGGGCGAGACAGGCGTTGCCATAGCTTATCAAACAACTTAAAAATTTCCTCATTGCTTAAATCTTGCGCGCTTTTCTTCGCAATCACAACAAAATCTTTGTTTGGAAGCTGATGTTGATTGTTACGAAAGCTTTCACGAGCCAAACGCTTAAATCGGTTACGACCGACAGCCGTTTTGATTTGCTTTTTGGGAACCGCTAAACCTAATCGTGGGTGAGAAAGTTTGTTATTGCGAGCAATGATGGTGAAATGAGGCGAGCCAGCTCGATGAGCTTGCTGGAAGACGTTTTGATAATGCTCGGGAGTTAACAAACGTAACTCCCGATTAAACGCGTACGTGTTCAAAATAAACTAGCGATTATTTTGATAGGCGCGCACGGCCTTTTGCACGACGTGCGTTGATAACTTTACGACCGTTCTTAGTTGCCATGCGAGCACGGAAGCCGTGAGTACGCTTGCGCTTTAGAACTGTAGGTTGAAAAGTGCGTTTCATGATAATTACCTTTACTGATCAGTAGTTTTAGGTTCTTGTTAAACCCGGCGTGGGTATTTGCTTTCTTATATAAAGAAGCTCTTTATATAGAGAAGGACAACCGACGCCTCTCAACAAAGAGGCGGAATTGTAATCACACTCACATAATGTGTCAATGACTCAATGAGTACGAAATTCCGGCCGGGCGATTATACGTAGTGTGAGTAAAATCTCAAGGATCAATCGATCCTGATGCTTGATCGTTACTCTATTCCTACTTGGTTAAGGAATTTTTTCAAACGAGGATCTTGTGGATTATCGAAGATATCCTGTGGAGAACCTTGCTCAACGATATTGCCTTCCGCCATGAAGATCACTCTATCAGCTACTTCTTTCGCGAATTGCATCTCGTGCGTCACCACCAGCATGGTTTGATGCTGATTAGCTAACTTCTTCATTAATGAGAGAACTTCACCGACCCATTCAGGATCCAGCGCAGAAGTTGGTTCGTCAAACAACAGCAGTTCTGGTTGCAGCGCCATCGCTCGGCCGATACCCACACGTTGTTGTTGGCCGCCAGATAATGCCGCTGGATAACTATCGCCTTTATCCCCAAGGCCGATGTCATCCAGAATTTGTTGCGCTCGTTTGAGAGCATCGGCTTTTTTCCAACCTCGAACGGTCACTAGACCTTCGGCAATGTTCTGGCGCGCATTCATGTGGGCAAACAGGGCATAGTTTTGGAACACAAAGCCAGTTCGACGACGCAGCGCTAATACTTCGGCTTTAGTGTGTTTTTGAGTATCAACGGAGATGTCATCTATCGTGATACGACCTTCATCTGCTTGTTCTAGAAAGTTCACCGTACGCAGCAAGGTTGATTTACCCGTACCACTTGAGCCGATAATCACGATGATCTCACCTTGCTTAATATCGAGGTCGATGCCTTTCAGCACTTCAGTCTCACCAAAACGTTTGTGAATATTTTCTAACTTAATCATCGTACGTACGCCTTATTCAGTTTTGCTTCTGCCCAGATTTGTACGCGAGTCAGAATCACCACCACGCCCCAGTAAATAAGAGCAACCGCAAGGAAAGCTTCAAAGAAACGGAAACTTGATGAGGCTTCCATCTGTGCTTTCGCCATGATTTCGGCCACACCAAGCGTGAAAGCGAGAGACGTTGACTTGATCATATCGATGAAGTAGTTCATCAATGAAGGCAGTGCGACACGTGTTGCTTGAGGTAAAATCACTCGGCGCATTGCTTGGGATGTCGTCATACCGACCGATAAGCTCGCTTCCATTTGGCTGCGATCAATGCCAATAATGGCGGCACGAATACTTTCCGCCATATAAGCGGCAAAGTGCAGCGTTAAACCGATAACCGCTGCTGAAAAGGCGTCGATACCGACCATCAATGGAAAAATTTGCGGTAAGCCGTAATAAAGCAGGAAAAGCTGAACCAACAGTGGGGTGCCACGGAAGAAGCTGATGTACAGTTGGCTTAATTGATCCAGAACTGGCAGTTTAAATACGCGAATATTGGCTAAAATGACGGATAAAATCAGCGAAAACACCAATCCCCATGTCGCCATTTCCATGGTTGTGCCAAGATATTTCAGCAATATCGGCAACAGTTCCAACATGTAATTAAAGTCAAATCCCATACGGCTTACCTAAAGGCTAGAGAAAAGAAAAGGTGGAAAACAAGTTCCACCTTTACGTAAGTTTATTTTAGTCCGAGAGTGATACCACTTTGCGGCCTAAAGTACAAAGAGTTCTTATTTCGTGATGTCAGCGCCAAACCACTTCACGGAAATTTTCTCTACTGTACCATCTGCGCGCATCTCAGCCAGTGCTTTGTTTACTTCTTCTTGCAGCTTACGACCTTTCTCGTTGTCAACGAAAGGCCATGCGTTTTGAATGGTCTCAAACGGTTCGCCTGCCAATTCCAGAGGAAGGCCAGTTTTCTTAATCAGCTCTAACGCAGAAAGACGATCCATTACAAATGCATCTGCACGACCGAGCGCCACGTCATGTTCGATACCTGTGTCGTACGTTTTAATGTTGATCTTGCCATCTTTGTCGTATTGACGCAGCAGTTGTTCAAAGTTAGAGCCTAGGTTCACCGCAACGGTTTTGCCCGCAAGATCGTCAACACCTTTGATGCTGTCGTTGCCTTTACGCACGGTAATTTGTGCGCCATCTACAACGTAAGGGTCAGCAAATAGGTATTTAGCTTTACGCTCATCAGTCATGGTGATTTGGTTGGAGATCGTATCGATACGACCAGTTTCTAAAAGACCAAATAAACCAGAGAAGTTGGCTGTTACGTATTCGATTTTGTAATCGTTACGTTTACCGATTTCATCCCACATGTCGACTTCAAAGCCTTGTAGCTTGTCTTGCTTTACAAAAGTAAACGGGAAGTAGCGACCTGACATACCAACTTTGACTTCAGTAGCGGCTTGTACGGTTGCTGCCGACAGTGCAATGGCTGCAACGGCAACCTTAATCCAGTTTTTCATAATACATCTCCATAATTTTATGGTTGGAAATACTACTGTTAGTTAGCTCAATTAAATAAATAACCAAGAGCAATAACCTAGACCTGTGAGTTATTAGATAATAGAAGAAGAATGTTAAATGTGACGAAAATGCGAACTGAACCTAGCGAAATGATCGACAAAATCAGCATTGGGAATAAAATAATACACAGACTTATCACCAATCGCTCGATCTTGTGAATTTTGCCCAATTGTGGATCGTTGTGTGGGCAAATTTGGGGCAAGGTGTGTTGATCTCATCAAGTTTGCAGAAATAATTGTGAATAACTTGGATCTTATTCACTGGATCGTCGATCAATCGCTGGCGATCTTGGTTATCAACAGGTAAAATTGCCAGTCTTTTCCGATAATTCAATTACTCAGTGGGGGCACCGTGTCATCTTCGCTTTGGCTGCAATGTTTGCAGCAGCTTCAAGAAGAGCTACCAGCTACAGAATTCAGCATGTGGGTTCGTCCGCTACAAGCGGAGCTCAATGACAATACTCTCACTCTATTCGCGCCAAACCGCTTCGTGTTGGACTGGGTGCGTGATAAGTATCTGAACAATATTACTCGCTTACTGCAGGAATACTGTGGTGGCGACATTCCTAACTTACGCTTTGAAGTGGGGAGCCGACCTGTCTCTGCTCCAAAACCAGCGCCGACACGTACGCCTGCAGATGTGGCTGCGGAGTCATCTGCACCTGCGCAATTACAGGCGCGTAAGCCAGTACACAAAACCTGGGATGACGACGCTCAAGCGATTGCGGCTATCAATCACCGCTCAAACATGAACCCAAAACACAAGTTCGACAACTTTGTTGAAGGTAAGTCGAACCAACTGGGTTTGGCTGCGGCGCGTCAGGTATCGGATAACCCAGGTGCAGCTTACAACCCACTATTCTTATACGGCGGCACGGGTTTGGGTAAAACCCACTTATTGCATGCGGTGGGTAACGCGATTGTGGATAACAACCCGAACGCAAAAGTGGTCTACATGCACTCAGAACGTTTTGTGCAAGACATGGTGAAAGCGCTGCAAAACAATGCGATTGAAGAATTCAAACGCTACTACCGCAGCGTGGATGCGCTCCTTATCGATGACATCCAATTCTTTGCTAATAAAGAACGTTCACAAGAAGAATTCTTCCATACCTTCAACGCACTATTGGAAGGTAATCAGCAGATCATTCTAACGTCTGACCGTTATCCTAAAGAAATTAATGGCGTTGAAGATCGTCTTAAATCTCGCTTTGGTTGGGGTCTTACTGTTGCGATCGAGCCGCCTGAGCTTGAAACGCGTGTGGCGATCTTGATGAAAAAAGCTGAAGATCACCAAATCCACCTTGCTGATGAAGTGGCATTCTTCATTGCCAAGCGTCTGCGTTCGAACGTTCGTGAGCTAGAAGGTGCACTGAACCGTGTTATTGCGAACGCGAACTTTACTGGCCGTCCAATTACGATTGATTTTGTTCGTGAAGCGCTGCGCGATCTGCTTGCTCTACAAGAGAAGCTTGTGACAATCGATAACATTCAAAAGACAGTGGCGGAATACTACAAGATTAAAGTAGCGGACTTGCTGTCTAAGCGTCGTTCTCGTTCTGTAGCGCGTCCTCGTCAGCTGGCTATGGCGTTAGCAAAAGAACTAACCAACCATAGCTTGCCTGAAATTGGCGATGCGTTTGGGGGCCGCGATCATACGACCGTACTTCATGCTTGTCGCAAGATTGAGCAGCTGCGTGAAGAGAGCCACGACATTAAAGAAGATTACTCTAACTTGATTCGCACCCTGTCTTCGTAATCGGTTAGAATAACGGTATTCTAAGCAAATCATTTATTGAGCTGACAGCGTAAAGAGCCAAGCATGAAATTTACCATTGAACGTAGTCATTTAATCAAACCGCTACAGCAGGTTTCGGGCGCTTTAGGTGGCCGACCAACCCTGCCAATCCTGGGTAACCTACTTCTTAAAGTAGAAGAGAACGTATTGTCGATGACGGCAACCGATCTTGAAGTAGAGTTAGTAAGCAAAGTGACGCTAGAAGGTGATTTTGAAGCGGGCAGCATTACCGTTCCTTCGCGTAAGTTTCTCGATATCTGCCGTGGTTTACCGGACGATGCGATCATCACATTTGTATTAGAAGGTGATCGTGTACAAGTTCGCTCTGGTCGCAGCCGTTTCTCGTTGGCAACGCTTCCTGCGAACGATTTCCCTAATATTGAAGACTGGCAAAGCGAAGTGGAAGTATCACTGAGCCAAGCTGATTTACGTACGCTGATCGACAAAACTCAGTTCTCGATGGCGAATCAAGACGTTCGTTACTACCTCAACGGCATGTTGTTTGAAATTGACGGCACCACGCTACGCAGCGTGGCGACGGACGGCCACCGTATGGCGGTATCGCAAACTCAGCTAGGTGCGGACTTTGCGCAGAAGCAAATCATCGTGCCACGCAAAGGTGTGCAAGAATTAGTAAAGTTGATGGATGCGCCAGAGCAGCCCGTAGTACTTCAGATCGGTAGCTCCAATGTTCGTGCTGAGGTGAATAACTTTACTTTTACCTCTAAGTTGGTTGATGGTCGTTTCCCTGACTACCGCCGTGTATTGCCTCAGAGCACCAATAAGACACTAATAGCAAGTTGTGACGAGTTGCGCCAAGCCTTCTCTCGTGCTGCGATTCTTTCCAACGAAAAATTCCGTGGCGTGCGAGTGAATCTGGCTGATACTGAAATGCGCATAACCGCGAATAACCCAGAACAAGAAGAAGCGGAAGAGATGCTTGATGTAACCTTTGAAGGTGACGCCATCGAAATCGGCTTTAACGTAAGCTATGTGCTTGATGTTCTGAACACGTTGCGTTGTGAAAATGTACGTGTGTCGATGTCGGATGCTAACGCTAGCGCGTTGATTGAAAATGCCGACGATGACAGTGCCATGTACGTGGTGATGCCAATTCGTCTATAAGCCAACTGAATGCCTCTTTCTCGTCTCATCATTCAGCAGTTTCGAAACATTAAAGCCTGTGATATTGAGTTATCAGCAGGCTTTAACTTTCTTATCGGGCCGAACGGCAGCGGTAAAACCAGTGTCTTAGAAGCGGTTTATCTGCTCGGGCATGGCCGCTCATTCAAGAGCTCTCTCACCGGACGAGTGATACAAAATGAGTGTGACGAACTGTTTGTTCATGGTCGTTTTTTGAACTCGGATCAATTTGAGCTACCTATCGGCATTAATAAGCAGCGTGATGGCTCAACAGAGGTTAAAATAGGCGGTCAATCTGGACAAAAATTAGCGCAGTTGGCACAAGTTCTGCCTTTGCAGTTGATACACCCAGAAGGGTTTGATTTACTGACAGATGGCCCTAAACATCGTCGTGCGTTTATTGATTGGGGCGTGTTTCATACCGAGCCCGCTTTTTATCAAGCATGGGGAAGGTTCAAGCGCCTGAACAAGCAGCGCAACGCGTTGTTGAAAACCGCCAATAGTTATCGTGAGCTCAGTTATTGGGATCAGGAAATGGCAGGATTGGCTGAAAACATCAGCCAATGGCGAGCAAGTTACATCGAGCAGATGAAAACCGTCGCAGAAACTATCTGTCAGACATTTTTGCCAGAATTTGAGATCCAATTGAAGTATTATCGTGGCTGGGATAAAGACACTCCATACCACGAGATACTAGAAAAGAATTTTGAGCGTGATCAGGCATTGGGATACACCTTTAGTGGCCCAAACAAAGCTGATTTGCGCATTAAAGTGAACGGAACGCCCGTTGAAGATGTTCTGTCACGCGGTCAATTAAAACTCATGGTGTGTGCATTGCGTGTAGCGCAAGGGCAACACCTGACAGAGATGGCCGGTAAACAATGCATTTACCTAATTGATGACTTCGCGTCGGAATTAGATAGCCAACGTCGCAAGCGTCTTGCTGACTGCTTAAAAGAGACGGGCGCACAAGTATTTGTAAGCTCTATCACTGAAAGCCAAATCGCCGATATGTTGGACGATAACGGTAAATTGTTTCATGTGGAACATGGCAGGATAGAGTCAAACTAGAAGAGAGAAACTCATGTCTGAAAATTACGATTCATCGAGTATTAAGGTACTGAAGGGTCTGGATGCGGTACGTAAGCGTCCAGGAATGTACATCGGCGATACGGACGACGGCACCGGCCTTCACCACATGGTTTTCGAGGTGGTGGATAACTCAATTGATGAAGCGTTGGCAGGTCACTGTAAAGACATCGTTGTGACAATTCATGAGGATAACTCGGTTTCCGTTAGCGATGATGGTCGTGGCATTCCAACAGAAATCCACTCAGAGGAAAATGTCTCTGCAGCAGAAGTAATCATGACGGTTCTTCACGCGGGTGGTAAGTTCGACGATAACTCATACAAAGTATCGGGTGGTCTTCACGGGGTAGGTGTTTCAGTAGTAAACGCACTATCAGAGAAAGTTGAGCTAACGATTCATCGTGGTGGCCATATCCATACGCAAACCTACCGCCATGGTGAGCCTCAAGCGCCACTAGCCGTTGTGGGTGATACGGATAAAACCGGTACACAAATTCGTTTCTGGCCAAGTGCCGAAACGTTCTCTAACACTGAGTTCCACTATGACATTCTGGCGAAACGCCTGCGTGAACTGTCATTCCTGAACTCTGGTGTGTCGATCAAATTGGTTGATGAACGTGAAGCGGACAAACATGATCACTTCATGTATGAAGGTGGTATTCAAGCGTTCGTTGATCACCTAAACACCAACAAAACGCCAATCATCGAAAAAATCTTCCACTTTAACTCTGAGCGTGAAGACGGCATTTCAGTTGAAGTGGCGATGCAATGGAACGATGGTTTCCAAGAGAACATCTTCTGCTTTACCAACAATATCCCACAGCGTGATGGTGGTACTCACCTTGCTGGTTTCCGTGCTGCGCTAACACGTACATTGAACAGCTTTATGGATAAAGAAGGTTTCTCGAAGAAAGCGAAAACAGCGACTTCAGGCGACGATGCGCGTGAAGGTCTAACTGCGGTTGTTTCGGTGAAAGTGCCTGATCCTAAGTTCTCAAGCCAAACAAAAGACAAACTGGTTTCTTCTGAAGTGAAATCAGCTGTTGAGTCTGCAATGGGTGAAAAACTGTCTGAGTTCTTGATTGAGAACCCGACAGAAGCGAAGATGGTTTGTTCGAAAATCATCGATGCAGCACGTGCTCGTGAAGCAGCGCGTAAAGCTCGTGAAATGACGCGCCGTAAAGGTGCACTAGACCTAGCTGGCCTTCCAGGTAAACTTGCAGACTGTCAGGAAAAAGATCCGGCACTCTCTGAACTATACATAGTGGAGGGTGATTCGGCAGGCGGCTCCGCAAAACAAGGCCGTAACCGTAAGAACCAAGCGATCCTACCGCTAAAAGGTAAGATTCTTAACGTAGAAAAAGCACGTTTCGACAAGATGCTATCTTCTCAAGAAGTAGCAACACTGATCACCGCACTAGGTTGTGGTATCGGTCGTGACGAGTACAACCCGGACAAGCTTCGTTACCACAACATCATCATCATGACCGATGCCGACGTCGATGGTTCGCACATCCGTACGCTACTGTTGACCTTCTTCTACCGTCAAATGCCAGAGCTTATCGAGCGTGGCTATGTGTACATCGCTCAGCCACCACTATACAAAGTGAAAAAAGGCAAACAAGAGCAGTACATCAAAGATGAAGAAGCGATGAACCAATACCAAGTATCATTGGCTCTGGACAATGCATCGCTACACGTAAACGCAGAAGCACCTGCACTGGCAGGTGAAGCACTAGAGAAGCTTGTTCAACAGTACAATGCGGGTATTAAACTGGCGGAACGTATGAGCCGTCGCTACCCAAGTGCTTTGGTAAACGAGTTGATTTACACTCCTCGCCTAACGCCAGAGCAATGCCATGACGCATCAGTTGTGGAAGCTTGGACGAAGCAGCTTATTGAACAGCTGAATGCGAAAGAAGTGGGTGCAAGCCAGTACAGCTACGAAGTTGAGCAGCACGAAGAGCTAGGCTTAAACTTGCCTAAGATTGTGGTTCGTACTCACGGTGTGACGCACGAACATGCAATTAGCATCGACTTCCTAAACTCGAAAGAGTACGGCAAGTTGGCTGATCTATCAGAAGCACTTGATGGACTTCTGGAAGAAGGCGCGTACATCAAACGTGGTGAGCGTACTATGCCAGTGGCAAACTTTGCAGAAGCACTTGACTGGTTAGTGAAAGAGTCAATGCGTGGATTAAGCCGTCAGCGCTACAAAGGTCTAGGTGAGATGAACCCAGACCAACTTTGGGAAACCACCATGGACCCAGAAACTCGTCGTATGATGCAGGTAACGATTGAAGATGCGGTAGGCGCAGATCAACTGTTCACTACGCTAATGGGTGACCAAGTAGAACCTCGTCGTAACTTCATCGAAGAGAACGCACTGAAAGTAGCGAACCTAGACGTATAACGACACTGTTCGTGATAGTAAAAAGCAGCGAGAAATCGCTGCTTTTTTTGTTGTACCACCAGCTAAAATCGCCACTTTCTGCTAAAGCGGATGTTTTTCTGGTACTAACTGCCAACAACCCGATCAAGCCTACCATTTTATTTCTGTTTTCTTTTTTTCTCGCCATTTTGTTCGCTTGAGCGTTTTTGCTTTCTTTTTTCTGCTCGCTATAGTGCTGAAGAGCTGATGAATAAGGAGACTAAGAAAATGGTGATGACTTTCCTGAACTAAGCCGGAAGTGATGCACTTCCGGTTCAATGCACTGAATTTATTTGTAAGACAAGGCATTAAGAAGGAAATAATCATGTTTGAACGCTGGTTCTCAGCGTACTGCTTGGCGCTGCGAACTTGGTGGTTAACCAGTCGCTTTTTAACCTATCAATCACCACTAAGGTTGTTATCGCTATTTGAAACCTGCGAGCAACAAGCCCATTGCCGTAACCGAACTCGTATTGCGGTTGGGGACACGGTTCGCTTAGTGGATGTTGAACGCGCCTATCAATATCGCATGACATTGGTCAGCTCGCGCAAGGGGCAACCCATGACAGGTATGCTCGCGGTCGATTCTTATTTGGGGTCTCGACTGTTAGGTCGAGCTAAAGATGATGCGCTCGAAGTGGAAATTTTTAATCAGCGACGCTGCTTTGTGATTACTGAAATTGTTCATCAATCGCAACCACCAGCTCAGAAAATGCTGTGTGGTTGTCTGTTGTGCCAATAAATAGAGGTGAAGTCATGAGTAAGAAAGAAAAGAAACAACCGCAGTTGAGTCTAAAAGAAAAGCGCAAACTAAAGCAGGAAAAGGCGGCAGAAAAGGGCGTTGTAAAAGCGCGTAAATCCTCCCGCAAGTAAAGTGTAGATTGAGCCCTCCAGAACGGCGGGCTTTTTATCACTGATCGCGAAGTGATGAGGAACTAAGCTGTTCAAGGGGATAGTGGATGCTTTAAAAATTTTTTATTTTTTCCCTTGAAAGTCATTTTTGACGACCTTATATCTAGTTATGAAGAGGGTGACTGGCTTGCTAGAGACTAGAAGACCAGCCCTCTGAAATCGCTAAAACGAGATCGCTCAGAAGAGGATATGGCGTTTTAGCACACAACTTAAACCTTTAGATTCAATATCATGTCTCCGAGCCAAACCAAGGCCAGTGGAATGATAAGAATCTCTTAGTTCGGCGTTGGTTTTTGCATAAACACGCCAGTAGGATGGAACTCATCTGAACTAAGACTATTGCTTAATTAAGAGGATAGATTTATGCGTAATGTAGATTTCTCACCACTATACCGTAATGCAATTGGCTTTGATCGTCTGCTAAACCTGATGGAAGCGAATACAGCGAAAAATACTTCTGGCGGTTACCCTCCATACAACATTGAGCAAAAAGACGAGCACAACTACCGTATTACTATGGCCGTTGCTGGCTTTGCTGAAGAACAGCTCGATCTGACTCAAAACGAAAACATGTTGATTGTGAAGGGCGAACGTAAAGCAGAAGAAGGCAAAAACTACGTTTACCAAGGTATTGCAGAACGTGATTTTGAACGTAAATTCCAGCTAGCGGATTACGTAAAAGTCGTGGGTGCATCAATGGAAAACGGTCTGCTTCATATCGATTTAGTTCGTGAAATCCCTGAAGCCATGCAACCACGTAAGATTGCTATCGGTGGCAACAACCTGATTGAGAACAACTAATCAGTTAACCACCCGGTTATAGAATGAGAAAGAGCGCCATATGGGCGCTCTTTTTAGTTTGGGGGTTTTCAAATCCGCTATTTCAAAGCCGTAATTTCAAAGAGAAGAACGGCTGAGTTCAATCCGTCTATTTACCTTCGCGGTAAGCCTTTTCCACTTCTTCAGCGATAATCGCAATGCCTTTTTGCATCATCTCATCATCTTGAACGTAGTTCATACGCAGGCATTGGTGCGCGTGATCCCACTCGTCTTGCTGACCAATAAAGAAATATTCACCAGGGACAATCAATACGCCACGCGCTTTCAAGCGTTGGTACAGTTCCATTGTTGTGATTGGCAGTTCATCAAACCATAACCACAAGAAGATAGCGCCTTCCGGCTTGTGGATGCGGAATCGCTCATCGGTAATTGCTTGTTGGAGCAGTTCAACCGCACGTTGTGATTTTTGCTTGTAGAACGGCTTAATCACCTCTGAACTCAGTTTAAGCAGATCACCTTTGCCAATTATATGGTTTGCCAGCGCTGGACCAACACTGCCCGGCGCTAGGCTGATGATGCCGTTCATATTGGTTAACGCTTGAGTGATTTCTTCACTCGCAATCACAATGCCACAACGCACGCCCGGTAAACCAAGCTTAGATAGGCTCATGCATAGGATGGTGTTTTCATTCCAGAACGGTTCGACATCTTCAAAGATGATGTTCGGGAAAGGTAGACCGTAGGCGTTATCGATGATCAGTGGGATGTTGTTCTCACGTGCTAGCTTGTCCAGCTTACGTACTTCTTCATCTGTCAGTACATTACCCGTTGGGTTAGTTGGGCGAGACGCGCAGATTGCCGCAACAGAGTCGTCGACGGCGAGTTGCTCAAAATCGACGTGGTATTTAAACAGGCCGTTATCTAACAGCTCGATTTCTGGGTGGTAAGAGATAAAGATATCTTCATCAATGCCAGCATCACCATAACCGATGTATTCAGGCGCGATAGGCAGTAGCACTTTCTTGTGCGAACCGTCTGGCTGTTTACCTGCCAACAAGTTGAACAAGTAGAAAAAGCCACTTTGGCTACCGTTAGTTAGGCTGATGTTTTTTTCGGAAATATCCCAGCCGTAAGTTTCACGGAATAACTGAGCTAGCGCTTTGACGAACGCGTCTTTACCCTGCGGGCCATCGTAGTTGGCGAGGGCGGCGACGAGCTCCCCACTGGCGAGCATTTCCTCACTGGCTTGGTGAAAGTAATCGAGCATGGCAGGAATGGCGGCAGGATTACCTCCACCGAGCATGATGGCACCTGGTGTGCGCAGACCATCATTCAAATCGTCCATTAACTGCGTAATACCTGAATACTGATTAAATTTTTCACCAAACTTTGAGAACTGCATGCTGACTTATACCTAATTCATTGTGATTGCTTTGTGTATGTTTATGCCGATGTTTTATCGGCTTATCGAGTAATCCTTGACCTTACCTCAATGTGTAATTAACGCAAAGTGTGAATTAAGCCGAAAAAGAAAAAAGTGCGTCATCAGACCAGAGGAACGAGACAAACGGGCAAAAAGAACAATAAAAAAGGGAAGCTTATGCTTCCCTTGCTGGTGGAGAGAGTGTGATTTACTCACCGGTGTAAACAATCAGCACCTTGTCGTCTTGGTATTGGCGTTCGAACGCGTAGTAACCTTCTTGGTTGCGAGTGATGTGCTTACCTTGAGCAACTGCTGGGTGGCGTTTACGGAATTCACCCAACTTTTGCCAATGTTGCAGTAGATCTTCTCGCTCGCCATGAATCTTGTCCCATGGCATATCTGAGCGTGTGCCTTGGTGGGCGTCTGAACCAGTAATGCCAAAATCACGAGCTATCTCATCACCGTAATAGATCTGTACTGCACCGGGAGCCAGCATCAGAGCATTTGCTGCACGTGCTTGGTCATCAAAGCTGCGGCTGCGCGCTGACCAAAACAGCTGTGTATCGTGTGAAGACAAGTAGCTCAACACGTTGAACTCAGGATCGGTATTGATGCGCTCTGCATAACGGCGGTAATCATTATCAAGTTGAGCGAAACACTTCAGTGCTTTTGGTGCTACGTCAGATTGGAACTCGAAGTTGATGATGGAATCGAAGCCGTTATCGAAATACGGGCTTTTCACCACGCTGTGTGCCCACACTTCACCCGTCATCCAGAAAGGTAAGTCATCCAAGGCTTTGTCCGGGTTGTTTTGCTTCCACTGGGCAAGCGCTTGGGTGGTGCTGGCTTTCAGCTCTGCCCACGCTTCCATTTCAACGTGTTTTGCGGTGTCGACACGGAAGCCGTCAATGCCGTAGTCACGTACCCAATCGGATAACCAGGTAATCAGGTGTTCACGTGGGGTTTGCAGCTCATCTTGCGCATTGGTGTCTTTATTGCGGAAGAAGTTTGGTAATCCGGTTTTCTGAGTCGATTCGGTTTTGAGATCCGGTAGGTAGTTCAAAGACATGGTGATGTCGTTGTAGCCCGGAGCATCGTAGTCGCCAATGTCGGTGCGAATCCAGTCTTTGCCCCACCATTTATCCCACGCTTCGCTATCACCGTATTTGATGTAGTCGTTGAAGCTGTGCCAGCTTTGTCCTGATTTTGGCTGCCAGTCGGTCCATTTTTCACCAAGGACTTGTTTGGCTTCTTGGTCATCAAGGTAAAGCTGACCAAATCCGAATTCCTGCATGTCTGCTAATGTCGCATAACCTGTGTGGTTCATGACTACATCCCAAATCACGCGGATACCTTTCTTGTGGGCGGTATCGACGAAGGTTCTGAGTTCATCTTCGGTACCCATGTTGGCATCAAGCTTGGTCCAGTCTTGATGGTAGTAGCCGTGGTAGCCGTAGTGCTTAAAGTCGCCTTTATCGCCGCCGCCAACCCAGCCGTGGATTTGTTCCAGTGGTGAGGTTATCCAGATAGCATTCACACCAAGTGATTCGATGTAATCGAGTTTTTTCGTCAGACCCGCTAAGTCACCACCGTGGAAGGTACCAATCTCATATTTTCCGTCTTTACTGCGACCGTAGCTGTTGTCGTTGTCAGGGTTGCCATTGTAGAAGCGGTCAGTCATGACGAAGTACACTGTTGCGTTATCCCAGCTGAACGGTTTGTCGGCTTGCTGTTCAACTTCTTCTAGCAGCAATAGACCTTGGCTCATAGGACCCGGCTGCATGGTGACGCTGCCATTGGCGACTGTGGCTTCTTGTCCGGTTAAGGCATCACGAACGACAGTGCCATCATTAAAGGTTTGAGTAACGTTGATGGCTTTTGGCGCGTCAGTTGCGACAGGGCAAGAGTAGGTGATGTCCTGACTCTGTTTTGGTTTGATTTTTACCGTCAGCTCATTGGTGGTTGGATTGAGCGTAAATTGATAGGTATTGGCTTTGAAGATGCGCAGCGGCATTTGTGCATCAGTGGCGCAGTTATCCATTTTTAATGGACGATTGAATTTGATGCGATCTTCTTCTGCTAGAGCAAAGCTACTGCCACAGCTTTGCTTGCTGTCAGCAATAGTAAAGTTATAACTGCCTTTTTCGAGTTTTTGCTCGGCGACAAGTAAGCCTTGTGAGTTTTCCTCAAAAACAGCGGTGTCATCATCAACGCTTAATACGATGGCATTTTCTGGTATCTGGCTGCAGGCGCTCAGTAGACCGATAGAGAGTGCGAGAATTGTTTTTTTCATTGTGTCCTTCCCCCGAATAAACAGTCCAGTTATAGCAAAACTGTGCCTCTACAATCCGAGCTCTACACCAACAAGTTAAACGCGTCTCACCCTACAAATTTTCGCCTTGTTCACAAAATGAATAATAAGCGTCACCTTCATCGGTTTGAAGGCAACAAAAAAGGGAAGCATCTGCTTCCCTTTTACTTATTTCTTAATCACTTCGAAGAGTAATGAATTACTTTTGAAGCAAAGAAATGTCTGCGATCTGTAGGAACAGGTTACGCAGGTTGTTCAGTAGTGTCAGACGGTTCTTCTTAAGTGCTTCGTCGTCTGCCATTACCATTACGTTATCAAAGAACGCATCAACTGGTTCACGTAGGTCTGCTAGCTTGCTTAGGGCTTCTTGGTAGTTACCTGTAGCAAATGCTGGCTCTAGCGCTTCTGTCATTACTTCAACGCTTTCTGCTAGTGCTTTCTCTGCGTCTTCTTGTAGAAGTGCTAGGTCGATGTCTGCTGCTAGTTCGCCGTCGAATTTCGCTAGGATGTTACCTACACGTTTGTTCGCTGCTGCTAGAGACTCTGCTGCTTCTAGTTCACGGAAGTGAGAAACCGCTTTAACTCGTTGGTCGAAGTCTGCTGGCTTAGTCGGACGACGAGCTAGAACTGCTTGAATGATGTCTACACTGAAGCCTTCGTCTTGGTACCAAGCACGGAAACGACCAAGCATGAACTCGATAACGTCTTGCTCAACGTTGTCGTTGGTTAGGCGATCGCCAAACAGTGACTTCGCTTTCGCTACTAGGTCAACAAGATCTAGGTTGTAGCCGTATTCAACGATGATACGTAGTACACCTAGAGATGCGCGGCGTAGTGCGAATGGGTCGCTGCCTTTAGGCGCTTGACCAATACCGAAGATACCTACGATAGTGTCTAGCTTGTCTGCCATTGCAACTGCTGTTGAAACGCCGTTTGATGGCAGTTCATCACCTGCGAAACGAGGCATGTATTGCTCGTTCAGTGCTACTGCAACTTCTTCTGCTTCACCGTCGTGGCGAGCGTAGTGCATACCCATCACACCTTGAGTATCCGTGAATTCGAATACCATTGAGGTCATTAGGTCACATTTTGCTAGTAGACCAGCACGCTTTGATTTCTCAACGTCAGCACCGATTTGCTCAGCAATGTAGCCAGCAAGCTCTGTGATGCGGTCTGTTTTGTCTTTGATCGTACCTAGTTGCTTTTGGAAGATCGCTTGCTCTAGTTCAGGCAGACGGTCGATAAGCGGACGCTTACGGTCTGTATTGAAGAAGAACTCTGCGTCAGCAAGACGCGGGCGAACCACTTTCTCGTTACCTTCGATTACGTAACGAGGCTCTTTTGATTCGATGTTCGATACGAAGATGAAGTTAGGTAGTAGCTTCTTGTTTTCGTCGTAAACAGGGAAGTATTTTTGGTCACCTTTCATGGTGTATACCAACGCTTCAGAAGGCACTTTTAGGAACTCTTCTTCAAACTTCGCTGTTAGTACCACTGGCCATTCAACCAGAGACGTTACTTCTTCTACTAGGTCATCTTCTAGGTCAGCGATACCGCCAACCGCTGCTGCCGCTTTTTGTGCGTCAGCTAGGATGATTGCTTTACGCGCTTCGTAATCTGCCATTACTTTACCGCGCTCTTCTAGGATCGCAGGGTATTGTTCAGCAGAATCGATAGTGAACTCTTGCTCACCCATGAAGCGGTGACCACGGATAGTACGGTCTGAAGCGACACCAAGGATCTCGCCTTCGATTAGGTCGCTGCCCATTAGCATGGTTAGCGTCTTAACTGGACGGATAAATTGAGTCGTTTTGTTGCCCCAGCGCATTGGTTTTGCGATAGGTAGGTTTGCTAGTGCTTTCGCTGCAAGTTCAACGACGATCTCAGACGTTGGCTGACCTTTCACTTCTTGCTTGAACAGTAGCCATTCGCCTTTGTCTGTAACCATGCGCTCTGCTTGGTCAACCGTGATGCCACAACCGCGTGCCCAGCCTTGAGCCGCTTTTGTTGGGTTGCCTTCTGCGTCAAATGCTGCAGAAACCGCAGGACCACGCTTTTCAACGATTTTGTCAGACTGGCTTTCAGCCAATGCTGCGACTTTAAGCGCAAGACGACGAGGTGCCGCGAACCATTTCACGCCTTCGTGAGCAAGCTCAGCGCCTTTTAGTTCTGCTTCGAAGTTTGCTGCGAATGCTTCAGCTAGTGTGCGAAGTTGCGTTGGTGGTAGCTCTTCTGTACCTAGCTCGATTAGAAATTCTTTTGCCATGTTACTCTACCCCTTACGCTTGTTCTTTCTTACACATTGGGAAGCCAAGAGCTTCACGCGATGCGTAGTATGCTTCTGCAACTGCTTTAGTCAGGTTGCGGATGCGTAGGATGTAACGTTGGCGTTCAGTTACTGAAATCGCTTTACGTGCGTCTAGTAGGTTGAATGCGTGACCAGCTTTTAGAATGCGCTCGTAAGCAGGTAGTGGCAGTGGCTTTTCAAGCTCAAGCAGCTCTTTACACTCTTTCTCGCACTGTTCGAAGAAACCAAATAGGAATTCCACGTCTGCGTGCTCGAAGTTGTAAGTTGATTGCTCTACTTCATTTTGGTGGAAGATGTCACCGTAAGTCACTTTGCTGCCGTCTGGTGCGATGTTCCAAACGAGGTCGTAAACAGAGTCTACTTCTTGGATGTACATTGCTAGACGTTCGATACCGTAAGTGATCTCACCAGTAACTGGCTTACACTCAAGACCGCCAACTTGCTGGAAGTAAGTAAACTGAGTCACTTCCATGCCGTTTAGCCAAACTTCCCAGCCCAGACCCCATGCGCCTAGTGTTGGGTTTTCCCAGTTGTCTTCTACGAAACGGATGTCGTGTACAAGAGGGTCAATACCAAGAACTTCAAGGGAGCCAAGGTACAACTCTTGAATATTGTCAGGCGATGGTTTTAGCGCTACTTGGAATTGGTAGTAGTGCTGAAGACGGTTAGGGTTTTCACCGTAACGGCCATCAGTAGGACGACGTGAAGGTTGTACGTAAGCTGTCGACATTGGCTCTGGGCCAAGCGCTCGTAGACAGGTCATTGGGTGAGAGGTACCCGCACCCACTTCCATATCTAGCGGTTGAACAATGGTACAACCATTTTGAGCCCAATAATCCTGCAGCGCGAGGATCATTCCCTGGAAGGTTTTGATATCGTATTTTTGCATAAGTCAGGTTCGCGCGATTCTCTTGTTACTCGTTAATTCGTCATCTATGCCGAGTTTTTCAACTCTAACAACGGCGATAAAGAGTAATTACGGTTGAATAAATTAACAATCTAGTATAACCAGATATTGAGCATGGGAGTAGAGCTAATCTTGATTAATTCGTGGGCGATTTTCTCCTTTAATGAATTTTTACCGCGTTATCTGCTGTATTTTTCCTAAAAGGGAGTTTTTGCCTGCTTTGGCTCTTGAGAAGCGCAACAAAGGTGGCTAGAATTGCGCCTGTCTTTGGGGAGTAGCTTACCTGATGAAGTTTCTGTTTCATCTGGTTCGTCCGTCAACATAATTGGTGCAAAATCACCATGGCGTTCGAGACTTGAAGCCTTTCAAGTTTAGCAAGACCTTAGACAAATCATCACGAACCGGGGTAGGGGCGTGAGGTTTGTCTTCGGTTAAAAATAATAATCCCTGCCCCAATGAGCATGTCGTGAGCGTTTTAGCTATTTCAATTACTACTGTAGCGTTAGCAGAAATTGGCGATAAGACCCAATTGCTATCTCTATTACTCGCAAGTCGTTACCGAAAACCAATCCCAATTATTGCAGCAATCTTTTTGGCAACTATTGCCAACCACGCTTTGGCTGCATGGTTAGGTGTGGTTGTCGCAGACTATCTATCACCTGAGATTTTAAAGTGGGTGCTGGTGGTCAGTTTTGTCGCGATGGCGGCTTGGGTTCTGATCCCGGACAAACTGGATGATGACGAGCAGATTTCTAATCGAGGCCCATTTATTGCCAGCTTTATCGCGTTCTTCGTTGCGGAGATAGGCGATAAAACTCAGATCGCCACTTCCATTTTAGGGGCGCAATACGCGGATGCGTTAAGTTTGGTGATTATCGGTACCACCATCGGTATGCTGCTGGCGAATGTTCCTGTGGTCCTGATTGGTAAATTGTCGGCCGACAAGATGCCTTTAGGGCTGATCCGTAAAATCACCGCATTTTTGTTTATTGCTCTGGCAATAGGGGCTGCACTGTTCTGATTTTTTGCACGTGAAATGATGTGAGTTATCAATCATTAGTGGCGTGCTGCGCGAGTTCAAACTCTGACTCTAAATCGTTCCGTTGCGTGACGGATGACATATAAGTGTCATACTTGTCATGGTAGTTTAATGGTGTGAATGATAGCGAGAGGGCAAGTTTATGCTTACACGTTACATGGGGATGTCCCCGAAGAGTCAGAGTTATTTATTCACTTTTGGTTTAGCGCTGTGTTTACTAGCGATGGTGCTAACTGATATGTGGTTACCGATTGTAGCAGGATCGTTCGTTCTTACTGGATTGACAGTAGAAGCGTGGATTCGTGTCGCTCACATCATTCCTATGCATGAAGAGATGCGGGCAATGAAGAAACAACTTAACAAGCTCCAATCAGAAGTTCGCACACTCGAATACGACGAATAAACAAACGGCAGCCAATATAGGCTGCCGTTTTTAGTTCGACCAGATTATTCCAATCCTTTCTTGATCAGGTACTGATACGGAACTTGCTCCGTTTGTGCCGCAACTAATTGGTGGTCCATAAAGCGGCAGAAACTCGGAATGTCTCGAGTCGTGGATGGATCGTCTGCTTTGACCAGCAAAATCTCACCATCTTGCATGTTGCGAATTGTCTTCCTGACCATCATCACTGGCTCTGGGCAGCGCAGTCCTTCCGCCTCTAATGTCTTGTTTGCCAGTTCAGGATTAAAGCTCATAGTGTGATTCTCGTAACTAACTGAGCGTTGAATTTTACTTTCGTTGAAAAAATATTCAATAACCACTTGGCAAACCGAATTTTTTGTTTTACCTTAAATTAACAATTTGGTAACAACTGGCAAGGGAGAGGCAATGTTAACAGCGTTAGACAGACTTACGATTTACTCAGTGCTGTGTTTTATCTCGTTTTGTGCATTGGTACTCAGGACGCCAGCTGACACCTCTTTGACGCCTCTTGTAGGCATGGTTGCCACTATTATTGGGATTTGGATCGAGATGCGCAGATGGTCTGGCGCATCTGAGCAAGAAAATTAGCGCTTCTTGCTTGGATCAGAATGCTTTTAATAACGCTCACCTATTTTTTACCGACACTTCATTCCGACACTATCCCCATTTTTCTTGGGCTTCCCCGCTGAAAGGCGGGATTTTTTTTGCCTAAAGAGTACAATTTACCCAAACACATACAAAATAAGTGGCTAATTCGTGGAACTGGAAGATATCTATCGCCGAGATTTAAATTTACTGGTTGCGTTGCGAGTACTGATAGAGGAAAACAGTGTCAGTAAGGCAGCAACACGTCTGAACTTGAGTCAATCGGCAATGAGTCGTGTGCTTGGTCGTCTGCGTGACTTATTGGGAGATCCGCTGTTTACTCGTCAGGGACAGCATTTGATCCCAACTCAGAAAGCGTTAGAGATCGATCGCTCATTGGGCGAGCCATTAGAGTCTTTACGTCAGTTGTTATCTCCGGTTGAGTTTGACCCATTGCAATGCGTGCAGACTTTCAACATCGTGACCACCGACTATGCCATGCAAACGATCTTACCGTTCGCTTTGCCGAGAATTTACCAAGAAGCGCCAAACGTGTCTTTCAACTTCTTACCACTGCAACACGACCGTTTATCAGATCAGCTCACTTATGAAGGTGCAGACTTAGCGATTTGTCGCCCGACAGGCCCGGTGGAGCCTCTACGCAGTGAAGTGTTGGGGCGAGTGGGGGTGCTGTGTATGCTTTCAAAACAGCATCCATTAGCGAATAAAGAAATGAGCTTGGATGATTATCTGAGTCATCCACATGCCATGATCGCCATTAGTGATGGTGTTAAGGCACTGATCGAACAAGCTTTGATGGAGAAACCTAAGCGTAAAATGGTTCTGCGGGCTTATCATTTAGAAGCCGCATTGGCGATCATGGATACCTTGCCAATTATCATCACAGTACCAGCGGATTTGGCGTATCTGGTTGCCGAGCGTTATGACTTGGTGGTGAAACCATTACCATTCCAATTCACGCCGTTTGAATACTCGATGATTTGGCATGCGCGTTGCGAACATTCTCCCGCTCAAGAATGGTTAAGAACGATTGTGCGTGAAGAGTGTAGCCGTCTGATAGCTAAACGTATCGAAGATATGGGACTGAACTGCTAACAAAAAAGAGCCAGCAATGCCGGCTCTTCGTCTATTTACACTGAGTCAGTGTTTATAGCTTGATAACCACACGACCCGTTACTTGACCGTTGGTGATGTCTTCTGCATATTTCGGTGCTTCAGCAAGAGCAACTTCAGTACACGCTTGCTCGAAGTAGCTGTCTGGTAGTAGCTCGACCAGCTTTTCCCATGCAGCGATACGTTTCTCTGTTGGGCACATTACTGAGTCCACACCTTGTAGGCGAACATTACGTAGGATGAACGGCATCACTGTGGTTGGTAGATCAAAACCACCAGCAAGACCACAAGCTGCAACTGCACTGTTGTAATCCATTTGCGCCAATACTTTTGCTAGTACTTTGCTTCCTACAGTATCAACCGCACCTGCCCATACTTGTTTTTCAAGCGGACGTGCTGGTTCTTCAAATTCAGTACGGTCGATGATGCGGCTAGCACCTAGTTTTTCAAGTAGCGGGCCGTTTTTCTCTACACGACCTGTCACTGCAGCAACTTTGTAGCCAAGCTGTGCTAGAAGCGTTACTGCGACTGAGCCTACACCGCCACTTGCGCCAGTTACTAGGATTTCGCCATTTTCAGGTTTGATGCCTGCATCAAGCAGTGCTTGAACACATAGCATGCCAGTGAAGCCCGCTGTACCAACCATCATTGCTTTCTTGCTGTCTAGACCTTTTGGTAGTGGTACTAGCCAATCTGCTTTTAGACGAGCACGCTGAGACATACCACCCCAGTGGTTTTCACCCACGCCCCAGCCAGTAAGGACAACTTTGTCACCAGCTTGGTAGCGGTCGTCTTCTGAGCTTACTACCGTACCTGCTAAGTCAATACCTGGCACCATCGGGAAGTTACGGATGATTTTACCTTTACCTGTGATCGCAAGGCCGTCTTTGTAGTTTAACGATGAGTAATCAACGTCAATCAGAACGTCGCCTTCAGGCAGTTGTGTTTCATCGATTTGCTCGATGTTAGCGATAGTACGTTTGTCTTCTTGATTTAGAACTAGAGCATTAAACATAAGGTTCTCCGATTGTGCGGTAGCATGACTCTGGGTCACATGCAGCAAGATATCAACTGGTCTAAGTGTATGTCTTCTTTGTCTATGAATAAAATGAAACTTGAGCATTTAATGTATGCTCTTCATGCATGTTTGATGTAAAACAAAAAGGGCGACATCAATTGTCGCCCTTAAGTGTAATACTAAAAATTTTAGTACTAGTTCATTTGCTTATGATTGTTGGCTCGATCACTACAACAACGTCTTGAACTGTTATGGTCGTTCAAATACTGTCGCAATGCCCTGACCCAAACCGATACACATGGTGGCCAGACCGTATTTCGCGTCTTTCGCTTCCATTAGGTTGATCAACGTTGTTGAGATACGTGAACCAGAACAGCCTAGTGGATGACCCAATGCTATCGCACCACCGTTAAGGTTGACCTTCTCATCCATAACATCAAGCAGGCCTAAGTCTTTAGCACACGGCAGAGACTGCGCGGCAAATGCTTCGTTTAGCTCAACCACATCCATGTCTTCAATTGAAAGACCGGCACGCTTGAGCGCTTTTTTCGTCGCAGGTACAGGACCGTAACCCATAATAGAAGGATCGCAGCCCGCAATGGCCATGCCTTTAATACGTGCACGAATCTTCAAGCCAAGTTCATTAGCTTTCTCTTCACTCATGATCAACATCGCTGATGCACCATCGGACAGAGCCGATGATGTACCGGCTGTTACTGTACCGTTTGCAGGGTCGAACACTGGGCGAAGTTGAGATAGACCTTCAACGGATGTTTCAGGGCGAATCACTTCATCGTAATCTAGAGTGAACAGGGTGCCGTCAGCGGCGTGGCCTTCAATTGGTAGAATTTCGTTTTTAAAACGACCCTCTACGGTTGCTGCGTGCGCACGAGCGTGAGAGCGAGCGGCAAACTCGTCTTGTTGCTCACGGCTAATGCCATGTAATTTACCAAGCATTTCAGCCGTTAAGCCCATCATGCCCGCAGCTTTTGCTACGTTCTTTGACATACCTGGGTGAAAGTCTACACCGTGGTTCATTGGCACATGCCCCATGTGCTCAACGCCACCAATTAGGCAGATTTCAGCATCGCCAGTCATGATGGCACGTGTACCGTCGTGAAGCGCTTGCATTGATGAACCACACAAGCGGTTCACCGTCACGGCGCCAATTTCAATCGGCAGGCCCGCGAGTAGCGCGGCATTACGTGCAACGTTAAAGCCTTGCTCTAGTGTTTGCTGTACACAGCCCCAGTAGATGTCTTCAATCTCGCTTGGGTTCACTTGTGGGTTACGCGCAAGAATGCCTTTCATTAGGCGCGCAGATAGATCTTCTGCTCGTGTATGACGGAAAGCACCACCTTTAGAGCGACCCATTGGAGTACGTAGACAATCGACTACGACAACATTTCTTGTTTGATTAGTCATTTTAGAATCCCTCCTTAGATAGAACCTTGCTGTTGTGCACCGTAAAAGCTTTCACCTTTCGCCGCCATATCAATCAGCATTTGCGGTACTTGGTACATCGCACCTAGCTCGGCGTGTTGTTTTGCCATTTCAACGTATTCAGCAATACCCACGCTGTCTAGATAGCGGAATACGCCACCGCGGAATGGAGGGAAACCAAGACCATAAACCAATGCCATATCTGCTTCCTGCGGAGTCGCGATGATGCCTTCTTGTAGGCACAGCACCACTTCGTTGATCATTGGAATCATCATACGTTGAATGATGGTCTGATCGTCAAAGTCCTGCTTATCGGCACAAACGTCAGCAAGTACCGGTAAGATCGCTTCGGAGAAGGTTTTCTTCGGCTTACCTTTTTTATCTATGGTGTAGCTGTAGAAGCCATTACCATTTTTCTGACCATATTTGTCTGCTTCGAACAGTGCATCAATCGCATCACGACCTTGTTTACCCATACGCTCAGGGAAACCGTCAGCCATCACAGCTTGTGCGTGGTGCGCGGTATCAATGCCGACTACGTCAAGCAAGTACGCCGGTCCCATCGGCCAGCCAAACTTACGCTCCATGACTTTGTCGATTTTCGTAAAGTCAGCACCATCACGAAGTAGCATGCTGAAGCCGCCAAAGTATGGGAACAATACGCGGTTAACGAAGAACCCTGGGCAGTCATTAACGACAATTGGTGATTTGCCCATTTTCGCAGCATACGCCACAACACGATTGATGGTTTCATCAGAGGTGTGCTCACCACGGATGATCTCAACAAGAGGCATACGATGCACTGGGTTGAAGAAGTGCATACCACAGAAGTTTTCTGGGCGTTTTAGTGATTTTGCCAATAGGTTGATAGGAATCGTTGAGGTGTTTGAGGTGATAACGGTGTCGTCACCGACATGGGATTCAACTTCACTTAAAACTGCTGCTTTTACTTTCGGGTTTTCAACGACAGCTTCAACAATCACATCAGAGTTCTCAATACCTGCGTAATGTAAGCTCGGTGTGATTGACGCTAAAATACCCGCCATCTTAAAGCCATCAATGCGACCGCGAGATAAGCGTTTATTCAGCAGCTTAGATGCTTCAGTCATGCCTAGGTCGAGCGACGCTTGTGCGATGTCTTTCATCAAGACTGGCACACCTTTTAGCGCTGATTGGTAAGCAATGCCGCCACCCATGATACCTGCACCTAATACGGCTGCACGTCGCGTGTCTTTACTTGCTGACTTCGCTGCTTTTTTCGCAATGCCTTTGATGTATTGATCATTAAGGAATAGGCCAACGAGTGATTTTGCTTCTTCCGATTTAGCCAGTTTCACGAAGTGCTTACGTTCAATGTCTAACGCTTCATTACGTGCAAAGCGAGCACCTTCTTCAATCGTGATAACGGCTGTCATTGGGGCAGGGTAGTGAGGACCTGCTTTTTGTGCCACCAGACCCTTCGCCATGGTGAAGCTCATCATTGATTCAAGCTTACTCAGCGTTAGCGGAGATGTTTTCTGTGCTCGGCGTGCTTGCCAGTCAAGTTTCTCGTTAATTGCAGAGTTAAGAGTTTGTAGTGCTGATTCGTATAAAGCATCAGTCTCTACAACTGCATCGAGTAAGCCAATTTTCAATGCTTCATCCGCACGGCATGCTTTACCTTGGGTGATGATTTCCATTGCGCTGTCTGCGCCAATAACGCGAGGCAAGCGTACACAACCACCAAAGCCAGGCATGATTCCCAGTTTCGTTTCTGGTAGGCCGATGCTGGTGGTTTTGTCACCAATACGCATGTCTGTTGCTAGCACACATTCACAACCGCCACCAAGAGCGTGGCCTTTGATCACTGAGATGGTCGGAACGGGTAAGTCTTCTAATTTGTTAAAGATGCTATTAGCAAATTGCAGCCATTGGTCGAGCTCGGCATCCGTTTTAGCAAACAGACCTAAAAACTCGGTAATGTCTGCGCCTACAATGAATGCGTCTTTATCTGAAGTGAGCAACAACCCCTTGAGGCCTTGATGGGCAATGAGCGCATCAAGAGCTTTATCTAGCGATTCTAATGTCGCTAGGTCGAGTTTGTTGACGGATTTTGGAGAGCAGAAGCTTAGCTCTGCAATACCATCTTGTATTTCCTTTACCTGTAGGGTTTCGGCTTGGTAAATCATTGTCTATCTCCATGACATACAATCGTGGATTGTCTGTATACCTATTTCAACGACGCCGTGTACCTCGGCAAATAGGTATCGAGGAAGTCGTTTTATTTTTGTTCTGGTTTGACCAGTAAAGTTAGTTTGGATCGTGGATTGTTTAATTTCAATACATTTTTTAAACAAGTGTTTAACATTGTGCGCTGTGGCAGATCTTATGCGACGGGTAAATCACACTCGTGATAGACTTCAGGCAAATAGACATGAATCCATAATCCTATGAATGACAAGCCTTATCTGATTCCAGCAGAGCCCGCTCAATTTGAAGAAGAAATTAAAAAGAGCGTCTTCATTACTTATTTGTCACACACGCCAAGTATCGAAGCTGCAAAAGCATTTGTTGATCAAATCAAAGCTAAACACGCTGATGCCAGACATAACTGTTGGGGCTTTGTTGCTGGTCGCCCGGAAGATTCAATGAAATGGGGCTTTAGTGATGATGGGGAGCCGTCCGGAACAGCAGGCAAACCAATCCTGGCGCAGCTGTCTGGATCTGGGGTGGGGGAGATGACGGCTGTGGTCACGCGATACTCTGGTGGAATCAAGTTAGGTACAGGCGGCTTGGTTAAAGCGTATGGGGGTGGGGTTCAACAAGCGCTCAAGCTGCTTCAAACTATTGAGAAAAAAATAACCACAAAGCTCAGACTAACGTTAGACTATGGGTTTATGCCTATCGCACAATCAATCATGCCGCAATTTGGCGCGATAGAAGTCGAGGCTGAATACAGCGATCAGGTCGTATTAGTGGTGGAAATTGAGCTTCGAGAAGTGAGCGCGTTTACCCAAGCAATCATCAATAAAAGCGGGGCAAAGGCAATTGTCACTCCGCTAGACGGACAATAATGAAAAACAGGAAGCAACAGGGACAGCTTCGCTAGTCAATTTATCCATGCAATTTCGTTCAATTATTCGAATCGTCGGGCTACTGCTCGCACTCTTTAGTGTCACTATGCTTGCGCCAGCACTCGTTGCGCTGATCTATCGAGATGGTGCTGGTGTGCCTTTTGTCACGACATTTTTTGTTCTGCTGTTTTGTGGGGCCGTTTGTTGGTACCCAAACCGCAGGTATAAGCACGAGCTTAAAGCTCGAGATGGCTTTCTTATTGTCGTCTTATTCTGGACAGTACTTGGCAGTGCAGGCTCGATCCCCTTTCTCATTGCTGACAACCCGAACGTCTCAGTGACAGATGCGTTTTTTGAATCGTTTTCTGCTCTCACGACGACCGGGGCGACCGTTATTGTTGGTTTGGATGAGTTACCTAAAGCGATTCTATTCTATCGACAGTTACTGCAGTGGTTCGGCGGTATGGGAATTATCGTATTAGCGGTGGCGATTTTGCCAGTACTTGGCATCGGTGGTATGCAGCTTTACCGCGCCGAGATCCCAGGTCCAGTCAAGGATACTAAAGTGACGCCGCGCATAGCAGAAACTGCTAAGGCGCTTTGGTACATCTATTTGAGCCTGACTATCGCCTGTGCTTCGGCTTTTTGGTTAGCTGGTATGACGCCATTTGATGCCATCAGTCACAGCTTTTCCACCATTGCCATTGGTGGCTTCTCTACCCACGATGCCAGCATCGGATACTTTGATAGTTACGCGATTAACCTGATTACGGTGGTTTTTCTGCTTATATCTGCATGTAATTACACACTGCACTTTGCTGCATTTGCATCAGGTGGCGTACATCCCAAGTATTACTGGAAAGATCCTGAGTTTCGCGCCTTCTTGTTTATTCAAGTGCTGCTATTTATCATTTGCTTTCTATTATTACTGAAACATCACTCTTACACATCGACATACGATGCTTTCGATCAGGCTCTGTTCCAAACCGTATCAATATCCACAACAGCGGGCTTTACGACAACAGGTTTTGCGGATTGGCCGCTCTTCTTACCTGTGCTGTTATTGTTCTCTTCCTTTATAGGTGGTTGTGCTGGTTCAACAGGCGGCGGCATGAAAGTGATCCGTATCCTGCTTCTTACCTTACAAGGTGCGCGTGAACTAAAACGTTTAGTCCATCCACGCGCGGTTTACACCATCAAAGTAGGTGGCAGTGCCCTACCGCAACGTGTTGTCGATGCGGTTTGGGGTTTCTTCTCCGCATACGCATTGGTATTTGTGGTTTGTATGTTGGGGTTGATTGCAACAGGAATGGATGAGCTCAGTGCGTTCTCGGCGGTGGCTGCGACTCTGAACAACCTCGGTCCTGGCTTGGGAGAAGTGGCGCTTCACTTTGGTGATGTTAACGACAAAGCAAAATGGGTATTAATAGTTTCTATGCTGTTTGGTCGTTTGGAAATCTTTACCTTACTTATTCTACTTACGCCGACGTTTTGGCGTAGCTAAGGGGAAATCGTGGCAAAAGCATTATTTCTATACTCTTCCCGCGAAGGGCAGACTAAAAAAATTCTCCACTATATAGATGAACAACTTCCAGACTTCGATTGTGAGCTGGTGGATTTACATAATGTCGAGACGATTGACTTCAGCCAATACGACAGAGTATTGATAGGCGCCTCTATTCGCTATGGCCATCTTAATAAAAAGCTATACCAGTTTATTGAGCGAAACCTCAATCAATTGGAGCAAAATAAAGTGGCATTTTTCTGCGTAAACCTAACCGCTCGTAAAGAGGACCAAGGAAAGGATACACCTGAAGGTAGTGCCTACATTCACAAGTTCCTAATTAAGTCGCCTTGGAAACCAACGCTAATCGGTGTTTTTGCTGGTGCACTTTATTACCCACGTTACAGCTGGTTCGACAGAACTATGATTAGGTTCATTATGTCGATGACGGGTGGCGAAACTGATACGACCAAAGAGGTGGAGTACACCAATTGGGAAAAAGTGGCTCTTTTCGCAGATAAATTCAGAGAACTGTAGAAATAACGTGCTCTTTTGACCGCTTTTGATGCAAATTTATCCGAACGATAAAAAAATCAAAAAAAACGAGAAAAAGGGCTTGCCAATGTGATCGCAATCTCTATAATGCCACCTCGCTGACACGGCAACGCTTCGAAAGAAACGAAGTCGAGGTTAGCAAGCCAAATTAGCCAAGCGGAAACGCTTGAAGAAAGTTTGAAAAAAGTGATTGACACTAAACTTTAACTCGCTAAAATGGCCGTCCTGTTTTGAGGAAAGCTCAACAGGAAAGCTCTTTAACAATATAGACCTATCAATCTGTGTGGGCACTCGTTGATGATAATCCAAATAGTTTCTTCGGAAACAATTTAGGTTTCAATGATACGAAGTGACCATTGAATCTTCGGATTCAGCACAGTCAATTCAAACATTACTTTATGTAATG
>NZ_JAWOTD010000019.1:0-85645 GCF_033338715.1 Vibrio sp. Vb1337 | reverse complement strand
AACGGCGTTGGCGGTTCTCCGCTATTTATCGAACGAGCAGACGGTCCACTGATTTTTGATGCCGATGGTAAAGCGTATATTGATTACGTTGGCTCTTGGGGTCCAATGATTCTTGGCCACAACCACGCGGTTATCCGAGAAGCAGTAATTGATGCAGCGCAACGCGGTCTTAGCTTCGGTGCGCCAACAGAACTTGAAATCGCGATGGCAGAATTAGTTTCTGAGCTTGTTCCATCAATGGAGCAAATCCGCATGGTAAGCTCTGGTACTGAAGCTACGATGAGCGCGATTCGTCTTGCACGTGGCTTCACCGGTCGCGACAAGATCATGAAATTTGAAGGTTGTTACCACGGCCACGCTGACAGCTTGCTAGTAAAAGCAGGTTCTGGTGCACTAACACTAGGTCAACCAAGCTCTCCTGGCGTTCCTGCAGATTTTGCTAAGCACACGCTAACAGCAACATTCAACGACCTAGATTCTGTACGCGAGCTATTTGCTGCTAACAAAGGCGAAATTGCTTGTATCATCGTTGAGCCAGTAGCTGGCAATATGAACTGTATTCCACCAGTGGAAGGCTTCCACGAAGGGCTACGTGAAATCTGTGATCAAGAAGGCGCGCTACTAATTTTTGATGAAGTAATGACAGGCTTCCGTGTTGCTCTAGGCGGCGCGCAAGCACACTACAACATCAAACCCGACCTAACGACACTGGGTAAAGTAATTGGTGGCGGTATGCCAGTAGGTGCTTTCGGTGGCCGTAAAGAAGTGATGCAATACGTTGCACCTACAGGCCCAGTTTACCAAGCTGGTACCCTTTCCGGTAACCCTGTCGCAATGGCAGCAGGCTACGCATGTTTGAACCTTCTAAAAGAAGAAGGCAACGAAAAGCGCCTAACTTCTAAAACGAAACAACTTGCTGAAGGTTTTAAGTCTCTAGCAGAAAAACACGGTATTCCGCTAGTTGTTAACCAAGTGGGCGGTATGTTCGGCTTCTTCTTCACTGACCAAGAAAAAGTAACTTGCTACGAAGACGTAACGAAGTGCGATGTAGAACGCTTCAAGCGTTTCTTCCACTTAATGCTAAAACACGGTGTCTACCTTGCGCCATCTGCGTTTGAAGCGAGCTTTACTTCACTCGCTCATGGTTCAAAAGAGATTGATGCCACACTAGAAGCTGCTGACCGCTGTTTTGCTGTTCTTGCAGAAGAAGCGAAATAATCGCTAAAAACGGCGATAACGCATTTAGAAAAGGACCGTAACGGTCCTTTTTTATTGCCAATTCAAAATAACCAATATCGCTAATACCCCAACGACAATGCCAAACCACGGTATTCGCTTAGCTTTTTTCTCGGTTTGACACTTTTTATCACCGTTGCAACAACCCATAGCTCATCTCTTGATTGATAACCGACTGATTTGTAGTCATTATAGCAAGGTACATCGCCCTGCTCTAATTCGGCATTGTCATAAGCTTGAAAGAGTTAAGAGTGCAAAGTAATAAAGGTTACACGCCATATTGAAGGCATAAACCGTAAACGTCACCTGTAAGTTGGACTAATACCATGCCAAATAATGTAAAAATAACGTCGAGTCACCGAGTACTAATGATTGCTTTACTCGCCGCTGCTTTTGCTTGCTACTTATTGGTTGAGCCATATATCAATTCCATTGTGATGGCTTTTATCATTTCTTTGCTCATGTTTCCGATACACGAATGGTTTGAGCAGAAAATTCCCAAGCACCCAAATATGGCAGCACTGCTGTCATGTGTCGTCTTGACGTTTATTATTGTTATCCCGCTTTTATTTGTGTTTGCCGCCATTGTTCAGCAAGGCTCTGTTTTCTCACAAAATACATATAATTGGGTTACTAATGGTGGTATCCAAGATATATTCCAACATCCTTTCGTTATCAAAGGCTTAGCGATTGTTAATGAGTACTTACCTTTTGATAAAATCGAGCCCAAAGCCATCGCTGAGAAAATTGGGCAATTTGCCACATCGTTTGGCTCTAACTTAGTCGCTATCAGCGCAAAGATTTTAGGAGACGCAACCAACTTCCTAATGAACTTCTTCCTAATGCTGTTTGTGCTGTTTTTTCTGCTTCGTGACCACGACAAAATTATCTCTGCGATTCGTCATATCCTGCCACTCTCACGTAGCCAAGAAGACCGCATATTGACAGAGATAGAGCAAGTTTCTAAATCAGCCGTAATGGGCTCATTCATGACAGCGATTGCTCAAGGTCTGGCTGGCGGTATCGGTATGTGGCTAGCAGGCTTCCCTGGGTTATTTTGGGGAACAATGATGGGCTTTGCATCATTCATTCCAGTGGTAGGAACCGCGCTAATCTGGATTCCTGCAGCAGCGTACTTGTTCTTAACAGGCGATATGACTTGGGCTATCTTCTTGACGGTGTGGAGTGTAGTTATCGTTGGCTCTATAGATAACCTATTACGTCCGTTGCTAATGCAAGGCAGCGCCGGCATGAATACCCTTATGATTTTCTTCTCATTACTGGGTGGTCTGCATCTGTTTGGTTTGATTGGTCTTATCTACGGCCCACTTATTTTTGCCGTGACCATGGTACTGTTTAATATCTACGAGGAAGAATTCAAAGACTTCCTTAACCAACAAGACAACAGCTAGTCACCGCTTAATCACTTCAAGCTTGGGGCAGATTGTGCGAAAATCTGCCCCAAATTATTTCTGATGAACCAAATTTATGTCTGCTTATATCGCTCCTAGCCAAATAGCTCAGCGCCAACTTGAATACTTCAACGGAAAACACGTTTTAGTCGCTGGTGAAGTTGAAGACCTATTTCCTCTTGAGTTAGTGGCTCATTGTGAGTCTGTTGAAGTGTTTACTTCCAACTATAGCTACTACCGCCAAATTCAAACCTCTGACAAAGTGAAAAGTCATTTTGGCTCTGTGTTTGATGTTGAAACAAAAGCAGACATGGTCCTTTTATACTGGCCAAAAGCAAAAGCCGAAGCAGAATACTTGCTGGCGATGTTGATGGCGAAACTGGGCATTAACACCGAAATCGTCATCGTTGGTGAAAACCGCTCCGGCATCAAGAGCATCGAGAAGATGTTCCAAGAATACGGCCCTGTGAACAAGTACGACTCTGCTCGTCGCTGCTCATTTTACTGGGGTAATTGCCTCAATGAACCAAAACCTTTCAACCAAGCAGATTGGTTTAAGTCTTACACTGTTACACTCGGTGAGCAGTCGCTAGCGGTTAAGAGCCTACCTGGCGTATTCAGCCATGGCGAGTTCGACTTAGGTAGCCGATTGCTGCTTGAAACCTTACCTAAGCTGTCGGGCAAAGTGCTCGACTTTGGTTGTGGTGCAGGTGTGCTCGGTGCGTTTATGGCGAAAGCGAATCCAGAGATCGCGATTGAGATGTGTGACATTAATGCTTATGCGATCACTTCTAGCCAAGCCACATTAGAAGCGAATGGTTTATCCGGACGCGTATTTGCATCAGATATATACTCGGATACCGCAAAAGACTACCGCTTTATCGTCAGCAACCCGCCATTCCACAGTGGTTTAGACACAAATTACAACGCAGCGGAAACCTTGTTGGGCCAGGCACCACAATATCTAACCAAAGACGGTGAAATGGTGATTGTCGCGAATAGCTTCTTAAAATACCCACCAATTATCGAGCGGGCGTTTAATAATTGCGAGACGCTAAATAAGACCAATAAATTTTCTATCTACTACGCGAAAAAATCATAACTTCCCCCCGCGCAGGCACAAACCTGCGCGATTTTTTCTCATAAATTCAACACTCATAAGAAAAACTGCGTCACCCTGCACGCTTTACAACTAACTTTCTTGTCAAAGAAAAAAAACTCGTTAATTTTGTTAATTCTATCTAGTTGAACATCTTATCCGTTTTTAACGAGAACCTCGGCAGCGAAGTATGTTTTAGAACTGCCCATTATGAGTTGTAATCTTATCCATGTTTAAATTCTACAAAAAACAGAAATTTAAGCGCCTTCAGAGTACACTGATGACCGCATTTCTGGTGCTCAGTATCACACCTCTTACCATTACTGCGATCTTTTTCTTGCAGTCCCACAGTAAAGATCTGCAAGAACAAAGCACCTCGCACTTACTGTCTGTTCGAGATACAAAACAGCAGCAAATCATCGACTACTTTGAGGCACGAGAAACCGAAGTCATGGGCTTTGTGCGCTCAGAGTTGGCTTACGCCAGTGGTGGCCGATTCTACGGTCTCGTCAATGCTTTTAGTCGTTTAGGCAATGATATTGAAGAGTCTCGTAAAAACGCCCAACAGCGCTACATCGAGGGCAGCGGAGACCAAATCAAAACCTCAACGTTACCCGAGTCATCCAACTATGTAGGAAGTGAACGTTACCGGCTTTTGCATAAACGCTATCATTGGGCCTACTTGGAGCTCCTCAAGCGCTCTGATTTTAATGACATTTTGCTGGTCGACATCAATGGTAACGTCACCTACTCGATCAACAAAGACGATAACTACGGAACGAACTTGTTATCAGGCCCCTACAAAGACTCGGCACTTGGCAAAACTTTCAAGCGTCTCGCCGATGATGTGACTGAACGTCGAAAAGTAAACGAAGACTACACTCCTGTGATTGTGTCTGACTTCGAGCTGGAAGGGGGTAAATCAGTCGCTTGGCTAGGTGCACCAATTGTTCAGCAAGGTTATCTACACAGCTATGCCATGTTCCGCTTGCCAAATAATGGCATCACTAAGTTAGCCGCAGACGCTAATCGAGAGTCATCCATTAACACCCTGCTGGTTGGAAATGATCACCAACCTCGCACAATTAACACGAAACAAGACGACATTAAGAACAGTTTAGAAGTGATCGATAAAGCACTCTCTGGTGCATTTGGTGTCGGCACTTACACAAACGGTTTAGGTGAAGAGATCATCGCGGCTTATGCACCGATTGAAACTCGTGGTGTGATTTGGGCGCTCGTCGTACAGTTACCAGAAAACGAAGCTTTCGCTCGTATCCATCAACTCGAAAAACTATTCGTTATCGCTATGTTGATCGCCATTATCCTTGTGGTGATCGCTTCTCACTATTTATCAAACTTTATCACTTCTCCGTTGCTGAAATTGACTTGGGTTGCCGAAAAGGTCTCTGCAGGGGATCTTGATGACACGTCTTTTAATACGGTTCGTAAAGATGAAATTGGTCGGCTTGCGTTAAGCTTTGAACGAATGCAACGCTCTATTCGAGAGAAGATTCAAACCATTAAGAAGCAAAATGAAGAACTAGAAAGCAGCATACAGATCATTCAAAAACAGAATGAAGAACTGCAATTGGCCGATAAATTAAAAGATGAATTCTTAGCCACGACTTCTCATGAACTTCGTACACCGTTACACGGCATGGTCGGGATTGCTGAAACCTTAGCGTCCGGCGCCAATGGTGCGATCCCCGCTAGCCAGAAATATCAGCTTGATATCATCATTAAAAGTGGTCAGCGTCTCGCTAATCTAGTCGATGACTTGTTGGATTATCATAAAATGCGTTATGGAAGCATGGATATCCAGAAATCAGCAGTGAGTTTGGGCAGTGCAACACGATTGGTTTTAGAGCTTTCTAGCCATTTACTCGGAAGTAAAACCATCCGCATCATCAACCAAGTCCCAGCGGATTTAAAAGCAGTGTCAGCTGACCCGCAACGCCTTGAACAAGTGCTATATAACCTGATTGGCAATGCGATTAAATACACCTCAGAAGGTAAAATTGTTATCTCCGCTAATGTGGTAGATGATCATGTACGCGTACAAGTCGTGGATACTGGACAAGGAATTCCCGCAGAACAACTTGAACATATTTTTGAACCACTTATCCAAGCAGGGCAAGACGCGAGCCGTTATCGTCAAGGTGCAGGGCTTGGGCTCTCCATTAGCCGTCAATTGATCGAATTAATGGGAGGCTCGTTATACGTCAGTAGCCAACCAATGGTCGGAACTACCTTCAGTTTCACTTTACCGCTCGCCAGTGAAGAAGAAATCCAAGCAACCCAGACTCTAGCTGCGCACGGACACTTCCAAATCCCTGAAGTTAATGTAGAGAACAGTGAAGACTTATCACTTCCAGAGAACCCAGACGGCCCGTTACTGTATGTTGCTGACGATGAACCAGTAAACTTACGCGTGCTTGAAAGCTTTTTACGTTTAGAGGGCTATCGTGTGCGTACCGTCTCCGATGGGCCAGAAACGTTAGCGCTCGTCGAGCAAGAGAAGCCGGAACTTCTGTTATTGGATATCATGATGCCAGGCATGAGCGGCTACCAAGTTTGTAGTGAACTACGTGAAACCTATGATCATGCCGAGTTGCCAATCATTATGCTCACCGCACTCAGTCAAACAGAAGATCGTGTAAGAGGTTTTGAGGCAGGAGCCAACGACTATTTATCGAAACCATTTAATAAACAAGAGTTGGCGGCACGTATCCAAGCGCATTTAACGGCAAGTAAAGCAGAAATGCGCCATATGGAAAACAAAGTGCTAGAGTCTGAACTTAGACAGCGTGCAGTCGTTGAAGCAAGCTTACTTGAGACTCAAGGTCGTTTGTTGGAACAGCTAGAATCGGCTCCTGAAGCTATCATCTGTCTACGTGAAGACAAGCGTATTCGCTTTGCTAACGAAGCTGCTTGTAAGCTATTCAAGCGCAGCTTAGAACAGCTAAAGCGCTCATCTGCTGATGAGCTGATTGCCCCTAAATATCTGACCGTCAAACAACCTCATTACTGTGGCAAGATTGATATCTATATTGAAGATATTCGTCAGAACATCGAAGCAGACATTCTTAAGCTCCCTGAAGGTTCAGGGTTAGATATCATGTACATCTTTAATGTCGGCGGTGGAGCCAGTGCCGCTCGCATACATAATCTAGAAACCGCCGTAGAAGTGCTTTCAAGTTATGCATTTGATGGTGACAAAGACCAATTGCAAAAGCTAAAAGAGCTTGGCGGAGAATTTACGCGCCTTGCAGACAAAGCGCTCGGTAATAAAAAAGACAAGCAAGAACTTATGCGAGAAGTTCTAGTAGACGCAATGACACATGCTTTAGAGTATTGGGAATCTGTAACGGGTGAAAGTAAGTTCGCATTTGCAGAGCAAAGTGGCTTGTGGCGCGTTTATCTAGACCGTAGTACTTTGCAAACACGCACTTTAGATAAATACATGCGCATAGAAACATTACCCAAAACACCACGTTGGAGAACGGTGCTAAGCTCGATAGAGTTCATTCTCGAACACTGCAAAGAACAGAGCCCCGAGAGAGCATACATAGAGGCACAACGAGATAAACTACAGCGACTATTGACCAGCTAATATTTATCAAAAAAACTAGCCCAGCGTGCATGCTGGGCTTTTTTGTTATTCGAGTATTCCCTTCCTAGAGATAAAAGAGACCGCCTCTTCCTACCCCATTAACATATTTCCAATAACGAACATTCGGTTAGACATCGCTATCTATTGTTGGTCTTCAAAACGTACGATCTTATCCATTTAACTGGCCTTAATTAGGTAAGTTCGAGCAACCAAAAAACTTCATTCATACAATAAAAAAAGGACGACAAACGGAAGAAAACTGTCGATAAAAAAGGCCATTTTTCAGATAACAAGCGGATTTTGACGAACTATTGATAGAGATTGCGAACTTAATCACAACAGAACGGCAGATTAATTTTTAGCTGATTAATTAACACCATTTCTGCATGTGAGCGAGATCTCCGAACCTAGAAAACAAGCAGGAAACGTATATTTAAAAAGGACCAGCAGGTTAGTAATCACCAACACTCATTATTAACAAGGATATAAACTGCGACGCATATCAACGTTTATTTTTTGTCCCTCTACTGGTTAAAATTAGCCAAAATAACGTTTATAACGGAGAGCTCAGAGATTTTAACGTTTTTAACGGGAATCAAGTTTGATTATTTTATGGATAAGGTGTTTTCTTACTCCTGCCTAAGGCCTACAGGCCACTCTTGGCGAAACTCAATGTTGTAATGAGTAAGGCATGTACAAGAGGTAGGTCTTAGAGAGTGTTTATCAATTGATGACATTCAATTCCATTTAGTGAAATGAAAGCAAATAGTAAGGAACAGCTATGCTTGCCAATATTAAAAAAACAGCACTAGCAACAGCAATTATTGCAACGGCTACTACAGGTTTTGCATCGGTAGCTACTGCGGCTGAACGCAGTGAACTGACTATCCACCCTAAAGAGTTTACAACTTTCGTTCGTAACTTTAACCCTTTCTTGGGTGCAACTAACCTGCACACAACAACCGACTTTATTTACGAGCCGCTCGTTGTTTTTAACGAAATGCACGGTAACACGCCTGTATTTCGTCTAGCAGAAAACTTTACCATGGCTGATGACCTGATGAGCGTAACCTTCGATATCCGTAAGGGCGTAAAATGGTCTGATGGCAAAGCGTTTACCGCTGATGACGTTGTTTATTCTTTCAACCTAGTGAAAGAGAAGCCAGAGCTAGACCAGTCTGGTATCAACTCTTGGGTGACTGGCGTAGAAAAAGTTAACGACTACCAAGTTAAATTCCGTCTAAGCGAAGCAAACTCAAACGTTCCTTACGAAATTGCGAAAGTACCCGTCGTACCGAAGCACGTATGGAGCAAAGTAAAAGATCCAGCAACATTCACAAACGAAAATCCAGTAGGCAGTGGTCCATTTACCGAAATCGACACTTTCACACCGCAGCTATATATCCAGTGTGAGAACCCGAATTATTGGGATGCAGACAACCTAGATGTAGACTGTCTGCGTGTGCCGCAAATCGCGAACAACGACCAATTCTTGGGCAAAATCGTTAACGGCGAAATGGACTGGACGTCTTCATTCGTACCAGACATCGACCGTACGTACGCTGCAGCAAGTCCGAATCACCACTACTGGTACCCACCAGCGGGTACTCAAGCATTTGTAGTGAACTTCAAAAACCCAGACGCTGCGAAAAACGAAGCACTAACTAACGTTGACTTCCGTCGTGCGTTCTCTATGGCGCTAGACCGTCAAACTATCATTGATATCGCTTTCTACGGCGGCGGTACAGTGAACGACTTCGCATCTGGCCTTGGCTACGCATTCGAAGCTTGGTCTGATGAAGAGACGCACAACAAGTACAAGGGCTACAACACATACAACGCGGAAGGTGCGAAAAAGCTTCTAGCTAAAGCTGGCTTCAAAGATGTAAACAAAGATGGCTTTGTGGATACACCATCTGGCAAGTCTTTCGAGCTCCTAATTCAATCACCAAACGGTTGGACTGACTTCAACAACACAGTACAACTAGCCGTTGAGCAACTAGCAGAAGTGGGCATTAAAGCTCGTGCTCGTACACCGGACTTCTCGGTATACAACCAAGCAATGCTAGAAGGTACTTACGACGTTGCTTACACCAACTACTTCCACGGTGCAGATCCACACTTGTACTGGGATAGTGGCTACAACTCGAAGCTACAAGCTGGTGACGGCATGCCTCGCTTTGCAATGCACTTCTACAAGAACGATAAGCTAGATGGTCTTCTTAACAGCTTCTACAAGACAGCAGATAAGCAAGAACAGCTAGAGATCGCTCATGGCATTCAGAAGATCATTGCTCAGGACCAAGTAACTATTCCTGTGCTATCTGGCGCGTACATGTACCAATACAACACAACTCGCTTCACTGGTTGGTGGAACGAAGAAAACCCTAAGGGCCGTCCAAACATTTGGGCAGGTATCCCAGAGCGTCTACTTCACGTACTGGACCTAAAACCAGTTAAATAAGTAGAAGTTCATTTCAAGCGGCATACATCCCGTGTGCCGCCGATAAAAATCCCTTGTTAACGAAACCAATATGTGGCGCTCGTCGTCAGGGGATTTTTCGCTCTAAATTTCGCTAGGAGCGACCTGAAACCAGAAACAGGGAAAAAATCTGGGTGAGTAAGGTGTGAGTTATGGGTTATTTTTTAAGACGTTTGTCGTTCTATCTTGTCGCGCTCTTAGTTGCAGCGACGTTAAACTTTATTATTCCGCGAGCAATGCCTGGTGACCCAGTTACCATGATGTTTGCTAATGCTTCAGTACAGGTGACTCCAGAACGAATCGCAGCAATGAAAGAACTGCTCGGTTTCGTTGATGGGCCAATTTACATTCAGTACTTCTCGTACATTAAAAATATTCTAAGTTGGGAATTGGGCACCTCAATCCAGTTCTACCCACTTTCAGTTAATTCTTTACTAGGTAGTGCATTTGGCTGGTCACTATTTCTAGCTGGTACTGCGGTTGTACTTTCTTTCTCCATCGCTTCTGTCCTTGGTATTTTTGCCGCCTGGAAGCGCGGTAGTAAGTACGATGCATTCGTAACGCCTGGCACATTGATCATTCAAGCTATTCCACAAATGGTTATCGCAATGTTAGCGCTGTTTACCTTTGCGATTGGCCTGAAATGGTTCCCATCTGGCTATGCTTACACGCCAGGTACTATTCCTGATTGGACAAGCTGGGAGTTCATCAAGAACGTGGGTTACCACGCTGTACTACCTCTATTCTGTGCAACCATCGTTCAAATTGGTGGCTTCCTAGTTAACATGCGTAACAACATGATCAACCTTCTCGCCGAAGACTACATCACGATGGCTAAAGGTAAAGGGCTGAGTGAAAACCGCGTCGTCTTTAATTACGCCGCACGTAACGCACTACTTCCAAGTGTTACCGCACTGTCTATGTCTTTAGGTATGGCCATTGGAGGTCAATTAATCATCGAGATGATTTTCAACTACCCAGGCCTAGGTACTGTTCTATTGAACGCAATTCACGCTCGTGACTACCAAGTACTTCAAGGTCAGTTAATTATCATGACGATGTTCATGCTGTGCTTCAACTTAATGGCTGACATGCTGTACATGATTCTAGACCCTCGCCTACGTACGGGAGGCAAATAATCATGAAAGAACTATTCAAACTTATTTTAGGTAACGCATTTGCTCGCATTGGTCTTGGCATTGTTACGCTGTTCGTGTTCGTTGCGATTGCCGCTCCTTTACTTACAAAGCATGCGCCAGACAAGCGAACCGGTAACCCACACGAATACCCAAGCTTTGTTGTAAAACAGGCACAAAACAATCCTGATGGTTGGGTCGCTAAAAACCTAGCAGACGATCGTCGTACGCTGATTATGTCTAAAAAGGCCGACCACGTATTAGGTACTAGCCGAATGGGTCGCGATATCTGGTCGCAAGTGGCTTACGGTGCACGAGTATCACTGGGTGTAGGCTTTGGCGCTGGCATCATCGTGTGCTTCTTAGCAACAGTCATTGGTATATCGGCAGGTTACTTCGGCGGCAAAGTGGATGACGTATTGAGTGCCGCGATGAACATCATGTTAGTAATTCCGCAGTATCCATTGCTATTCGTGTTGGCGGCCTTTATCGGTGAAGCAGGCCCACTCACCATTGCCTTGATTATCGCTGGTACTTCTTGGGCATGGGGTGCACGTGTTGTCCGCTCTCAAACTATGGCACTACGCGAGAAAGAGTTCGTTAAAGCTGCCGAAGTATTGGGAGAGTCTTCATTCCGCATCATCTTCGTTGAGATTTTACCAAACCTTATCCCAATTGTCGGTGCGAGCTTCATTGGCTCAGTAATGCTCGCGATCAACACTGAAGCGGTCATTTCGTTCCTAGGTTTGGGTGATGCCAACACGATCAGTTGGGGCATCATGCTTTACAACGTGCAAACCTCATCAGCCATGCTGATTGGCGCATGGTGGGAAGTACTAGCACCTTGTATTGCCCTAACACTACTGGTTACTGGTCTTGCTCTGTTGAACTTTGCCGTTGACGAAATTGCGAACCCTCAACTTCGTTCTCACAAAGGCATGAAACGCTGGAAAAAACTAGCAGCAAAAGACAAGAAAGAGCGTGAGCCTGAACTGGCACCACAAAATGCACTATGGAGCGGAGATAAATAATCATGACTGCACCACTAATTTCCATCCGTAACCTATGCGTAGACTACATCACAGACGCGGGCGATGTCCGCGCCTGTAACAACGTGAGCTTCGACATTGCACCAGGTGAAGTATTCGGTCTGGCTGGTGAATCTGGCTGTGGCAAATCCACTGTTGCCTTCTCACTAATGCGCCTTCATAAGCCGCCAGCGTTTATCACAGGTGGTGAGGTGATCTTCAACGGTGAAGATATCCTTCAGTACAGCGATGATCGCATGCAAGCGTTCCGCTGGAGTGAAATGTCGATGGTATTCCAGAGTGCGATGAACGCTTTGAACCCTGTTCTAACCATGGAAGAGCAGTTCTGTGACGTCATCATGCGTCATACCAATATGACTCGCGCTCAAGCAAAAACACGTGCTGAAGGTCTGCTGGAAATCGTTGATATCCACCCTAGCCGATTGAGTGATTACCCGCACCAGTTCTCTGGTGGTATGCGTCAACGTCTAGTAATCGCAATCGCTTTGGCTCTGAACCCAAAAATGATCATCATGGACGAACCGACTACCGCATTGGATGTAGTGGTTCAACGTGAAATTCTACAAAAAATTTACGCGCTTAAAGAAGAGTTTGGTTTCTCAATTCTGTTCATCACACATGACTTGTCATTGATGGTCGAGTTCTCGGATCGTATCGGCATCATGTACTCAGGTGAGTTGATTGAAGTCGCGCCTTCTAAGCAAATTCTGGAAAGTCCTTACCACCCTTACACCAAAGGTTTGGGTAGCTCTTTCCCTCCACTAACTGGACCAAAGACCAAATTGACTGGCATTCCAGGTAACCCGTTGAACTTGCTAGAAGTACCACGGGGCTGCCGCTTCCAAGCTCGTTGCGATCGCGTACATGAAGCATGTACACGTGTACCAACCCAATTACGTCAAATTGAACCAGGTCGCCTCTCAAATTGCCATTTGTACGGCGACACCATTGCTCAAGCTAAGGTTTAACAACAAAAAAAACGCTAGCTAAGAACAAAAATTACACTGGAGAGAATTATGAGCAAACAATTCGGCGAACTGCTGATTGAGGGTAAAAATGTCGTTAAGGACTTCCCTTTAAACAGTAACTCAATCAAACAATCTAAGATGCGCGCAATCAACGACGTCTCTTTCAAAATGTACAAGAGCCGCGGCTTGTCAGTGGTAGGTGAATCTGGTTCAGGTAAGTCTACTACTGCAAAAATGATTGCAAAAATGTACGCACCAACCGATGGCATCATTGAATACAAAGGTCGTGATATCCAAGACATCACCTCTCGTCACGATTTAATGGCCTACCGTGAAGGTGTACAAATGGTGTGGCAAGACCCGTTTGGCTCGCTAAACCCAACGCACAATATCTTCCACCATATTGCGCGCCCGCTGCTGATTCATAAGAAAGTAGCACCGGGCAACAAGAAAGAACTGGAAGAGCGTGTGTACGACCTACTTGAACAAGTTGGTCTTATTCCACCAAAAGAAACGGCGCAAAAGTTCCCGCACCAGCTATCTGGCGGTCAGCGTCAGCGTGTCAACCTGGCTCGTAACATCGCGGTTGGAGCTGAAGTAGTCTTGGCGGATGAGCCAACATCCATGCTCGATGTATCGATCCGCGCTGGCGTTTTGAACTTGATGGAAGAGATGAAGTTCGAGAAACAAATGTCTCTGCTCTACATCACTCACGACATCGCAACAGCGCGTTACATTGCCGAAGATCTTGCGGTCATGTACGTAGGTCACATGGTTGAATGGGGCGATACTGAAGAAATCATTCACGACCCTCAACACCCATATACACAACTGTTGGTATCTGCGGTTCCAGATCCATCGAAGTCTATTCACGAGAAACTGAAAGGCAACAAAGGGGAAATCCCACTTTGGACACCAGAATCTGTCGGCTGTCCATTTGCTGGGCGTTGTGTACACGCTACCGACAAATGTCGCGAACGACTACCGGGCGTCACTCAACTGTCCGACAACCACTTTGTCCGCTGTTACTTATTTGAAGATTAATCATAACGAGGGTCAGGTTCAGCCTGGCCCATTCCTGTTTTTATCGTTTCCCGGAGACATTGAATGCTGCTACTGACTAACCACATTGGTTATGAACGTCTGGGCCCAAAGAAAGCCATTATCCAGACCGAACAACCACACTTGTCTTCTTACACTGCTCAATTGATTTGTGCCACTAGCGAGCAAACCGTGGCAACTTTTGCGGTTGAAGAACAAGGTAAAGTGGCGAACTGGCATCAGGGCTATTTCTACCTCATCGACTTTTCCTCTTTCACAACGTCAGGTGACTATTTCTTGCAAGTAGAAGATACGCGCTCTTCCTCTTTCATCGTTGGCGAACACATTCTGTTGGATCAAACTTTGTCAGATGTGATCCACTACTTCAAATCGCAACGTTGCGGCGGGATCTTCGATCAACAAGATCGACAACTTCCAGTACTAAACTCCAATAAAAAGGTTGATGTACACGGCGGCTGGTACGACGCATCAGGAGACGTTAGCAAGTATTTAAGTCACCTTTCATACGCGAATTATTTGAATCCTCAACAAACCCCAATGGTGGTTTGGAACATCCTAAAAGGGGTTTCGTTGCTTGAAGGAAGCGAAGACATTGCAGCTTTCACACGTACACGTCTGATTGAAGAAGCCCTGTTCGGTGCAGACTTTCTTGTGCGTATGCAAAACGAAAAAGGCTTTTTCTACATGACGGTCTTTGACAAGTGGAGCAAAGATACTGCGCAACGCGAGATTTGCGCGTACGAAACTCAACTTGGTCACAAATTTGACGACTATCAAGCAGGCTTTCGACAAGGTGGCGGTGTCGCCATTGCAGCGCTAGCGGCAGCATCGCGTTTAAGTGTTCACGGTGAATACGATCAACAAAAATACCGCAACGCTGCCGAAAATGGTTACTGGCACTTAAAAGAGCACAATACGCAGTACCTCAATGATGGGGAAGAAAACATTATCGACGAATACTGTGCGCTACTGGCTTGTGTAGAACTGTTTAAAGCAACCAAAGAAACTCGCTACTTGGAAGAGAGCCGTTTGTGGGCGCAACGTTTAGTTGCACGCCAAATGAGCGACGAACAGATTCAACACTTTTGGTCAGCAAACCAAGACGGCAGCCGTCCATATTTTCACGCAGCCGAAGCTGGTCTACCAGTTATTGCCCTATGCGAATATCTATCAATTGAAGACGACTTAGCACGAGCGGAATCGGTAAAACGTATCGTAAACCTAGCGTGTGAGTTTGAGATCACAATATCGAATAGAGTGATCAACCCATTCGGTTACCCTCGCCAATATGTTAAAGGCGTAAATGAGTCAAAACGCGAGGCATTTTTTGTCGCGCACAACAATGAATCCGGCTATTGGTGGCAAGGCGAGAATGCTCGACTGGGCTCACTCGCGACCATGGCGTACCTTGCTCAACCGCATATAGCGTCGCAAGAAGTACAGCAACAACTTTCTGTGTTTGCTCAAGATGCATTGAACTGGGTTGTAGGCTTAAACCCATACGACATGTGCATGCTAGATGGCCATGGTCGTAACAACCCTGATTACCTCCCTCAATATGGTTTCTTCAACGCAAAAGGTGGCGTGTGTAACGGAATCACTGGCGGCTTTGAAGACGAGGAAGACATTGCATTTAACCCACCAGCACAAAAAGAAGACGTGTTACAAAACTGGCGCTGGGGCGAACAATGGATCCCGCATGGCGCTTGGTACTTACTCGCGATAATGAGTCAAGCTCAGCATGTTTCTCAGTTGGCGACCTCTAAAAATATGAAGGAAGAATAATCATGGGAATGTATTTTGTCGGTATCGATGGTGGCGGCACGTCATGTCGAGCCAGGATTAAAGATTCACAAGGTAATTTTCTTGGCGAGGCCAAAAGCGGCAGTGCCAACATCATGCTAGGTGCTGAAATAGCAATGGCTTCGATTCTTGAATCCATCACTTCGGCTACCGAGCAAGGCGGTCTGACACAACAAGATTTCGCGTCGATGCACGTCGGCTTAGCCCTTGCTGGCGCAGAGCACAAAGCATCTTGGCAAGCCTTCATGTCTCTTCCTCATCCATTTGCCAGTATGACTCTGAATACCGATGCTTACGGTGCGTGCGTTGGTGCGCACAATGGCGAAGATGGCGCAATCATGATTGCGGGAACCGGTTCTTGTGGCATCTACCTTAACGGATTGGAGCAACATGTTGTCGGTGGTCGTGAGTTCCCTATTTCGGATCAAGGTGGCGGCGCAGTGATGGGGCTACGCCTAGTTCAGCAAGTTTTGTTAGCTGAAGATGGCATCAGAGAAAAAACGCCCCTAGCACAACACGTTATGACGCATTTCGGAAATGAGGTCGACAACGTGGTGGCGTGGTCAAAACAGGCGCTTCCTCGTGATTATGGGCAGTTTTCTCCGGCTATTTTCCAACATGCGGAACAAGGCGATGCACTGGCCATTGAAATGCTGAAGCAAACCGCAGCGGATATAGAAATGTTTCTCGTGGCATTAAACAAGCGCGGCGCAACACGTATTTGTTTAATGGGCAGCATAGCTGAACGCATTGTACGTTGGCTTTCACCACCAGTTCAGCAATGGATTGTTGAGCCACAGTTTGACGCGATTGAAGGCGCAATTATGTTTGCTGGCAAACCAGAACATAACCTTTACTCGCTCAGTGCGGCGTAGGAGTAGATATGGAATATCGTGTTGATCTCGTAGTCCTTTCTGAGCAGAAACAAAACTGCCGCTTTGGCCTCACCTTTCATAACTTGAGCGACCAAGACCTAAACAGCTGGAGCTTAACTTTCGCTTTCGATCGTTACATTCTTCCAGACAGCGTTTCAAATGGTCAACTGACTCAAATTGGTAGTTTTTGCACACTTAAGCCAGAAGGGCTGGTACTGGCTGCCAACCATCACTATTACTGTGAATTCAGTATTGGTTCGAACCCATTCCGTTATTACTCGGATGGCTTTAACGAAGCGATGATCAACTTTGTCGTTGATGGAAACCCACAGCGCGCACAAGTGGATGTCACGCCTATCGTATTAGCTTCACCATACCGTGAACGCAGTGAGATTCCTGCAAGTTTAACCCATGCACAACCCTTGCTGCCAAAACCAAACCATATTGAGGTCAGCGATCACTATTTTAGCTTTGATCATCATGCTGGCGTCGCGGTTTATTCAAGCCTGGCCAATTCAGCTAAAGAATGGCTACTTGAAGAGCTTAAGCGCATTCACCAATTTGAGTTCGCATCAGACAATGGCAGTCAGATCATCTTCAAAGGCAACCCAACCTTGGATGAAGGCGCTTACAAACTGAAAGTAGCCGAAGAGTCAATCAAAATTGAAGCAGGATCTTCGTCTGGTTTTACCCATGCTTGTGCAACGTTATTACAACTAATCAAAGTTGGCGATCAACCTAACTCAATGGAAGTAGTTTGCTGTTCAATCAAGGATAGGCCACGCTTTCGTTACCGCGGTATGATGCTGGATTGTGCTCGTCATTTTCACTCCGTTGAGCAAGTCAAACGCTTGATCAACCAACTGGCTCATTACAAGTTCAATACGTTCCATTGGCATCTTACCGACGATGAGGGTTGGCGAATTGAAATCAAATCACTGCCTCAACTAACCGATATTGGTGCTTGGCGCGGATTGGATGAGATCAATGAACCACAGTACACGCACTTTGATGAACGTTACGGCGGCTTCTACACACAAGAAGACATCAAAGACGTTATCGAATTTGCATCGCAACGCGGCATCACCATCATTCCTGAAATTGATGTACCTGGTCATTGCCGAGCCGCCATCAAGTCGTTACCACACCTATTGGTAGAAGCGGAAGATACCACCGAATACCGCAGTATTCAGCATTACAACGACAACGTCATTAACCCTGCTCTGCCGGGGAGTTATGAATTTATCGACAAAGTGCTAGAAGAAGTCTCTGCGCTTTTTCCTGCGCCTTACGTTCATATTGGTGCCGACGAAGTACCTAACGGCGTATGGTCAAAAAGCCCAGCATGCCAAGCACTAATGGAACAACTGGGTTACAGCGACTACAAAGATTTGCAAGGACACTTCTTGCGTTATGCCGAAGACAAACTTCGTAAATTGGGCAAACGCATGCTGGGCTGGGAAGAGGCTCAACACGGCGACAAAGTCAGTAAAGATACGGTGATCTACTCATGGCTAAGCGAAGAAGCGGCATTGAACTGTGCTCGCCAAGGCTTTGATGTGGTGCTGCAACCAGCACAAACCACTTACCTAGATATGACCCAAGACTACGCACCTGAAGAACCGGGCGTGGACTGGGCAAACCCACTGCCACTAGAAAAAGCTTACAACTACGAGCCGCTCGCTGAAGTGCCTGCTGACGACCCAATACGTAAGCGCATTTGGGGCATTCAAACAGCATTATGGTGCGAAATTATCAATAACCAACCTCGCATGGACTACATGATCTTCCCTCGTTTAACTGCAATGGCAGAAGCATGTTGGACAGACAAACAACACCGAGATTGGACCGACTATTTATCACGCTTGAAAGGCCATCTACCTCTGCTTGATTTGCAGGGAGTGAATTACCGTAAACCGTGGAAGTAATACAAAACTGATGTCGAAACATCACGCTTGAAGAGTTTTTAAATTTTGGCTGCTGATGCAGCTTCGTAAAAAGGAAAGACACAAATGAAATACGGCTATTTCGATAACGAGAATCGCGAATACGTCATCACTCGCCCTGACGTACCAGCACCATGGACCAACTACCTAGGTACTGAGAAGTTCTGTACGGTTATCTCGCACAACGCGGGTGGCTACTCGTTCTACAACTCTCCAGAATACAACCGTGTTACTAAATTTCGTCCAAATGCGACATTCGATCGCCCAGGACACTACGTTTACTTGCGTGATGATGAGACAGGTGATTACTGGTCAATCTCTTGGCAACCAGTTGCGAAGAGCCTAGACGAAGCAAACTACGAAGTTCGTCACGGCTTGTCTTACTCTAAGTTCAAATGTGAATACAGCGGTATTACCGCAACAAAAACTCTGTTCGTGCCAAAAGGCGAAGACGCTGAAATCTGGGATGTAGTGATTAAAAACACCTCTGACAAACCACGTACGATCAGTGCATTCTCATTTGTTGAGTTCTCATTCAGCCACATTCAATCTGATAACCAAAACCATCAGATGTCTCTGTACTCAGCAGGTACGGCTTACAATGAAGGCGTGATTGAGTACGACCTGTACTACAACACCAACGATTTCGAAGGTTTCTACTACCTAGCTTCAACATTTGATCCAGATTCATACGACGGTCAACGTGACAGCTTCCTTGGCCTATACCGTGACGAAGCAAACCCGCTAGCGGTAGAACAAGGTAAGTGTTTCAACACAGCACAAACGTGTTACAACCACTGTGGCTCTCTGCACAAGCAATTCACTATCCAGCCGGGTGAAGAAGTTCGCTTTGCTTACATTCTAGGTATCGGTAAAGGCAATGGTGACCGTCTACGTGCTAAGTACCAAGACCTTGCAGAAGTCGACAATGCATTTGCGGGTATCAAAGCACACTGGGATGAGCGTTGTGGCAAGTTCCAAGTGAAATCACCAAACGAAGGTCTAGATACCATGATCAACGCTTGGACGTTATACCAAGCGGAAACGTGTGTGGTGTGGTCTCGCTTTGCTTCATTCATCGAGGTGGGAGGCCGTACTGGTCTTGGTTACCGCGATACAGCGCAAGATGCAATCTCAGTTCCTCACGCTAACCCAGCAATGACGCGCAAACGTATCGTTGACCTACTGCGCGGCCAAGTAAAAGCGGGCTACGGTCTACACCTATTCGATCCAGATTGGTTTGATCCAGAAAAAGCGGATGTTAAACCATCGAAATCCCCAACCGTAGTTCCAACACCTTCTGATGAAGACAAGATTCACGGCATCGAAGACACTTGTTCCGATGACCATCTATGGCTAGTTCCAACCATCTGTAAGTACGTGATGGAAACCGGTGAGCACAGCTTCTTCGACGAAGTGATCCCTTACGCCGACGGTGGCGATGCAACGGTTTATGACCACATGAAAGCCGCGCTAGACTTCTCGGCTGAATACGTAGGTCAAACCGGTATCTGTAAAGGTCTGCGTGCAGACTGGAACGACTGTCTGAACCTAGGTGGCGGCGAATCGTCAATGGTGTCGTTCCTACATTTCTGGGCACTGCAGGAGTTCATCGACCTAGCTAAATACCTAGGCAAAGAAGCCGACGTTGAAAAATACACGGTGATGGCAGCAAACGTTCGTGAAGCGTGTGAAACCCACCTTTGGGATGACGAAGGCGGTTGGTACATCCGTGGTCTGACGAAGAATGGCGACAAGATCGGTACTGCGCAACAATCGGAAGGCCGAGTACACCTAGAGTCAAACACACTTGCGGTACTTTCTGGTGCGGTATCTCAAGAGCGCGGCGAAAAAGCGATGGACGCTGTCGATGAGAACCTATTCTCTGAATACGGCCTCCACCTAAACTCACCATCTTTTGCAACACCGAATGATGATATCGGCTTCGTAACTCGTGTTTACCAAGGCGTAAAAGAGAACGGTGCGATCTTCTCGCATCCAAATCCATGGGCTTGGGTAGCTGAGGCGAAACTGGGTCGTGGTGATCGTGCAATGAAGTTCTACGATGCGCTAAACCCATACAACCAGAACGACATCATCGAAAAACGTATTGCAGAACCATACTCATACGTACAGTTCATCATGGGTCGTGACCACCAAGACCACGGTCGTGCAAACCACCCATGGTTAACAGGTACGTCAGGCTGGGCTTACTTCGCTGTTACCAACTTTATCCTTGGTGTGCGTACAGGCTTCGATGGCCTAACTATCGATCCATGTATCCCAACGAACTGGCCTGGTTTCGAAGTGACTCGTCAATGGCTAGGTGCAACGTACAACATCAAAGTCGTTAACCCAGACTCAGTAAGCAAAGGCGTTAAGTCGATTACTGTGAACGGTGAAGCAGTGAATGGTGCCTCTGTCCCAGTTCAAGCGGAAGGTTCAGTAAACGAAGTTATCGTTACTCTAGGTTAATCATCTTTTAGGGGAGAGCTTTTCTCCTTTTGATTTATACGATGCACTTGAGTTTGAGAAGTGCATCGGTTCGCTAGCAAAGATTTAAGAGGCGGTGGAATGCCGCTCTTATCGAGGTTCGAATCATGATCAAATTTGGTACAGGCGGTTGGCGTGCATTTATCGGTGAGGAGTTCACCAAAGATAATGTACGTTTGGTCGCTCAAGCAGTTGCAAACATCACGAATAACGAATCGGTTGCTGACCGCGGTTTTGTGATTGGCTATGACCGTCGTTTTCTTTCCGATAAAGCAGGTCGTTGGTTCGCTGAAGTTCTAGCAGCAAACGGCATTATGGTTAGCTTTATCGACAAATTTGTCCCAACACCTATCGTAATGTTTAAAGCGAAAGAAATGGGCTGCGCATACTCGGCATGTATTACCGCATCACACAACCCTGCCGATTACAACGGCATTAAAGTCTTCATTGAAGGCGGTCGTGACGCAGATGAAATCATCACCCAAAAAATCGAATCACAAATAGACGCGCTCACTGCGCAAGATGTAAAAAGCGTCGACTTTGAACAAGCGGTTGAAGATAAGCTGATTGAAATCATCAATCCGATGAACGAATTCGTTGACTCAATCATCGACTTTATCGACATCGAAGCGATCAAGAAGGCGAATTTACGTGTTTTGATCGACCCAATGTTTGGTGTCGCGAAAAACGCACTGCAAACCGTATTAATCAACGGCCGCTGTGACGTTGATGTGATTAACGATGGCAAAAACCCAGATTTCGGTGGGTTAATGCCTTCGCCAAGCGCTGCAACACTCTACCGTTTGATGCACCTAGTGAAAGAGCAAGGTTACGATATTGGCATCGGTACTGATGGCGATGCGGACCGTCTTGGTATTATCGACGAAAAAGGTAACTTCATTCATCCAAATGAAGTGCTACTGCTGCTTTACTACTACCTACTTGAATACAAAGGCTGGAAAGGCTCCGTGGTACGTAACATCGCAACCACACACCTTCTCGATAAAGTCGCCGAAGATCATGGCGAAAAATGCTTTGAGGTTCCTGTAGGCTTTAAGCACATCAGTTCCAAAATGGAAGCGGATGACTCACTGATTGGCGGGGAAAGCTCTGGCGGCCTAACCATTCGCGGCCACATCAAAGGTAAAGACGGCGTATTCGCATCAAGTCTATTGGTAGAAATGATTTCAGTAACCGGCAAGAAGCTGTCTGAGTTGCTGGATGAAATCTACAGCAAGTACGGCTATGCCTACATGGCAGAAGGCGATTGTAAGTTCAAACCAGCGCAAAAGGACATTCTGTTCAACAAAATTTATGTTGAAAAACAGTTGCCTGAGTTTGAGTTTGAAATCGAAAAAGTCAGCTATGAAGATGGTGCGAAAGTCTACTTCAAAAACGGCGGTTGGATCATCGCTCGCTTCTCTGGCACTGAGCCACTGCTACGAATTTTTGCAGAGATGCAAGATAAGGACACTGCGGAACGTGTTCTTCAACAGTTTAAAGACTTCTTGTCTTTATAACTGAACCTTGTGCCCGCTTCGAGCACTATGATGAGAGTCAACACTGTCTGAAAAGGCGCTCATCAACAGGAGAAGAGCACTTGCCCGGCCCCACTGCCGGGCTTTTTTATTGTATGTTGGAAAGTCGTAAACGAGATAGCAAAGATACTCAGGAGCGTTAAGCAAATGCCAGGACGCCTTGCGTTTCAATTTTTACCGCGACGGACTCACCTATATTTAATGCTTGCGAAGCTGTAGCTAACAAACGATCACCATTCGCGTTAATCACATAACGACAGTGATCACCCATAAAATGCTGTTCCAATACGGTTACCGAACTATCTTCATCGGATTGAATTTGCACATGCTGCGGTCTTAGCAGTAAAGAGCACTCCGCCTGTACTGGAATATCTTGTTGAGCCGTGGCTTCAACCACGCCCAAGTGGGTTTCATATTCTGAATTCGAAACCCGTTTAGCAGCAAGGTAACTGCCACCACCTAAGAAATCAGCGACAAATTTACTTGAAGGCTGGTAGTAAAGCTCAGATGCTGTGCCATATTGCTCGATGACTCCATTGTTCATCACTGCCATTTTATCGGCGAAAGCAAAAGCCTCTTCACGGCTATGCGTAACAAAAATGGCAGTCACACCTTGGGCCTTAAAAATCTTACGGATCTCACTTATCAACTCATGGCGAACTTGCGTATCAATATTAGAAAACGGTTCATCCAGTAACAGTAAGTCTGGGCTGTAAGCTAATGAGCGAGCAATCGCAACACGCTGCTGCTGTCCACCAGACAATTGATGAGGATAACGATCGCCATAACCTTGAAGATGCACGAGTTCTAACATTTCTTGAACTTTGGCATTTTTCTCTTTTGTCGAGCACTGCTTTAAGCCAAAGGCAATGTTTTGCTCCACCGTCAAGTGAGGAAAAAGTGCGTAATCTTGGAAAATCATCCCTATATTACGCTGTTCTGGCGGCAACCAGTTTTCCCCATCATCAATTGTGACGCAATTTAGACTCATTTCGCCTGAGGTTAACGGCAATAATCCCGCAACGGCCTTTAATAGTGTTGTTTTCCCACAACCACTTGCTCCTAGCAAACAGACAATCTGCCCTTGTTCTACCTCAAGAGACAATGATTCGAGTACGGTTTGATCGTCATATTGGCACGTTAGGTTTTTAATTGATAATGCACAGCTCATCAGTGATTTTGCTCCAGTGAACGGTTAACAACAACAAGCGGGATCAACCCAACAAGAACCAACAGAACCGCTGGCAAAGCGGCCAATTCTAAATGCTCATCCGAGGCGAAGTTATAAACGTATGTGGCTAGTGTTTCAAAGTTAAACGGACGAAGTAACAAAGCCGCATTGAGCTCTTTCATTGACTCGATAAACACTAATAAAGCCGCAATCAGTGCACCGCGCTTAACCAGCGGCAAGTGCACGCGCCACAGCATGGCATTGGGCTTACAACCCATAGTGCGCGATGCCATATCTAACGACGGAGAAATTTTATTTAAATTACTTTCGATACTACCAATCGCTACCGCGGAAAAGCGCACAACCATGGCAAATACTAGTGCGAACATGGAACCAGAAAAGATAAGTCCCGGCCTTCCCCACTCCATGGCTTTAGCAACGTCGTTGACACGATGATCCATAAACAGCACAGCGACCATCACACCGATGGCTAGTACCGTTCCTGGTACTGCATAGCCCATAGAAGAAAGACGCATAAATGCCAAGCTTTCTCGTTTACCATTGACTCGATGGGTAAAGTTCACGATCAGTGCGACAGCAACACCAATAATCGCAGCAATAACAGACACAACTAAGCTATTCCATGCGTATTCACGAAACTCTGAGGTCCAACTCTGCGCAAAATAAGTGATCGCATAATCAATCAGCTGTAGTAGCGGCAAAATAAACGCGACCGAAACCAAGCCCCAGCACCAAACTAGTGCGGTCCACTTTTTCCAGCCCGTCAACTCGTAACGAAAATCTTCGTGACTGTTAAATTGGCTTTGAAAAAGCTTTTGTTTACGGCGGCTGTATCGTTCTGCACTAAGAAGCAGTACTACAATGACGAGCATCATGGCAGAAATCTTGGCTGCCGCATTAAGATTAGAGTACCCCAACCAAGTATCGTAGACCGCTGTGGTTAACGTATTCACCGCGAAGTAACTTACCGTACCAAAGTCACCGATGGTCTCCATTGCGACCAATGATAAACCCACTGCGATAGAGGGTCTTACTAACGGCATCGAGATGCGCCAAAAGCTTTCCCATGGAGAGCACTTGAGCAAACGCGCGCTTTGCAATAAAGATACATTTTGCTCCATAAACGCAGCCCGGCACAATAAATACACGTAAGGATACAACACCAAAGCCAACACAAAGGTCGCACCAGGCAACGTACGAATATCAGGGAACCAATACTCGCCAGGTCCCCATCCGGTTACATCACGCAAAAAGATCTGAATCGGGCCTGCAAAATCAAACCAATCAGTAAAAATATAACCAATGATATAACCTGGCATTGCAAGAGGTAGCACCAATGCCCACTGCAACCATTTTTCGGTCGGCAGTTTACACATGGCCATTATCCAAGCGCTTGGAATACCAAGAATTAAGGACAGCACCATTACGCCAACAGTTAGCGCAACCGTGTTAAAAATATAAGTCGGCATGACCGTTGCCATTAAATGAGCAAACAAATCATCCGTTTCACCAATTGCGGTGTAGAAGATCGCTAAGATCGGCAAAACCAGTAGCAGAGTTATTACCCCACTACTGGTTTTCCATAAAGAGTGTTTATCTTTCATCGCCTAATTACTGCAAGGCTGTATGAAATACAAATGCTGTTGCAAATACATCTCATATCCTTTAATCAAATGGGGGTACTGTTATACCCCCACAAGGAATTAAAGGTCAAATTTCACTTCGTCTAATAGCTTAATTGCCGCTTCGTGGTTGGCTGCAATATCGTCTAGAGAAAGCTTGTCTGCTTTAAAGTCACCCCAAGATTCCACAAGCTCAGAACGCTTCACGCCTTCTTTAACTGGGTACTCATAGTTAACTTCTGCGTACATTTGCTGCGCTTTGTCACCCGTTAGGAATTCCATTAGCTTCACAGCATTGTCTTTGTTTGGAGAGTACTTCGCCATCGCCATACCAGAGATATTCACGTGAGTGCCTGTAGTCTCTTGGTTAGGGAAGTTGATGTAAACTGCATCAGCCCAAGCCTTTTGCTCTTTGTCGTTAACCATTTTACCTAGGTAGTAGCTGTTACCCAGAGAAACATCACATAGGCCTTCTTTGATCGCTTTAACTTGTGCACGATCGTTGCCTTGTGGTTTGCGAGCAAGGTTTGCTTTCACGCCTTCCAACCACTCTTTGGTTTCTGCTTCGCCATTGTGAGCAATCATTGCTGAAACTAGAGAAACGTTGTACGGGTGCTTACCGCTACGAGTACAAATTTTACCTTTGAACTCTGGCTTAGCTAAGTCTGCGTAGTTGAAATCTGCGCCTAGTTTACCAACGCGATCACGTGATGAATAAACACTACGAGAACGTAGAGTTAGAGCAAACCACTCATTCTCTTTATCTTGGTATTGAGCAGGTACGTTTTCTTCAATGATTTTGCTATCGACTTTCTGAACTAAACCTTTGTTTGTCAGTTCAGCTAGACGGCTGATGTCTGTCGTAAGAATAACGTCAGCAGGGCTGTACTCACCTTCTTGAGCTAGCTTTTCTGCTAAGCCTTTTTTAGCAAATTTTACGTTTACTTTGATACCAGTTTCTTTAGTGAACTCATTGAACATAGGTTCAACTAGGAAAGGTTGACGGTAAGAGTAGACGTTCACTTCTTCAGCAGCCATTGCTGTTGGAGCTAGAGTAGCGCAAGTTAGTGCTGAAAGAGTTAGCAGTTTTTTCATTGTTTAATCCTTTACCATGCTAATGATAACGTTTATCAGTTGCGTTATTATATGTATGTTCAATAAGAAGACAATGACGAATATTAAAAAACCTGCTCATCGGAGCAGGTTTTATTGTGTTAAGTATGTAACCATTTATTACAAGCTAATGATTATTTCACCGTAACAAACTCTGGGTAAGCACCAACACCACAATCATGCATGTCCATACCTTCCATTTCTTCATCTTCTGTAACGCGAATCCCGACGGTTGCTTTCAAGATTGCCCACACAACTAGGCTGGCACCAAATACCCAAGCAAAGATAACTACGGCACCTAAAAGCTGTGCACCAAACGTTGCATCACCGTTGCTCAGTGGCACTACCATTAGGCCGAAGAAACCACACACACCGTGAACTGAGATAGCACCTACTGGATCGTCAATTTTAAGTTTATCTAGAGCAATGATACTGAATACAACTAGTGCACCCGACACTGCACCAATCGCAACCGCGTACAGTGGTGATGGCGATAGAGGGTCTGCAGTGATGGCAACCAAGCCAGCTAGCGCGCCATTGAGAATCATCGTTAAATCGGCTTTACCCCAAGTAGTTTTACAAACGAATAGCGCCGCAATTGCACCGGCAGCCGCTGCTGCGTTAGTGTTTAGAAAGATCTGACCAACCGCTGTAGCATTCTCAAAATCTGAAACCATCAACTGAGAACCACCGTTAAATCCAAACCAGCCAAACCAAAGGATAAAAGTACCCAACGTTGCCAAAGGCATGTTAGAACCTGGAATCGGATAGATTTCACCATTTTTACCGTACTTACCCTTACGCGCGCCAAGCAGTAACACACCAGCAAGAGCAGCAGAAGCACCTGCCATATGTACGATACCAGAACCCGCAAAGTCACTAAATCCAGCTTCTGCTAGGAAGCCTCCACCCCATGTCCAGTAACCTTCCATTGGATAGATAAACGCAGTTAAAATCGCAGAGAAAATCAAGAAAGACCAAAGCTTCATGCGCTCAGCTACCGCACCAGAAACGACGGACATGGCAGTTGCAACGAAGACAACTTGGAAGAAGAAGTCAGACTCTAAAGAGTGGTCGGCCCCTTCACCTTGAGTACCAATTAGCGTACCAAATGAAGGTAACCAGCCTCCTTCTCCATTATCGACATACATGATGTTATAACCGACAATCAGAAACATCGTACATGCGATGGCGTACAAACAGATGTTCTTCGTAAGAATTTCTGTTGTGTTTTTAGAGCGCACAAGGCCAGCCTCTAGCATCGCAAAGCCTGCTGCCATCCACATTACCAACGCACCGGAAATGAGGAAGAAAAAGGTGTCAAGTGCGTAACGTAACTCGGTTACTGTTGTTGCTAATTCCATAATAAGTATCTCCAATCCTTTGAATTCTTAAAGTGCTTCTGCGTCCATTTCGCCAGTTCGGATACGCACCGCTTGGTTCAGATCGTAAACAAAAATTTTACCGTCGCCGATTTTTCCGGTTTGCGCAGCTTTTGTAATTGCTTCAACAACGCGATCTACATTGTCTGCGTGAGTCGCGATTTCAATTTTCACCTTTGGTAGAAAATCGACTTGATACTCTGCACCGCGGTACAATTCCGTGTGACCTTTTTGACGACCGAACCCTTTAACTTCTGATACTGTCATCCCTTCGATACCGACATCAGCCAATGCTTCTCGTACATCGTCTAATTTAAACGGCTTAATAATGGCATTGATTATTTTCATTGAGTTATCTCCGAAGCTTTCATCCTGAAACACTTCTTATAATCCAATCTACGTGCCAAGTTTTTAAGTTATTGAATAATAAAAACTAACCTCAATTTACATATCTATAAACAAAAAGGGCGCACCATATCGGTGCGCCCTTTTCACAAATTTAAAGCAACGGCAGAGAAGTTACCCAAAACTGTGCATTAAATGTTCAAAAAGTCTTTCCACTGTTCGATAAGTGCCATGAAATCCTCTATCCCACAACTTGCTGTACTTTCTGCATTGTAGAAGTCGAACTCACTTTCCATCTCGACATCATATTCATGGGCTAATGCGTTTTCTTGTACAAGAACTTCGTCGCCCTGAATCATCAAGCTAATTTCCGTGCCTGTTAGGTTATGCTCCTGAGAAGGCGCTAAAAATGACCGCTCAATTAGCTTTTCAACCTGTGCAATCTTCATCGGATCTTTGCCAATTTCTTCTTGCAACCAGCGCCCTACAATCTCATGTCCCATGCTACATTTTACGTAGTACTCGCCCATCAACGTGTTACGAATGAATTCAAATTCCACCGAGATTGCCTATTTCGTATCAATTTGGTGCGAGTATAGCGAATTGCTCCCATAAAAAAAGCACCTCATGTGAGGTGCTTTTGAATTGTGCATTTCTGATTATGCCGGCTCTTGGAAGATCACTTCGTCCGCTTTCTTGGTGTATTGATCCATTTTATGGAAGTTCAAGTAGCGGTACGTATCCGTTGCCGTAGCGTCGATTTGCTTCGCGTATTCTAGGTATTCTTCTTTGGTTGGAATCTTACCTAGAATTGCACCTACTGCAGCTAGCTCAGCTGACGACAGGTAAACATTCGCACCAGTACCCAGACGGTTCGGGAAGTTACGCGTTGAAGTCGACATTACTGTTGATTTATCTGCAACACGCGCTTGGTTACCCATACAAAGTGAACACCCTGGCGTTTCAATACGAACCCCTGCACGTCCGAAGATACCGTAGTAGCCTTCTTCAATCAGTTGGTCTTTATCCATCTTTGTTGGTGGCGCTACCCAAAGGCGCGTTGCTAACTGGCCATTGAACTTATCAAGCAATTTACCTGCTGCGCGGAAGTGACCGATGTTCGTCATACAAGAGCCGATGAACACTTCATCAATCGCTGTGCCTTGTACTTCAGACAACAAACGAGCGTCATCTGGGTCATTCGGTGCACATAGTACTGGCTCATTGATTTCAGCCATATCGATTTCAATCACATGTGCGTATTCAGCGTCTTTATCTGCTTGCATCAGCTCAGGGTTTGCTAGCCACTCTTGCATTGCAGTAATGCGGCGCTCGATAGTACGGCGATCACCGTAGCCTTCAGAGATCATCCACTTCAGCATCACGATGTTAGAGTTTAAGTACTCTTCGATCGACTCTTGAGACAATTTCACAGTACAACCTGCCGCAGAACGCTCTGCAGATGCATCAGAAAGCTCAAATGCTTGCTCAACCGTTAGCGTTTCTAGGCCTTCAATCTCAAGGATACGGCCAGAAAATTCGTTGATCTTGCCCGCTTTTTCTACCGTTAGTAGACCTTGCTGAATCGCGTAGTAAGGGATGGCATGAACAAGATCACGTAATGTGATACCCGGTTGCATTTCACCTTTAAAACGAACCAAGATTGACTCTGGCATGTCTAGCGGCATAACGCCTGTCGCAGCTGCAAAGGCAACCAAGCCCGAGCCAGCTGGGAATGAAATACCCAGAGGGAAACGAGTATGTGAGTCACCACCCGTACCGACAGTATCCGGTAGTAGCATACGGTTTAGCCATGAGTGGATAATACCGTCACCAGGACGAAGGGATACACCTCCGCGGTTCATAATAAAGTCCGGAAGTGTATGGTGAGTGTTAACGTCTACTGGTTTTGGATAAGCCGATGTGTGACAGAAAGACTGCATGACAAGATCAGCAGAGAAGCCGAGACACGCCAAGTCTTTAAGTTCATCACGAGTCATAGGGCCAGTAGTATCTTGCGAGCCTACTGTCGTCATCTTCGGCTCACAGTAGGTTCCAGGACGGATGCCTTCTACGCCACATGCTTTACCAACCATTTTCTGTGCAAGCGTGTAACCCTTGCCAGAATCTGCGATTTCACCAGGTTTACGGAATACATCCGAAGGCTCAAGACCTAGCGATTGACGCGCTTTGTCTGTCAAACCACGACCGATGATCAATGGGATACGACCACCAGCACGAACTTCATCAATCAGTACTTCTGTTTTTAGCGAGAACTCAGCTAGAACCTCACCAGTTTCGTGGTTGCAAACTTTACCTTCATATGGGTAAACATCGATAACATCGCCCATGTTGAGCTTAGTTACGTCAACTTCGATTGGTAGTGCGCCAGCATCTTCCATTGTGTTAAAGAAGATAGGGGCAATTTTGCCACCAAGCACATACCCACCAGCTCGTTTGTTTGGAACGTAAGGGATATCATCACCCATAAACCAAAGCACTGAGTTTGTTGCCGATTTACGTGAAGAGCCAGTACCAACAACATCACCAACGTAAACCAATTGATGACCTTTGTCTTTTAACTCTTCAATTTGCTTGATCGGGCCAATAGTACCCGGTTGATCAGGGTTTATTCCTTCACGCTCGTTTTTAAGCATCGCCAGTGCGTGTACTGGAATATCAGGGCGAGACCAAGCGTCAGGTGCAGGTGAAAGGTCATCCGTGTTCGTTTCACCTGTTACTTTAAATACGGTTAGAGTGACTTTTTCTTCAAGCTTAGGCTTAGAAAGGAACCACTCAGCATCAGCCCATGATTGAAGTACTTTCTGTGCATGCGCATTGCCAGCTTTCGCTTTCTCTTCTACGTCATAGAAAGCATCAAACATTAGCAGCGTATGAGACAGCGCTTTTACTGCGATCTCTGCCAGTGCTTCATCATCCAATAGCTCAACTAGCGGTTCGATGTTGTAACCACCTTGCATAGTGCCTAGCAGTTCAGCCGCTTTTTCACGACTCACTAATGGTGATTTAACTTCACCTTTTGCTACTGCTGTTAGGAAACCCGCTTTTACATAAGCAGCTTCATCAACACCTGGAGGGATACGGTTTTCAAGTAGGTCAAGAATGACTTCTTCTTCACCTTGCGGGGGATTTTTCAGAAGTTCTACAAGTCCAGCAACTTGTTCTGCGTCTAGCGGTTTAGGAACAACTCCTTCAGCAGCACGCTCTTCGACGTGTTTACGGTAGGCTTCAAGCACGACTTTTTCCTCTCATTGCGGTTCCTCCTCTATTATTACTATTGTTAAAGTAAAGGAGTGAACATCCTTGGAAACTTGGCTCTCCATTGCCCTTGTTTTCATTCAATTATGATTGAGAAACAGCGCCGTAGAGGCCAAACTGTGGGCAAAATAATAGCAAATTTAACCTTAAATTAAAATCTTATCATTTTGACCAACATAGCAACTTACGACTAAAGTTCTGCTAATTTTGACCAAATATGCCAAGTTTTTGCTTTCTCATACCCGGTTAATTAAACGATGTTCCTACGATCAAATACACAGCATCCAAATCTTGCTCGGTACGACCGTATGCCAACATTATTGGTCCTATTGGTGAGTCAACACCAAAGAAGATGGAACCAGCATTGTAAAGCGGCGCTTCGTTTAGTTTCAGATCATTATCAGACCAAACACCGCCATATTCGACCGATGCGCCCAGGTAGACTGGAGCTTCAAACAATCCGAAATCATTATCAAACCACTTATATCGGTACACCAAACTGCTGAAAAATAAGTTCTGTCCGATCAGGCTATTTCTTGGGATTCCCGATAGGCTTAAGAAGCCGCCCAACTCTCTGGGATCAAGCGGTAAAGATGAGTTTTTACTCTCTACAAAACTATATTCAGCATGTCCGACTAAAGTATGACGCTGATGACTCACTGCACCTTTAAATCGTGCAGAGATTTCATAAACGGTATCTTCAATAATTTTGTCAGTTTCTAAAAGGCTAACGCCCTGAGGACTTTGATCATGAGACACTAAATATTCGAGATCGACTAAAAGCCCACGAGTCGGAAATGCGAAATCATCAAGTGTATCTAGGCGATAATTGGCAAACAGACCACGACGTTCAAAATCCAATTTACCAGCAGAAGCCAAAGTAGAAAGCTCAATATCTCCGGTAGAGTAGCGAGCGCCAAATCGAAGTTCTTGCCACAATGTGGGTTGGATACCTATCGCTAACTCTGTTGTAAAATCATCGTAAGTGACCGGAAAAAAGTCATTTACTGACTCTAAATCTGGTGCTTGAGGCTCTGTTAAAGGTAAGTTTCGGCTCTCACTGCCATAGGAAATTCGCCCCGATACAAAAAGTTCTTGGCTAGATAAAACAGGGGAATACAACTCAGCTTCAATCAGCTTATCCGTGCCCATTTCTACGTTGAACGCCAACTCCGCGCCATGAGAGTTCAAGTTGGTAAAGTTGGTCGATATTCCTATGCCGTACTGGCTATCTGTATCGAAGTCATCTTCAAGAAAAAATCGGAAGTTGAGATAATTAGGCCCCCACGACTTCTCGTTAACATCAAAAACCAACAATGTCTCACCATCCACCTCTTCAAAGTGATAAGTGATGAGCTCGAACCGATCTAACGCGTAGAGGTTTTCAACGGCTTTCTCAATTTCGGCCGTTGAAATACGACGTCCGGTTTCTAATTCAATACGATTCGTCAACAACACATCGCTGTAGTGCGTGTTATTAACAATCACTATGTCATCAACCACACGCTGATCGCCATAAATCAAAGTTTTACGAACTTCTTGTTTGCGATCGATGTATTTTTGATAGTCCGCGTTGGACAAGCGTAACTCTTTCAGCTTGTCTTTTAATTGCTTGGTAATATCGTACCCAGCTTGAAAAGCCCAAGGCATTTTGTCGAACTCGACGGTTTCCATGGTGCCCACATTGGGACGAATATAGATATCTTGAGGTTCAAGCTCGTCCACTTGCTGTTGTGTACTACGACGAACGAGATAGTTAGAGAGTTGGTCCGCGACAGTAAACAGCCCCGTAAATTCATCTTCGGTTTTGTAATCGGTGCTAATATCGACGGCAATAACGACATCAGCCCCCATGGCGCGAGCCACATCGACAGGCATGTTATTGACGACGCCGCCATCAACAAGCATATGGCCATTGAGCTTATAAGGAGGAAGCGCTCCTGGTACAGACATGCTAGCCATCATTGCATCAACAAGGTAACCATTGCCCAGTACGACTTCTTCTAGGGCAAGAATATCTGTCGCAACAGAACGATAGGGAATGGCAAGATCATCAAAAGAATCGAATCGCCCTAAGTTCCCTGTAGTCTCACGCAATACTCGCAACATGTTCTGGCCTTGCACCACACCCGTTGGTGCTCGTACCTCACCGAATCTTAAGCCGAGGTCGGTATTAATTTGATAGCGGTCTTCATACTCTTTGTCACGAACTCTACGTTGGCTACGGTCAACACGATCTCGATAACCGCTGCCCCAATCGACGGTGTAGATAAAACTCTCGATTTCATCAGCACTCATCCCCGTGGCATAAAGCCCACCCACATAGGCGCCCATACTGGTACCGGTCACAATATCCACAGGAATCTGCATTTCTTCCAATGCTTTTAAAACTCCAATGTGTGCCGCCCCTTTCGCTCCGCCACCAGCGAGCACAACCGCCACCTTTGGTCGAGGTTCCAAGTCATCCGTTTTTGTTAGAGAGTTTGCGAGGGAAACAGAAGGAGTGATCATCAAAAAGGTACTAACCCAAAGCGCAAAGTTGCGAACCGATGGGCTTGATAACAGCTTTTTGAACATTCACTTCTTCCTTTATTGAATATCTGATCAAGTAGGGCGTGCTAGCAGTACTGTACTAACACGCCCTAATATGTACTAAGAATTAATCAGATAAACAAGCTAATGTTGTTGATTTGGCGATGCTACCAATCAAATATGCTATTTAACCAGTTTGATTTCTTCTCACACTGTTGCTTTATCTGACCGGTTTTATCCCAAACCGGCAGTTTGTAATCACTACGGCAGTTCATTTCTAAACCTCCATTAGATGTAGGCTTGAACCCTAATGTGGTGATTTCTCTTGGCCATGGGAGCTCTAAACGCTCAGGAATACGCTGCTTCAAGTACTCTGCGTATACTCGTAATGCACCACTCGACCCCGTTAGATTCACGGGTTTATTATCGTCGCGGCCTAGCCAAATTGTCGTCACCTCACGACCATCAACACCGACAAACCAACTATCGCGGTTATCATTACTGGTACCCGTTTTTCCTGCCAATGCAGCCCAACCAAACTGGCTTTGTAAGAAACGGCCAGTGCCTTGAGCAACCCCTTGTTTCATCGCGTAGGTCGTTAGCCATGCTGCTTGTTCATCCACGGCTCTTGATGAACGAGGCAAGGATTGATACAGCACATTACCTTCCATATCCATGACTGAGCGCAGAGCGGTCAGTTTTGCACGCTTACCTGAATTCGTCAGAGTCTGATACATCTGTGCGACTTCGAATGGCGTCAAAGAAAACGAACCCAAAAACATCGAAGGCACTGGGCGAATTTCGTCTTTGTTCACGCCCAAACGCTCTAAAGTATTGGAGACTTCAGGAATGCCAAGTGCCATACCTAAGCGCACGGTTGGTACGTTAAGTGATTTCGCTAAAGCAATGTAAAGTGGCACATCACCACGATATTTTCTATCGTAGTTGCGCGGCGTCCACACGTTACCTTTACTGCTCTTCAGACTTAACGGCGTGTCGTGTAGCGTCGTGCCTAGGTTGTATTTATCCGGTTGTTCTAGAGCCGTTAAGTAAATCGCTGGTTTCACTAAAGAACCAATTGGACGACTGGCATTGAGCGCGCGGTTAAAGCCTTCATAACCGACACGTTTACCACCAACCATCGCACGGATTTCACCACTATGGCGATCAACGGCCACAGCAGCGGCTTCTAACTCTTTACCACCCCGTTTAGCTAGTTCTGGGATCTTTTTCGCGATAGCTTGTTCCATTTTGCTTTGCGATACTGGGTCCAGAGACGTAAATACGCGCAGTCCGGTCTCTGCTTTAAATCGCTCCCCAACTTTTTCTTTTAATTCAATGCTCAATTGTTGGAAATAAGCTGGCTGACGGCTCGCAATACGTGGCTTGCTTTGCGTATCGAGTGGACGACTTACAGCTTGTTCATACTGCTCTGAAGTCAACATGTTTTGCTGCATTAACAGGCGCAGAACGAGATCACGACGCTCTTTCGTTCTCTCAGGGTAACGAATTGGGTTGTAGTAAGACGGTCCTTTTACCATCCCAACTAACATCGCCAGTTGATCGATTCGCAACTCCTGAATTGGCTGCCCAAAATAGTAACGCGACGCCAAGCCAAACCCGTGGATCGCTTCACCTCCACTTTGACCTAGGTACACTTCGTTTAGGTAGGCTTCTAAGATACGATCTTTGCTGTAACGGTAATCCAAAATTAGCGCGATATACGCTTCTCGAACTTTACGCCACAGTGTTTTATCACGAGTCAAAAACAGGTTTTTTGCCAATTGCTGAGTCAGCGTACTACCACCTTGAACAGTACGACCCGCCTTAATGTTCGCAACCAATGCACGTGCAATCGCGAGCGGTGACACCCCGTCATGTTGATAAAAATCCCGGTCTTCGGTCGCAAGCAGTGCATCCACCAAAATTTCAGGGAACTGATCACGACGTAAGAAAAGGCGCTGTTCATCACGGTCTTTCTCCAGCATGCCCAACATCTTCGGTTCTAGGCGCAAGTAACCAAGGTCTCCTCGAGATTCTAAAGACTGAATACGTTGCAAACCGGAATCAGAGAAATGCAGCATAATGTGACGATCCGGCTCGGGACCATCGGCAAACTCGAATGGACGACGAATCAATTCAATCCGAGTGGAAGAAGAGGAATATTCGCCTGGGTAACGAGGTTGACTCACTTTACGGTAATTCAACACATCTAGCTCGTTGCGCAGTTCTTGGATGGTGATATTCTCACCAGGGCTTAGATTCAAGATACGGGCATAAACCACCGTTGGCAGCTCAAACAGCTGGCCTTCAAAGCGTTCTTTCACCACACTATCTAAGTAAATCCCAACAAACAGCAAAACAGCGGCAAGTGCAACGCCAGCTTTCCAGCTAAACGACCACAGAACTTTCAACCACGAACGTTTCTCGTTAGTCGGCTTTTTACTCGGCGTACGTCGAGTCTGTTTTGCGGCTCCTTTATTGGTTGTACTTTTCTTCGCTGGCGCTTTTTTCGCGCTAGGCTTCTTGCTGTCAGTCATTATTCAATTGTCTTTTTGTTTTCGTTGTTGCTACATGATTGGCAGGATCATCTGGCCAAACGTGTTTTGGGTAGCGCCCTTTCATCTCTTTTTGAACGTCTTTGTAGCTTCCGTTCCAGAAAGCCGCCAAGTCCGACGTTACTTGCAATGGACGTTGTGCCGGTGAAAGCAGTTCAAGCACCAAACGCTTGCGGCCAAGAGCCACCGTTGGGGAACCACTCTCCCCAAATACTTCTTGCATACGCACCGATAATATCGGCTCATGGCCATATTGGTAACGGATACGCTTCTTTGAACCTGTGGGCAGTTGGTAATGCTCAGGTAACCATTCATCCAGTTGTTGATTGAGTGGCCAACCTAATCGAGCATTAAGCGCTTCGACCAAGTTTATCTTGCTCAGGTCTTTAACCGAACTGACAGACGTCATGTATGGTTCTAACCACTCCTCTAATGAATCCAGCAAACTGACTTCATCAAACATTGGCCATGACTGCTCAGGTAACCATTCCACCGCACAACGAATCCGAGCTAACAAGCTCTCCGCTGCCGGTGTCCAGTTTAGACTCTGTAAGCCCTGGCGGCGGACATACGTGAGTAAAGCTTGTGTCATTTTTTCTTTGCCAGGGCTTGGCAACAGCTCGCTTTCAACGACCAGCAGACCGAGTTTTGTTTGTCGCTCAGCTATTAGACGGCCTCTTTTTTCATCCCAGTCCACTACTTCTTCAGACGAAAATAGCGTATCAAAGGTCGTTCGCAATATATTGACATCCAATTCACATGCCGAATGAATTTGACTTGAATTAGAATGAGAACGCATTAAGTCAACGGCAACCAAATACTCACAGCCACCTAGCATGTCTTCCTGACGACATTCTGCACCATGACCATTAGCCAAAGTAAATCGCCCAAATTGATTTGTGCGCTGCTGTGCAATGCGATCTGGAAATGCCAAACTTAACACCAGCGGTAATGCATCTTCATCCACGCCTTTCAGGTCAAATACCGTATCCAATTTGTACGCCAGAGATTGAGCACGCTTGAACAACATCGACTTTTTTGGATGAGTACCAACAAGCCAACGATGCAAGCTATAAGCGATATTGGTAACATTTCTCTCTGGCTCTTCAATCAGTGCGACCGCCGCCAAAGCAGCATTTAACATCTTATCACTGTAAGATTGCGCTTTAATTAGCATCGCAGCCGCACGAGGCTCAACGCCTAGTTCATGCGCCTGTTTTCCTTCGGACGTTAATTGCCCTTTTTCCGTCAGTAGTCCCAATGACACCAATAGCTGCTTCGCTTGTTCCAATGACGCATTAGCGGGAACATCAAGCCACTTTAGATCGTGGATATCACTCGCTCCCCAAAAGGCAAGCTCCATAACTAAACTAGCTAAATCGGAATGCAAAATTTCGGGTTGGGGAACCAGCGGTTGCTGCTTGAACTGGTTTTCAGAATAAAGACGAACACAAATGCCCTCTTCTATTCGTCCCGCTCGTCCTGTACGCTGAATCGCTGAAGACTGTGCAATGCGTGTTTGCTCTAAGCGTGTTAAACCGTTTTTCAAATCAAAGCGGGCAATACGCTCTAACCCAGAATCAACGACGAGGCGAATGCCTTCAATCGTTAGTGAAGTTTCTGCAATGTTGGTCGCTAGAACGACTTTACGCTTACCTTGTTCTGCTGGCGTAATCGCTTTTTGTTGATCTGCAAAGCTCAGTTGACCATAAAGTGGGCATACGTCGATATCATCCGCTAAATGAGACAACCGCTCTTCAACTTGTTTTATGGCACCAACACCCGGTAGGAAAGCTAACAAAGATCCAGACTCTTTGTTCATAAGACTTTCTATTGTTTTTGCCATACTCGTAGGTAAATGCTCGTTCACACCTAACGGCTGGTAGCGCATTGCCACATCAAAGCTGCGCCCTTCAGATTCAATGTAACTGGCTTCCGGCAACAACGATTGTAATGCTTGTTGGTCAAGCGTTGCCGACATTACCACCAGCTTGAGATCGTCTCGCAATGCCTCTTGAACTTCTAAACTGAATGCCAAAGCGGTATCGGCATGAATGCTGCGTTCATGAAACTCATCAAAGATCAGTAGATCAACCCCATCCAGTTCAGGGTCAGTTTGGATCATCCTGGTCATGATCCCTTCGGTCACGATCTCCAGCTGCGTTGCAGAACTTACCTTTGCCTCGCCACGAACTCGATAACCCACGCGTTGACCAACTTGTTCTCCCAATTGCTCAGCAAGATAACGGGCAATGTTACGCGCCGCGAGTCGTCTTGGCTCAAGCATGATGATTTTTCCAGCAACCGAATGATTTAAGAGTAACTGCAAAGGGAAGTAAGTCGACTTACCGGCACCAGGCGCCGCTTTTAAGATCACTTGATGTTGATTTTTGACCGCCGTCAGCAACTCAGGCATCACGGCTTCAATCGGCAATTGTGACAAAGGAAATACCTTATGGTGTAATGGTGGCAACATTGTACATAAAAAATTTTTTGTCTAAATAAGCAAATGCATTTCACACCCGCTTTAGAGTCCGCCACTCTACTCAAACGTTATAAACGCTTTCTTGCCGATATCGAGCTCGATACTGGTGAAATCCGTACAATCCACTGCGCAAATACAGGTGCAATGACGGGTTGTGCAACGCCCGGAAACAAAGTTTGGTTTTCTACTTCCGACAACCCGAAACGAAAATACCCCAATAGTTGGGAGTTGAGTGAGACCGAACAAGGCCACCGTATTTGTATCAACACCGCGCGTGCCAATCAATTAGCCGTAGAGGCTATTGAAAATAATGTCATTTCAGAGCTTTATGGTTATGACACACTTCAAACTGAGGTGAAATACGGCAATGAAAATAGCCGAATTGATATCTTGCTCAGCGCAGACGACAAGCCAAAGTGCTATATAGAAGTGAAAAGCGTCACTCTTCTTGATGAGACCGACTCTACTGGACAAGGATACTTCCCAGATGCGGTCACGACTCGGGGACAAAAACACCTGAGAGAGCTCACAGAAATGGCACAAAATGGAAGTAGAGCCATACTTTTATTCACTGTTTTACATTCAGGTATTGAAAAAGTATCCGCGGCGCACCATATAGACGCGAAATATTCACTATTACTCAAACAAGCACAAGACGCTGGAGTGGAAGTTCTCTGCTACAAAGCTGAACTGAGCGATACTGGAATGAAGCTGATTTCCGCTATTGATTTTATCAATTAAGAGAAAAAATGATGTCGTCTTCACATTGACGATAACTTTGCGATTCAGTATTTGCTTGCACCGCCTCTTTTTGCTATAGATACCCGCCTTAAATTGACTGCGTAGCAGTTGACTAGGTGTAAGTAGGAGATGCTGTATGCCAGAATCAAAGAAGAAAACGATAGGCATCCTAGCCATTGCCGGCGTGGAGCCATATCAGGAAAAACCTGGTGAAGAGTACATGTCACCAGAGCAGGTTGAACACTTTACGAAAATCTTAACAGCTTGGCGCGACCAGCTAAGAGCTGAAGTGGATCGTACTGTTCACCACATGCAGGACGAAGCAGCAAACTTCCCAGATCCAGTTGACCGCGCCTCTCAAGAGGAAGAGTTCAGCCTAGAACTGCGTAACCGTGACCGCGAACGCCGTTTGATCAAGAAGATTGAAAAGACTTTGGATAAAATCAAAGAAGACGATTTTGGCTTCTGTGAGTCTTGTGGCGTAGAGATTGGCGTTCGCCGTCTTGAAGCACGTCCAACCGCTGACCTTTGTATTGACTGTAAAACACTTGCAGAAATCAAAGAGAAGCAAATGCAAGGTTAATCACCCAGCATTATGATTGTTGAAGGGAGCTCAGGCTCCCTTTTTGTTTTGGCTATCTTCGCACCCTATTTGTTTACTAAATTCGAGATACACGCATGACACGCTATGTAGGTCGATTCGCCCCATCTCCTTCTGGTCCACTGCATTTTGGTTCACTGATTGCCGCTCTTGGCAGTTATTTTCAAGCGAAAGCACAAAACGGAGCTTGGTTAGTACGTATTGAGGACTTAGACCCACCAAGAGAAATGCCAGGTGCAGCGCAACTTATCCTAGAGGCACTCAAGGCCTATCAGCTGCATTGGGATGGAGAAGTGGTATACCAGAGCGAACGTCACGACCTTTACCAAGCTCAAATAAACAAATGGCTCGAAAATGGGGAAGCCTATTATTGCCAATGTACTCGTAAGCAAATTAAAGAGCATGGCGGTTTTTATCCTGGCACTTGCCGCGATAAAAACTTGAAAGACGGCGCGATTCGCCTAAAAATGACCAAGCCTGTCGCTCATTTCCTCGACCAAAAGCGGGGAACCATTACTATTCCAGAGCAACTCGTTAATGAAGATTTCATTATTAAACGTCGAGATGGATTATTTGCTTATAATCTTGCGGTAGTATTGGACGACATCGACCAAGGCGTCACAGAAGTCGTGCGAGGTGCAGACTTAATCGAGCCGACAGGGCGTCAAATTAGCCTGTACCAAATACTTGGTCAGCCTGAAGTTAGCTACTTGCATTTACCATTGGCGATGGACAACAACGGCAATAAATTGTCGAAACAAAATCACGCGACGGCTATTGATATAGATACACCAAAACCTACTCTATTGCGCGCCATGACATTTTTAGGTTTCGAGATACCTGAAACCGTAAGGGCGGCCAACATAGAAGATATTCTTCGTTGGGGCTGCGAAAACTGGCGCTTGGAACAGCTTCCAGCAGAGATCGAGATCACACCGTGATTCTCAAATGGCATTGTGTAGGCTATCATTAGCCGCAAATTAGGCCCTAGAGGCGTATAAAACTAACCAAAGCAAGATTGGATTAAACCCAGTTATTGCCAGATGCACATGAATACAAACGACTATACACCAAGCGAACCTGCCACAATTCCAGAGCTCGCTCTCAATGTAATAACTCGTGAAGAGCACAACATTTCGCGTAAGCAGATCAGTGATAATGCGCTGAAGGTACTGTACCGCCTAAATGGTGCTGGTTTCGATGCTTTTCTTGTGGGTGGCGGGGTTCGAGACTTACTGCTTGGACAAAAACCAAAAGATTTTGACATTGCGACCAACGCAACGCCGGAACAGATCAAACAGCTATTTCGTAACTGCCGTTTGATTGGTCGCCGCTTCCGCTTGGCTCATATTATGTTTGGCCGAGACATCATTGAGGTTGCGACATTCCGTGGTCACCACCAAGAGCAAAAGAATAAGAGCATTTCTCAGCAATCAAAAGAGGGTATGCTGCTGCGTGACAACGTCTACGGCACCATCGATGAAGATGCTGAGCGCCGTGATTTCACGATTAACTCGATGTACTACAACATCGCAGATTACTCGATTCACGACTACGCACGTGGTATTGAAGATTTAGAAGATCGCCTAATTCGACTGATTGGTGATCCAGAAACACGCTACCGTGAAGACCCTGTGCGCATGCTGCGTGCGGTTCGTTTCGCGGTAAAACTAGACTTTGATATTGAAGAAGACACCGCAGCGCCAATCGAACACATGGCACCGTTGCTCGGTGACATTCCGTCAGCGCGTCTTTTTGAAGAGTCACTCAAATTATTGCAATCCGGTCATGGCTTAGAAACCTACCACCTACTGCGTGAGTACAACCTATTCCAGCAACTATTCCCGACGATTGCAGCGCACTTTACAGAAGATTACTCCTCTCACACTGAGCAGATGTTGGATCTTGTCCTAGATTCTACCGACATGCGCATCGAAGATGGGAAACGCATCAATCCAGCATTTATGTTTGCTGCAATGCTGTGGTACCCACTGTGTGCGAAAGCCGATGAACTGATGGAAGAGCGCAACTTAGGCCATTACGACGCCATTATGGAAGCGAGCAACATCATTCTTGACGAGCAAGTTCGCACAATTGCCATTCCAAGACGCCACACCGCAACCATTCGCGAGATTTGGCAGTTACAGCTTCGTCTTCCACGACGTAACGGTAAACGTGCATTCCGTCTTATGGAGCTCAATAAATTTAGAGCTGGCTTTGATTTTCTTGAAATGCGCGGTGAAATTGAAGGTGGTGACACTCAGAAGCTTGCCAAGTGGTGGGAAACTTTTCAAAATGCAGGCCGAGAAATGCGTCAAGCAATGGCTGCCGACTTAGACGGTCAATCACCGAAAACAGGCCAGCGCCGCCGTAAAACTTATCGCAAGAAAAAGAGTAAGCCCAAATCATGATTACAGCGTACATTGCGGTAGGCAGTAACTTGGCTGATCCTGTCAGCCAAGCAAAGCAAGCGATTGAAGCATTAAAAACGCTGCCTAAATCAGAGTTTGTTCAAGCTTCTTCGCTATACAGCAGCACGCCAATGGGGCCACAAAACCAACCGGATTACATCAATGCGGTTGTGTCTATTAACACCAGTTTGACGCCTATTGAATTGCTCAATTGCACACAAGCTATAGAGCAAGAACAAGGTCGTGTCCGTAAAGACGAACGCTGGGGACCAAGAACCTTGGACCTCGACATTGTGCTTTATGGCAATGAGGTGATTAATTCCGAGAGGCTGATCGTTCCTCATTATGGAATGAAAGAGCGTGAATTCGTACTCTACCCTCTTGCGGAAATTGCACCAAGTTTACAACTCCCTGATGGGACCGAGGTCTCTGAACTACTGGAACAAGTAGATAGAAACGGCCTCAGTATCTGGCAGTCATAGCCAACTCCTAGTAAGGATAAAACCATGAAAAAAATGACCATCAACGACCTAATCAAGTGGAAGCAAGAAGGTCGTAAATTTGCTACTTCAACCGCTTATGATGCGAGCTTTGCCCAACTGTTTGAAAGCCAAGAAATGCCAGTACTTCTTGTTGGTGATTCTCTAGGTATGGTTTTGCAAGGTCACAACGATACTCTGCCAGTAACGGTCGATGATATCGCTTACCATACTCGTTGCGTACGTGCTGGTAGCCCAAATTGTTTGTTGATGGCAGACATGCCATTCATGAGCTACACCACGCCAGAGCAAGCTTGCGAAAATGCGGCTAAACTGATGCGTGCTGGTGCCAATATGGTAAAAATTGAAGGTGGTGACTGGCTTGTCGACACGGTGAAAATGCTCACTGAACGATCAGTTCCAGTTTGTGCTCATCTTGGTTTAACTCCTCAAGCTGTTAATATTTTTGGTGGTTACAAAATCCAAGGTCGCGATCAAGAAAAAGCAGACCGCATGGTAAAAGACGCATTAGCGCTGCAAGAAGCAGGCGCTCAAATCGTCTTACTAGAATGCGTACCAGCTGAGCTTGCTGAACGTATTACGCAAGTGCTTGACGTTCCTGTTATCGGTATTGGTGCAGGTAACGTAACAGATGGTCAAATTCTCGTAATGCATGATATGTTTGGTATTTCTGCCAACTACATGCCGAAATTCTCCAAAAACTTTCTTGCTGAAACAGGTGATATGCGCAAAGCCGTTACTAAATACATTGAAGATGTAGCCAACGGTGTATTCCCAGACGACGCTCATACCATTGCCTAGAGGATAAATGCATGCAAACTTTTGCGGAAATCTCAGCAGTTCGTGAACACCTTAAAACCTTTAAACGTGAAGGTCGTAAAGTGGCGTTTGTCCCTACCATGGGCAACCTTCACGAAGGCCACTTAACTTTAGTGCGTAAAGCACGCGAATACGCTGATATCGTTGTCGTAAGCATCTTTGTTAATCCGATGCAATTTGATCGTGCTGACGATTTAAATAATTACCCACGCACGCTAGAGGAAGACTTAAGCAAGTTAACCTCTGAAGGGGTCGATGTGGTATTTACGCCAACACCAGAAGTTATCTACCCAGAAGGTCTGGATAAGCAAACCTTCGTCGATGTCCCTGGCCTATCAACAATTCTCGAAGGCGCGTCTCGACCAGGTCATTTCCGTGGCGTGACGACGATTGTGAATAAGCTGTTTAACATCGTACAACCGGATGTCGCGTGCTTCGGCGAGAAGGACTTCCAACAACTTGCTGTTATCCGCAAGATGGTTGATGACCTAGCAATGGACATTGAAATCATCGGTGTACCAACCGTACGTGAAATGGACGGTTTAGCAATGAGTTCACGCAATGGCTTGCTTACGCTGGACGAGCGTCAACGTGCGCCTGTACTTGCTCGTACAATGCGTTGGATCAGTAGTGCCATTCGCGGTGGCCGCGATGACTACGCATCGATCATCGAAGATGCAAGCGACCAACTTCGAGCTGCAGGTCTGCACCCTGATGAGATCTTCATTCGTGATGCTCGTACATTACAAGTGATCACACCAGAAACGACACAAGCTGTCATTCTGATGTCTGCGTTCCTAGGCAAGGCTCGTCTTATCGATAACCAAACGGTAGATATGGTTGTCGAAGCGAAGGAAGAAGCTGAATCTAACAATACAAACTCAGAGAGCGCAGAGTAAGCTCTGAGTCATAAAAGTAAAAAGGTCGACTCTTAGTCGACCTTTTTTATACTCTACGTATAGACGCAATCTAACCCTTCAGGGCGAGTTTTAAACCGCTTGTGCAGCCACATCCACGCTGGAATATCACGTTTTATCATTTTCTCAAGCTCTTGGTTCAAGATGCTTGCCGCTTTAACCGCATTACGTCTCTCGAAACGCTCGCTAATGTCTTTTCCAATGTACAGCGTGTAATGGTGATTTTTACTCACTGTAACGCCAGATATAACCGCGCACTTTGTTGCATCAATGAGAACACTAGACCCGACGGTACTCGCCGCTTGTTCAACAGCAAAAAACGGCGCAAAAACAGAATGGCTAACGCCATAATCATGGTCGGGCAAATACCAAAGTCGATGACCATTTTTCAGAACTTTGAGCATTGATTTCACGTCTTTTCGATCAATCATTTGATGTCCAAAACGAGTTCGACCTCGATGTTGAATAAACTCATAAGCAGGATTCGAATTTGGGCGATAAACGCCATAACCTTGGGCAAACTGGCTAAAAATACGAGCGGTTATCTCCAAGTTTAAATGGTGACTGCACACCACCAACACACCACGTCCATTCTTTTCCTCAGCGAGTAAACGATCTTTTCCAACAATAGAGGTTATCCGACGTATCCGCCAATCTGGCCAAAACCAAGCGATACCGGTTTCGATGATCGCCATTCCAGTATATTGAAAGTTTTTTCGTACTACGTCCTTACATTGCCAATCCGTAAAATCAGGGAAACACAGCTGGAGATTACGCAGAGCGATCTTGTGTCGGCGCTTCATTACATGCATCGCAATACAGCCGATGCTTCTACCTAAGATTCGCAATACTACGTATGGCAGTACATTAACAAGAATCGCTAAAGATCCAAATGCCAACCATACAGGCCAATATTTGGGCTTAAGTAACTGATAGGAGAAAGGCGGCGGCGGGACAATATTCATAGGATCACTCATTTATTACAAATGATTGAAACCTACCATGATAAAAACCGAAAAATTGTATGGGTATGTATTGTTATGCACGCGAAAGAGCAGCGTGAATCGCCGCTCTTTGCTTTATGAGAATGGCTTAGCTTCTTAGCCCAATCCCTTTGGTTACTAGATAATGCGCAATGGCATACAGTGCAACAACAAACACTGCAAGTACACTAAATGAAGTGACAATGCCCACATCCGAGACACCTAAAAAGCCGTAGCGGAACGCATTCACCATGTACACAATTGGGTTGATCTTAGAAACGCCTTGCCAAAATTCAGGCAGCAGACTGATCGAATAAAAGACTCCTCCCAAGTAAGTTAAAGGAGTCAATACAAACGTAGGGATGATCGAAATATCGTCAAACGTTTTTGCGTAAACCGCATTGATCAAGCCACCGAGAGCAAATACAACCGACGTCATGAAGACAGTCGCGACAATAATGCCCCAGTGCTCCACTTGCAAATCAACGAACAAAAGTGACACACAGGTAACAATTGCACCGACCAACAAACCTCGAGTCACGCCGCCCATCACATAGCCAGCAATAATCACATAGTTTGGTACCGGTGCCACCAGCAGTTCTTCAATATTCTTCTGTAGCTTTGCACTAAAGAATGACGACGCCACGTTCGAGTATGAGTTGGTGATCACCGACATCATGATCAAACCTGGAACAATGTACTCCATGTAACTAAAGCCGCTCATCTCACCAATTCGAGAGCCAATAAGATTACCGAAAATGATGAAGTACAACGTCATCGTAATGGCTGGCGGCACTAAGGTTTGCACCCAAATACGTGTAAAACGAGTGACTTCTTTGCTCAGCAAGCTGCGAAATGCCGTCCAATATAAACCGTACATTTAATTACTCCCCTCTCTTACAATGCTGACAAACAACTCTTCAAGTCGGTTGGCTTTGTTACGCATTGAGAGAACTTTAATGCCATGCTCGGTTAACTGACTGAATACCGAATTCAATCCTTGGCTTTTATCTAGTTCTATCTCTAAAGAGCCATCAACAATACTTTGTCGATTAACACCTTCAAGCTCAGGCACCTCGACTTCTGACTCAACATCCAAGATAAATGTTTCGACGCGTAGCTTACCTAGTAACGCCTTCATGGTGGTGTTTTCAATCAGCTCACCACGATTAATGATGCCGATATTTCGACACAGCATCTCTGCTTCTTCTAGGTAGTGTGTCGTTAAAATAATCGTAATTCCTTGCTCTTGGTTGATCTCTTTCAGAAACCCCCACATTGAGCGGCGTAGTTCAATATCCACTCCAGCCGTTGGTTCATCTAAAATGAGTAATTGCGGCTCGTGCATCAAAGCTCTTGCGATCATTAAACGACGCTTCATCCCACCGGATAGGTTACGAGCACGCTCTTGGCGTTTTTCCCATAAATCCAATTTTTTCAGGTATTTTTCTGCTCTTTCTTTGGCTAATACTTTAGACACACCGTAATAGCCTGCTTGCTGCATCACAATTTGCTCAACGGTTTCAAACTGGTTGAAGTTGAACTCTTGTGGCACCAAGCCTAAATTCTGCTTGGCCAATTCGAGGTCGGTATCAATGTCATAACCGAAAACTTTCGTCGTTCCGGAGGTTTTATTCACTAAGGAGGAAATGATGCCAATCGTGGTCGATTTTCCTGCACCATTGGGACCCAGAAGCGCGTAGAAGTCACCCTTTTTCACTTGGAGACTTATACCTTTTAACGCCTCAAAGCCACCTGCATACGTCTTGCGCAGTTGTTCAATTTCTAATGCGTACATAAGGTCTTGATTGCCGTTTGTTTGTGATTACTAATACCGACTCATATTTATCAGCGGTTTACTACAAAATCGCCTTGGGTATCGTACTGGAGGTCCATCAGTTTATCGTTGAATAACGATGATTACAAATGAACCTTTCGATAATATTGGAAATATAACCCTTACCTCGTAAAGGTTATCTCTAAGTAAGACAAAATAGAGCATAAAAAAACGCAACAGGAAACTGTTGCGTTTTTAACTGTCAGAATGATTACGCCGTTATGCGCTGATACTGGTCTGCCTCAACATGTGCCACCGCCGCATTCAATGCTTCGTAACGGAATTGGTACATATTTTCATCAGGCACAAGGTCAATCACATGGAATTTCTCTAGCTGTTCTCGTGTCCGCTCATTCGGGCATAATAAATACACGGCACAATTGGCATCGAGAGCATCCTTAATCGCATTCTCTAACGCCAAACCGACGGTCACATCAATCATTGGTACATCCGTAAGATCGAGAATCATCACGTCATAGTCCGAAATACTAGAGTGCTGACGTGAAATGGCTTTAGAAACACTAAAGATCATCGGACCGGAAAGATAAAAGAACAGCACTTTACCATTAGCACGATCCAACAAACCACGCTCGCTGTCAGTCAGCGGCACATCATCTTCATCCGCGTCGCTGATCGCTTTTACTTGTCGCGCCTGCTCTCGGCTCAAACGCTCGATGATGATAATGTTCGAGATAAAGACGCCTAAACCCACCGCAACGATAAGATCAACGAATACTGTAAGCAACATAACGCCATACATCACCGCCATTCCGGAAAAGCTTACCTTATGTGCCCTCTGAATAAAGCTCCAGTCTAGGATGTTAAAGCCAACATACACCGCAATGCCTGCTAACACAGCCATCGGGATTGGCTCTGTTAACCCGCCAGCAACCAGTACAACCAACGCCAACATTAGTGCACGAATCACACCAGATAATGGCGAACGAGCCCCAACTTGGATATTCGTTACCGTCCCCATGGTAGCTCCCGCCCCCGGCAGCGCACCAAACAAGCCAGAGATCATGTTAGCTAACCCTTGACCTCGCAGCTCTTTATCTGAGTCGTGTTCTTTACGAGTTAATGAGTCACCGATAACCGCCGTTAACAAAGTATCAATACAACCTAACGTGCCGAGCACTAATGCATCAATGACCATCTCGACAAACATATCTGTGTCAATATAAGGGGCGACGAGAGAAGGTAACCCAGCAGGAATTTCACCGATACGACGAATATCTTCTGTATCAAAGAGAATCACAGACAATAACGTTACCGCGACCAATGCCACGAGCTGTGCAGGAACGTATTTACGATATTGCTTAGGGAAGAAAAAAAGAATCCCCAAAGTCAGTAGTCCCAAAAACAACTCACTGAACTTAAGGTTAGAAATGGTCTCCGGCAAAGCAGATAACGTTCCGAGTACTCCCCCTGAAGGCGCAGCATGTCCCATCAAAGGCGATAACTGCAGAATGATAAGAATCACACCAATGCCAGACATAAACCCGGAAATAACGCTGTAAGGCATCAAGGTAACATATTTACCCAGTTTTAACGTCCCCAATAGGATTTGGAACGCGCCAGCCATCATGACAACCGTGAAAGTCATAGCCATGCCCGTTTCTGGGTATTTCGCCATCATACTGGTTAATACTGCGGTCATGATTACCGTCATTGGCCCTGTCGGTTCTGATATTAACGTATTAGAACCACCAAATAACGAGGCAAACAAACCGACCATTATTGCCCCCCAAAGGCCGGCCTCAGCACCGGCTCCGGATGCAACACCAAACGCTAACGCCAGAGGGAGAGAGATAATCGCCGTGGTTACCCCGCCAAATACATCCCCTTTGAAATTGATATCTTCAAAACGACTACCGAACACTGCTGATTTTCCCTGCATTCAATTTTAAAAAGTAAAATATCACTACTTTAACGAGCTAGGCGAAAATTTAAACCATAAATAGATTAAGGCTAAATTCACACCACAAATAGTTTCACCAGATTTTACTTTTTTCTTAATGAAAACTAGTCAGATGAGTCCTATCTGACGAATATTTAACGAGATCGAAATTGTAACATTGTGTATAGTTACAACACTGATCGCTTGCATGTGCACACAAACAGCGGCAGCGATTTTGTCTTTTAAGGGAAGTAGTTTGCAAAATGCCGGAAATAAAACAGTTATTTGAAAACAATTCGAAATGGTCTCAAGAGATCAAATCTGATCGACCTGAATACTTCGCAAAACTCGCTGAGGGGCAAAAGCCTGATTTTCTTTGGATTGGCTGCTCTGATAGCCGCGTTCCTGCCGAGCGACTAACCGGGCTATACTCAGGTGAACTCTTTGTTCATCGGAATGTTGCAAACCAAGTTATCCATACTGATCTCAACTGTCTATCTGTCGTCCAGTACGCCGTAGACGTGCTTAAGGTTAAACACATCATTGTCTGTGGACACTATGGATGTGGTGGCGTAAACGCAGCCATTGATAACCCTAAGCTAGGTCTTATTAATAATTGGCTGTTACATATCAGAGATATCTATTTCAAACACCGCACTTACCTAGATCAAATGCCGCAACAAGATCGAGCGGATAAACTAGGCGAGCTTAATGTTGCAGAGCAAGTGTACAACTTGGGTAACTCAACCATCCTGCAAAACGCTTGGGAGCGTGGGCAAGATGTTGAAATTCATGGTGTGGTATACGGAATTGAAGATGGTCGCTTAGAGTACTTAGGCATTCGTTCTAACTCTAAGGAAACCGTAGAAGCGTCTTACCAGAAAGCTCTTTCGACGATTCTAAATACAGACAACAAGCTCCTTTGTCGCTAAGTCACATCTAAAAGTTGAACGAAAAACGCCCATCTTAGATGGGCGTTTTTTTATATTTTTAATGCTGAACTCAATAATTATTCTTGAGGTACAACTTTACCGATGTATGGTAAGTGGCGGTATTTCTGCGCGTAATCAATACCCACCCCAACGACAAACTCATCTGGGATTTCGAAACCAATCCAATCCACAGGAACATTCACTTCACGACGAGATGGTTTATCTAGGAGCGTACAAATCGCGATAGACTTCGGCTCACGCAGTGATAAGATCTCACGGATTTTATTTAGTGTGTTACCTGTATCAATGATGTCTTCAACAAGCAAAATGTCTTTGCCTTTGATGTCATCATCCAAATCTTTCAAGATACGAACGTCACGTGAGCTTTCCATCGTATTGCCGTAGCTTGACGCAGTCATAAAATCAACTTGGTGAGTCAGTTCGATAGCACGTGCCAAGTCTGCCATAAATACAAATGAGCCTCGCAATAAGCCTACCAACACAAGATCTTCACTACCTTGATAACGCTCTGTAATTTGTTTGCCTAATTCACGAACTCGCTCCTGAACTTCTTGCTCAGAAATCATGACTTCTATTGTATGTTTCATACTGTGCTCAATCTAAATTTGTGGGTTGAGGTAAGTCGCACGCAAACGATCACCTAATCTTACGGCGTGTAGTGTATCACCACGTTCATTGGGTTGAAAGTCGCATCCTGTTGCCAAAAAATCTTGGAAGAAGGTCTTAGTTTTATAAAGTTCATAGCTAAATTTATCAATAATAATGACATTACTGTATATAAATTGTTCTACAGATGTTGACCTTGTGCATATGCACCATTACACTCATCACTGCTTTAAGCAACTATTAAAATAATCAATTAGGGGGTTACCCCCAATATCAACTCAAATGGCAAGGAAAATGGATATGGACTCAATTGCAAAGAGACCTAGAACTAGGCTTTCTCCAATTAAGCGTAAGCAACAGTTAATGGAAATCGCATTGGAAGTATTTGCGCGCCGCGGCATCGGTCGTGGTGGTCACGCAGATATCGCAGAAATTGCTCAAGTTTCTGTAGCGACTGTTTTTAACTACTTCCCTACACGCGAAGACTTGGTGGATGAAGTTCTCAATCACGTCGTACGTCAGTTCTCAAACTTCCTATCGGATAACATAGACCTAGACTTACATGCACGTGAAAACATCGCCAATATTACTAATGCGATGATCGAGCTTGTCAGCCAAGATTGTCACTGGCTAAAAGTATGGTTCGAGTGGAGTGCTTCAACACGTGATGAAGTATGGCCATTGTTTGTTTCAACTAACCGTACTAACCAGTTGCTGGTACAAAACATGTTCATTAAAGCAATTGAACGCGGTGAGGTGTGTGACCAGCACGATTCAGAACACTTGGCAAACCTGTTCCACGGTATTTGTTACTCACTGTTTGTCCAAGCGAACCGCGCTAAAGGTGAAGCGGAACTGAAACATCTAGTGAATTCATACTTAGATATGCTTTGCATTTACAACCGTGAACACTAAAGCTTAACTAGTAATATATGTCAGCCCACCGTTTGGTGGGCTTTTTATTGTCTGCTGTCAGATCAGCACACATTTATATTTCTATATAACAAGCATAAAAAAACCGCTGCACTGCAGCGGCTTCTATCATTCAGTCAGAAAAAAACTTACTTCTTCTTAACTGCTTTTTTGTTTGGCAGGTCAGTGATTGAACCTTCAAATACTTCAGCAGCTAGACCTACAGACTCGTGTAGAGTTGGGTGAGCGTGGATAGTCAGAGCGATATCTTCTGCATCACAGCCCATCTCAATTGCAAGGCCAATTTCACCAAGTAGTTCACCACCGTTAGTACCAACGATAGCACCACCGATTACGCGGTGAGTTTCTTTGTCGAAGATTAGCTTAGTCATACCGTCTGCACAGTCAGATGCGATTGCACGACCTGATGCTGCCCATGGGAATGTTGCTACTTCGTACTTGATGCCTTCTTCTTTCGCTTCTTTTTCAGTCTTACCAACCCAAGCCACTTCTGGCTCAGTGTACGCAATTGAAGGGATAACTTTAGGGTCGAAGTAGTGCTTCTTACCAGAGATAACTTCAGCAGCTACGTGACCTTCATGCACACCTTTGTGAGCAAGCATTGGTTGACCAACGATATCACCGATCGCGAAGATGTGAGGAACGTTAGTACGCATTTGCTTATCAACGTTGATGAAGCCGCGCTCGTCAATTTCTAGACCCGCTTTTTCACCGTCGATTAGCTTACCATTTGGTACACGACCGATAGCAACTAGAACCGCATCGTAACGCTCAGCTTCAGCTGGCGCTTTCTTGCCTTCCATTGAAACGTAGATACCGTCTTCTTTTGCTTCAACTGCTGTTACTTTCGTTTCTAGCATTAGCTTGAACTTGTCTTTGATACGCTTAGTAAATACTTTCACGATATCTTTGTCTGCTGCAGGAATTACCTGGTCAAACATTTCAACAACTTCAACTTTAGAACCTAGAGAGTGGTAAACCGTACCCATTTCTAGACCGATGATACCACCGCCCATGATAAGCAGTTTTTCTGGCACTTCTTTTAGTTCAAGAGCGTCAGTAGAGTCCCAAATACGTGGGTCTTCATGCGGGATAAATGGCAGTTTGATTGGACGAGAACCAGCCGCAACGATTGCGTTGTCAAAGTTAACAACTGTTGGCTCACCTTCGCCTTCTACAAGGATAGAGTTAGGGCCAGTGAACTTACCGTAACCGTTAACTACTGTTACGTTACGCATCTTAGCCATACCGCTTAGGCCGCCAGTTAGTTGGTTAACAACTTTTTCTTTCCAGATGCGGATTTTGCTGATGTCTGTTTGAGGCTCACCGAACACAACGCCGTGGTCAGCCATCGCTTTCGCTTCTTCAATTACTTTAGAAACGTGAAGCAGTGCTTTAGATGGGATACAACCCACGTTCAGACATACACCGCCAAGCGTGCTGTAACGTTCAACTAGTACAGTTTCAAGACCTAAGTCCGCACAACGGAATGCAGCGGAGTAACCAGCAGGACCAGAACCAAGTACAACAACTTGGGCTTTAATTTCTTTGCTCATTTTGACCTCTTGTAGTCATTATCCCTAACAGGCTGAGTGGGTATCGATTTTTTATGTTTAAGAGAGATTTGTTTTAAACAGTTATTTTCAGACCGCTAACAGTTTACAGAGATGTTAATGGTGTGAAAAGTAAATCAATTTAGCCTGTGAGCTAGACAACAATTCGATTGTGAAAACCCTGAACGAAGCAAGGCTGATAACCAAATTGTCGGTAATTATGATTAGCAGAGGCGGCTAAGTTGCCGCCTCTCATTCATCTAATTTCTATTACAGAACTAGACGACGAATGTCAGATAGACATGAGTTTAGGTAAGTGATGAAGCGCGCACCTTCAGCACCATCGATCACACGGTGGTCGTATGATAGAGACAGTGGAAGTTGTAGACGCGGTTCGAACTCTTTACCGTTCCATACCGGTTTCATTTCTGACTTAGACACACCTAGGATACCAACTTCTGGCGCGTTTACGATTGGAGTAAACGCCGTACCACCGATACCGCCTAGGCTAGAGATAGTGAAACAGCCACCTTGCATGTCAGCAGCTGTTAGCTTGCCTGCACGTGCTTTCTTAGAAACCGCCATTAGCTCTTCAGATAGCTCGTAGATGCCTTTCTTGTTCACGTCTTTAAATACAGGAACAACTAGACCGTTTGGTGTATCTACCGCGATACCAACATTCACGTATTTCTTCAGAATTAGGCTCTCACCGTCTTCTGATAGAGAAGAGTTGAACGCTGGGAACGCTTCAAGCGCTTTAGCTACCGCTTTCATGATGAACACAAGTGGTGTGATCTTCATGCCAGTGTCTTTCTTCGCTTCAATCGCGTTTTGCTCTTTACGGAATGCTTCAAGAGCCGTGATGTCTGCGTTATCCCACTGTGTAACGTGCGGGATCATTACCCAGTTACGGTGTAGGTTTGCGCCAGAGATCTTCTTAATGCGAGATAGCGGTTGAACTTCTGTCTCACCAAACTTGCTGAAGTCCACTTTTGGCCATGGTAGTAGACCAAGAGCCGCGCCGTCGCCTTTGCCAGATGCTGCTGCACCTGCGCCAGACTCAAGACGCTTAAGTGCATCTTTCACGTAAGCTTGAACGTCTTCTTTTAGGATACGGCTCTTACGACCAGAACCTTTAACCTTAGAAAGATTAACGCCAAATTCACGCGCTAGACGACGAACAACTGGAGACGCGTGAGCGTACTCATCGTTTTCTTTGAAATCGCCAGTCGCTGCTGGAGCTGCTGCCGCTGGAGCTTCTGCTTTAGGAGCCGGAGCTGCAGGTGCTGCCGCTTGAGCTGGAGCTGGAGCTGCTGCAGGAGCAGGTGCTGCACCCGCCACTTCGAATACCATGATTAGTGAGCCAGTAGACACTTTGTCGCCAGCTGCAATCTTGATTTCTTTAACTGTGCCAGCGAATGGTGCAGGAACTTCCATAGAAGCTTTGTCACCTTCAACAGTGATTAGAGATTGCTCTTCTTCCACTGTGTCGCCAACCGCAACCATGATCTCAGTAACTTCAACTTCGTCGCCGCCGATATCTGGAACGTTCACTTCTTTTGCCGCAGACGCTGCTGGAGCTGCTGCCGCAGGAGCTTCAGCTGCCGCTGGTGCTGCTGGAGCGCCTGAACCTGCTGTTTCGAATACCATGATAAGTGAGCCAGTCGATACTTTATCGCCTGCTGCAACTTTGATCTCTTTTAGAGTACCTGCGAATGGCGCTGGAACTTCCATAGAAGCTTTGTCGCCTTCAACAGTTAGAAGAGATTGCTCTTCTTCGATGCTGTCGCCAACGGCAACCATGATTTCAGTAACTTCTACTTCATCACCACCGATGTCTGGTACGTGAACTTCTTTTAGTTCTGCCGCTGCTGCTGGAGCTGGAGCTGCTGCTGGAGCTGCTTCTGCCGCAGGAGCAGGTGCAGCGTCAGCTGCACCCTCGGCTTCGAAAATCATGATTAGAGAACCAGTAGAAACCTTGTCGCCTTCTGCAACTTTGATTTCTTTAACGATACCCGCTTGAGAAGCAGGAACTTCCATAGAAGCTTTATCGCCTTCAACTGTGATCAGAGACTGCTCTTCTTCAACCTTGTCGCCAACGCTTACAAGAATCTCAGTAACTTCAACCTCATCCGCACCGATGTCTGGTACATTAATTTCGATTGCCATTTCTTATCTACCTTCTTAATTAAGCGTATAGCGGGTTTGTTTTCTCTGTGTCGATGTCGAATTTCTTAATTGCTTCTGCAACTACAGATTTCTCAACTTCGCCACGTTTCGCTAGTTCAGTTAGCGCTGCTACTACTACGTAACCTGCGTTCACTTCGAAGTGACGACGTAGGTTTTCACGGCTGTCTGAACGACCGAAGCCATCAGTACCAAGAACTTTGAAAGACTCAGCAGGAATATATGCACGAACCTGCTCTGCGTAGTTCTTCATGTAGTCAGTTGCTGCGATAGCAGGTTCAGTACCCATTACTGTTTGGATGTAAGGTACTTTCGCTTCCGCTTCTGGGTGAAGCATGTTGAAACGCTCTGCATCTTGGCCATCGCGAGTTAGTTCGTTGAATGACGTTACAGAGTAAACATCAGAAGCAACACCATAATCTTCGCTTAGGATTTGAGCTGCTTTACGTACTTCATTCATGATAGTACCAGAGCTCATTAGCTGAACTTTCGCTTTGTCGCCCGTGTAAGTTTCTAGCTTGTAGATACCTTTACGGATGCCTTCTTCAGCGCCTTCTGGCATTGCTGGCATTGCGTAGTTTTCGTTCATTAGCGTTAGGTAGTAGAACACGTTTTCTTGTTCTGGACCGTACATGCGACGGATACCGTCTTGCATGATTACTGCTACTTCGTACGCGAATGTTGGGTCGTAAGAAATACAGTTAGGAACCGTACCCGCCAAAATGTGCGAGTGGCCGTCTTCGTGCTGTAGACCTTCACCGTTCAACGTTGTACGACCCGCAGTTGCACCTAGTAGGAAACCACGTGCTTGTTGGTCACCAGCCATCCACGCCATGTCGCCAACACGTTGGAAGCCGAACATTGAGTAGTAGATGTAGAACGGGATCATTGGTAGGTCGTTTGTCGAGTATGAAGTCGCAGCAGCAACCCATGAAGACATAGCACCTAGCTCGTTGATACCTTCTTGTAGAACCTGACCTGAAGTCGCTTCTTTGTAGTAAGAAACAACGCCACGGTCTTCTGGTGTGTAAGTTTGACCGTGCGGGTTGTAGATACCGATTTGACGGAACAGACCTTCCATACCGAATGTACGAGCTTCGTCAGCAATGATAGGAACGATGTTCTTACCAATGTTCTTGTTCTTAAGTAGAACGTTTAGTGCACGTACGAATGCCATAGTAGAAGAGATATCACGCTTCTGTTCTTCTAGTAGTGGCTTGAATTCTTCTAGCTCAGGAACGATGAATTCTTGAGTGAATTTTGGTAGACGCTGTGGCGTGTAGCCGTGTAGCGCTTTACGACGAGCGTGTAGGTATTCGTACTCTTTTGAACCTTCTTCAAGTTTCAGGTACGGAAGTTCTTTCACTGCTTCGTCAGTTAGGATGTCTTGAAGACCTAGACGGTCACGTAGGTGTAGTACGTGAGTCATGTCCATCTTCTTAACTTGGTGCGCGATGTTCTTACCTTCAGCCGCTTCACCCATGCCGTAACCTTTAACAGTCTTAGCTAGGATTACTGTTGGACGACCTTTAGTTTCTGCCGCGTTTTTGTATGCCGCGTATAGCTTAGAAGACTCGTGACCACCACGCTTAAGTGCGAAGATTTCGTCATCAGTCATGTCAGCAACAAGTGCAGCTGTCTCTGGGTACTTACCAAAGAAGTGCTCACGTACGTACGCGCCATCTTTAGATTTGAATGTTTGGTAGTCGCCGTCGATCGTTTCATTCATAAGCTGTAGAAGCTTACCAGTCGTATCTTTAGCTAGTAGTGAATCCCAGTTGTTACCCCAGATTACCTTCACTACGTTCCAACCAGCACCTTTGAACAGACCTTCAAGTTCTTGAATGATCTTACCGTTACCCATTACAGGGCCATCTAGACGCTGTAGGTTACAGTTGATTAGGAAACATAGGTTGTCTAGTTTCTCACGCGCAGCGAAAGAGATAGCACCACGTGATTCTGGCTCATCCATCTCACCGTCACCTAGGAACGCGTAAACGCGCTGCTCTGAAGTATCTTTAAGACCACGGCCTTCTAGGTACTTAAGGAAACGAGCTTGGTAGATAGAAGCGATTGGACCTAGGCCCATCGATACTGTCGGGAACTGCCAGAATTCAGGCATCAGTTTAGGGTGCGGGTATGAAGGAATACCTTTTCCGTCTACTTCTTGACGGAAGTTGTCTAGCTGCTCTTCAGTTAGACGACCTTCAACGAATGCACGTGAGTAGATACCTGGTGAAATGTGACCTTGGTAGTAAACTAGGTCGCCACCATCCTTCTCGTTTGGTGCACGGAAGAAGTGGTTGAAACATGTCTCGTAGAACGCAGCAGAAGACTGGAAAGACGCCATGTGGCCGCCTAGCTCTAGGTCTTTCTTAGATGCACGTAGAACGATCATGATAGCGTTCCAACGAATAATTGAGCGAATACGACGCTCAAGTGTTGTGTCACCTGGGTATGCTGGTTCTTGGTCTGCAGGAATCGTGTTGATGTAGTTAGTTGTGATACCTGTTGGCATATCAACACCGTCTAGACGTGCTTTATCTAGAACTTGCTCTAATAGGAATTGAGCACGCTCTAGACCTTCTTCACGTACAACTGACTCAAGCGCTTGTAGCCATTCTTGAGTTTCCAGTGCATCTACGTCATGCTTCATATCAGACATGGCGATCTATCCTTCTGTTGGTTGGATCTACTTATTTAAGTAACGCTCTTACGAGTCATTACCCTGCTGAATTCGACGTAGAGAACGCTCTCGTCGAGACTCTTCTCGAGTCAAATCCAACAATGTTTCTTCGATGTAAGCCAAGTGCGAGTGGGACATTTCTCGCGCCTTTTCAGGCTGACCAGAAACAATCGCATCCACGATATTGGCTCGGTGTTTACTGACTTTCTCGACCGCTTCTGGGCGGCGACGTAGTAATTTAAAATTTTGTAGAATATTTTGCTCAAGCAAAGGTGCTAAGCTTCGAACAATGTGCAACAAAACCACGTTGTGCGCGGCTTCTGTCAAAGCGATCAAAAATTGCATCACTTCCGCAGATTCAGCTTCGATATCGTTGTTTGCTTGCTCTTGGCTAATGCGCTCAAGGCAACCTTGAATACGCGCAAAATCTTCTTCGGTACCACGTAAAGCTGCAAAGTAGGCTGAAATTCCTTCCATCGCATGACGAGACTCAAGCACATCAAGCTGGGTTTCAGAATGACTAGACAACAAATTCAACAAGGGATCTGAAAAGCTCTTCCAGATATTCTCACTTACGAATGTTCCGCCACCTTGGCGACGAGTCAACAAACGCTTCGCTTCCAAGCGTTGAATGGCTTCTCGGACTGAAGGACGAGACACATCGAACTGTTTTGCCAGTTCACGCTCTGGAGGCAGTTGTTGCCCCGGAGACAATGTTCCTTCCACTATCAACCTTTCTAACTCTTGTTCTATAACATCAGAGAGTTTTGGCTGACGAATCCTTTGATAAGCCATAATTTATTGTTCTTCTACTCTTGCAGGTAATTGGTAATACCAATTTTAAGTTGGTGCAGAAATTAACATAATTAAAACGCCACTGTCCAGCCGAAAATTGACCTAAATCATAGAACGAGCTTACTTCCAACACTCTGATAACAATCGACTGTTAAAACAGCAATAGAATTGGTATGACCAATTACATAAAGCATACAAATGGGAAGTCGACGTGCTAGCAGTTTTGGAAAAGAAATACAGAAAATGACAAAATTATCAGTCTATTTATTCACCAAAACGGCATGTACGAGCGTAAAAATGTAGTTAACTTTTAACAATCATTAATATTTCTGGTATCAAAAAAAGGCATACCTGATCGTATGCCTTATTTATTTCGCTTTTTTGAATTTACACTTTCGCTACAAATCAACGCTGTATAAGCAGTCTATATTTCACCCAATCAAAGCTTAGACCAGGATCGCTTTTTCTCAAGGGCGCAATATATTGATGACCGGTAATTCGTGGCGGGGTGATTTGAGGATAAGATTGCATAATCACCTCAGTGATCTCTGCAAGTGATTGATATTGCGCTTCTGTGTAGGCAGTAAATTCTGTCCCTTCAAGCTCGATACCAATGGAATAGTCATTACAACGCTCCCTGCCCGCGAAACTGGATTGACCGGCATGCCATGCTCTATCGAGAAAAGAAACAAATTGAACAACCTCGCCGTTTCTCTTAATCAAGCAATGTGCAGAAACGCCCATTTTGTGAATAACTTCAAAAAATGGATGTTCATTTGGGTCTAGCTTGCCAGTGAAGAAGTCCTCTATATATGGTCCACCAAACTGCCCAGGAGGCAAACTGATGTTGTGTACCACCAGCAGAGAGATGTCGTTTATATCAGAGCGGGCATCAAAAAATGGTGACGGAACATGCTTTGCTTGTGTCAGCCAGCCATTCTCGATAATTGGGCGCATATCAACCTCTCTACTTTGCAAATTAACTGCTGAAATTATTGACACCGGAGAGTATCATTCGTTGCCATCTCCCTTTCAAGACAAGATTTGCGATGAAGAACACACACAACATTCAAGAACGCCTAGAATACCTTAAACAACAACTCCCTTTAGAGATCACTCGCTCTGTCGCTGATACCTTAAAAGAAGATCTAGGTGGCAGTGTCGACGCAGATAACGACATTACTGCATCTTTGATCCCTGCCGATGCGGTTAATACCGCAACGATTATTACTCGCGAATATGGTGTGTTCTGTGGTCAAGCATGGGCTGATGAAGTTTTTAAACAGCTCGGTGGCAAGGTCAGCATTGAATGGCACGTAAAGGACGGCGATAAAGTCGAACCTAACCAAACCCTTTGCACGCTGACAGGCCCTGCTCGTGACCTGTTGACTGGTGAGCGTAACGCAATGAATTTCATCCAAACGTTGTCTGGCTGCGCAACAGTTACCGCAGAGTACGCTGAAAAGATCGCGCATACTGAGTGTCGTCTACTAGACACACGCAAAACCATTCCTGGTCTGCGTAGCGCACTAAAATACGCCGTGACGTGTGGTGGTGGCTTTAACCATCGCATCGGCGTGTTCGACGCTTACCTCATTAAAGAAAACCACATTATTGCTTGTGGTGGCATCACTCAAGCCATCCAGAAAGCGAAAGAGCTTAACCCAGGCAAACCGGTAGAAGTAGAAACGGAAAGCTTAGAAGAGTTGAAACAAGCGATAGACGCCGGTGCCGACATCATCATGCTAGATAACTTCACAAAAGAAATGATGCGTGAAGCCGTAGCGATTAACGCAGGTCGTGCCGCTTTAGAAAACTCCGGCAACATTACGCTAGAGACCATCGCAGAATACGCAGAAACCGGTGTCGATTACATTTCGGTAGGCGCGTTGACTAAGCATCTAAAAGCGATGGATCTTTCGATGCGCTTCAAATAATAAAAGCAACACAATCTCAATTACTTCAACTAACTCAGTGAGTTGTGAGTAACTAATCATTTAAAAGGGCCAATTGGCCCTTTCTTTTTATCCACTAAAAAATAGTACTACTCGCAAAACTCTGCATGCGATATGCAACTTTTCACCAAAGAGTTTTATCTCACTCGAGAGCCCATATCTTCCCCATTTTCAACCTTTATGAAGTCTCCATAATCCTTCGCTAATGCAAGGGCATTATTTATTTCATTAAGAAGGAAAGAAAATGAAACACAGTAAACAGAAAAAACAGCAAGGCTTTACGTTAATTGAATTGATGATTGTGGTAGCAATTATTGGTGTGTTATCAGCAGTCGCAATCCCTGCATATAAAGACTATGTCGCAAAGTCAGCTGTAACCTCTGCTGTGGGTACTTTAAAGTCATTACTTACTAATGCTGATTTATATACTCAGAACAACACCACAGCTACTTCCGACTTAGGAGACATCGGTGGGAACGCTACTATGAACGCCCTTGGCAATATTACCGCATCAATTGAAGGTGCTGGAGCAGCCTCAAACGCAAAATCTACACTCAAATTTGTATTTAATACTGGCAATGCTGCAGCAGGTGACATCGAATATGCTAGGACACCAAACACACCCTGGGGCTGTACAAATAATACTAACCCAAAAGTATCTATTGATAGCTGCCCATAATGCAAACCAACCTCTCCACGATTCTTCGTCAAAAAGGACTATTGGCTTTTTCCCAAGAAGAATCGTTGCTTGAGCAAGTCAAAGCTTCTGGCATTTCGATGCCGGAAGCTTTGCTCAGTTCAGGGTTATTTACATCACGCGAACTCACTGAACATTTAAATTCTATTTTTGGATTAAATCAGCCCGAGTTATCTCAGTACGAGTACGCCTCGCTTTGTCAGCAACTTGGCCTTAGGGAATTAATCACACGGCATAACGCACTCCCACTCCAGCGTACACCTTCAACGTTATTATTAGCCGTTGCCGACCCCACGAACCAACAAGCAGAAGACGATTTCCGCTTTGCCACTGGTTTACAGATTGAATTGGTGTTGGCGGATTTTCGTCAACTCAGCGCGGCAATTCGACGCTTATATGGTCGTTCATTGAGTCATGAGAAGTCCGGGTTAAAAGAGATCAACCAAGAAGAGTTAGCCAATCTGGTTGATGTGGGCGTAGATGAAATCGACAACATTGAAGACTTGAGCCAAGATGAGTCTCCTGTTAGCCGTTACATCAACCAAATTCTGTTGGACGCTGTGCGCAAAGGCGCATCCGATATCCACTTTGAGCCTTATGAAAAGATGTACCGCGTGCGCCTGCGCTGTGATGGAATCTTAATTGAAACACAGCAGCCACCAAGCCACTTGAGTCGCCGCTTATCCGCTCGTATCAAAATCCTCTCTAAGCTTGATATTGCAGAGCGACGTTTACCACAAGATGGGCGTATAAAGCTCAAGTTGAATCAAGACACCGCGATTGATATGCGTGTATCCACACTACCGACTCTATTCGGAGAGAAAATTGTATTACGACTGCTCGACAGCAGCTCTGCGTCACTGGATATCGACAAGCTTGGTTATAGCGAACAACAAAAACAATTGTACTTGGATGCGCTCCGTCGCCCACAAGGCATGATTCTGATGACAGGCCCAACTGGGAGCGGGAAAACCGTTTCTCTGTACACTGGGCTGAGTATTCTCAATAAACCAGAAATCAACATTTCCACGGCAGAAGACCCAGTAGAAATTAACTTATCGGGCATTAACCAAGTTCAAGTTCAGCCTAAGATTGGTTTTGGTTTTGCCGAAGCCCTGCGCTCTTTCTTACGTCAAGACCCCGATGTAGTAATGGTCGGTGAGATTCGTGATTTAGATACCGCCGAAATCGCTATAAAAGCATCGCAAACCGGTCACTTAGTACTTTCAACCTTGCATACCAATTCTGCAGCTGAAACGGTGATTCGTTTATCAAACATGGGCGTAGAAAGCTTTAACTTGGCCTCCTCTCTTAGTTTGATTATTGCCCAGCGCTTAGCCCGTAAACTGTGCTCGGTCTGCAAGCAACCACAAGAGCTTACCGTTCAGTTGCAACATCTCGGTATTCAAGCAAGCGACAACATTTTTAAAGCCAATCCCGATGGATGCAATGAGTGTACCCATGGTTATTCCGGCCGAACGGGGATTTATGAAGTGATGCGCTTTGATGAATTTCTTTCCGAAGCGCTTATTAAAGGCGCCTCTGTACATGAACTAGAAAAACTCGCCATCGCAAATGGTATGAGCACGTTACAAATGTCGGGCATAGAAAAACTCAAACAAGGGATCACAAGTTTTAGTGAACTACAGCGCGTACTTTATTTTTAATCCTTTAATCAGCAGTCACATCCATGAAAAGCACTACACCACAACTTAAAAACTTCCGCTGGAAAGGCATCAACAGTTCAGGCAAAAAGACATCTGGGCAAACCCTCGCGATGACAGAAATTGAAGTACGCGAGCGTCTAGACGCACAGCACATCAAGATCAAGAAGTTAAAGAAAAGCAGTATCTCGTTTCTCACTAAACTCAGCCATCGCGTGAAAGGCAGAGACATCACGGTGTTTACCCGTCAGATTTCGACGATGTTGATAACCGGTGTGCCCTTGGTTCAGGCTTTAAAATTGGTATCAGAGAATCACAAAAAAGCAGAGATGAAATCCATTTTGATGAGCGTGACACGCGCCGTTGAAGCAGGGACGCCCATGTCAAAAGCCATGCGCACTGCAAGTGAACACTTTGACCCACTCTATACCGATCTTATCGCCACAGGTGAGCAATCCGGTAACTTAGCAGAAGTGTTCGAGCGCTTAGCCACCTACCGAGAAAAAAATGAACAACTCCGTGCGAAAGTGATCAAAGCACTGATCTACCCAGCCATGGTAGTGCTAGTAGCGTTAGGCGTGTCGTTTATCATGCTCACCAAAGTCATTCCCGAGTTTGAAAAAATGTTTGTTGGTTTTGGTGCTGACTTACCGTGGTTTACCAGGCAAGTATTAGATCTTTCCGCCTGGACACAAAACTGGAGTCCGTTTATCGCACTAGGCTCCATTAGTTTATTCATTTCGGCGAGAATCCTCTCTAAGCGTTCAGATTCTTTTCGCTTAATGCTCAACCGCTCTGTGCTTAAATTTCCTGTCCTGGGCCCTGTATTATCAAAAGCCGCTATCGCCAAATTTAGTCGAACACTCGCCACAAGCTTTACAGCGGGTATTCCAATTCTAACCAGTTTAAAAACCACATCAAAAACCTCAGGAAACTTACACTATCAACTCGCCATAGAAGAAGTTTACCGTGATACCGCCGCAGGTATGCCAATGTATGTTGCCATGCGTAACTGTAATGTGTTCCCTGAATTAGTGTTACAAATGGTCATGATCGGTGAAGAGTCTGGTCGACTTGACGATATGCTCAATAAAGTTGCAACGATCTACGAGTTTGAAGTCGACAACACCGTCGACAACCTTAGTAAAATTCTAGAGCCGCTAATTATCGTATTTTTAGGTATCGTTGTTGGCGGATTAGTGACAGCAATGTACTTGCCAATCTTTAACTTAATGAGTGTATTGGGCTAGAATGAGCTGTTAACTCCTTTAAAACAGCATCTTGCTGATTTCACTCATCGCTCAAGAGACAAATATGGAAGTATTCCAGTACTACCCTTGGCTATTCGTTGTGTTTGCCACCATCTTCGGTCTGATCGTGGGTAGCTTCCTCAATGTGGTTATTTATCGACTACCTAAAATCATGGAACTAGAATGGCGACGCGAATGTGCCGAGTCATTTCCTGAATACAAAATAGAACCTCCTAAAGAAGTGCTGACCTTGAGCGTCCCACGCTCCTCCTGCCAGAAATGCGCAACACCGATACGTATTCGCGACAACATTCCTGTGATTAGCTGGCTGCTTTTAAAAGGCAAATGTCACAACTGTCAGACAACCATTAGCACACGCTATCCACTGATTGAACTGCTCACTGCATTCTGCTCAGGCTTTGTCGCTTACCACTTTGGTTTTAGTTACTTTACCGTTGCCCTACTCTTTTTCACTTTTATCTTAATCGCTGCAACATTTATCGATCTCGATACTATGTTGTTACCTGACCAATTAACATTACCATTAACTTGGGCTGGCATTGCCTTAGCATTAGTCGAAATAAGTCCTGTTACTCTACAAGATTCTGTCATTGGTGCTATTGCTGGTTACCTATGTCTCTGGTCCGTTTACTGGGGCTTTAAGCTACTTACTGGTAAAGAAGGAATGGGATATGGTGATTTTAAACTACTAGCAGCACTAGGGGCTTGGCTAGGTTGGCAGTCACTGCCGATGATCATTCTACTTTCTTCTGTGGTTGGCATCGTATTTGGCATCATTCAACTACGCTTGCAAAAACAGGGAATTGAAAAAGCTTTCCCTTTCGGTCCTTACTTAGCAATTGCTGGTTGGATAAGCTTAATTTGGGGCGAGCAGATTTTAAACTGGTACTTTACTTCAGTTCTAGGAGTGTAAATGGCTTTGGTTATTGGTTTAACAGGTGGTATCGCTAGTGGAAAAACAACCGTCGCGAATCTGTTCAAACAACAATTTAAAATCGATATCGTCGATGCCGACATTGTAGCAAGAGAAGTTGTCGAGCCAGGTACTCCCGGCCTAAACGCGATTATTGAACACTTTGGTCACGATATCGTTCGTGAAGACCAAACTTTAGATCGCGCAAAGCTGAGAGAAAAAATCTTTTCGAATTCAGATGAAAAAGCATGGCTCAACGCACTGTTGCACCCGATAATTCGTGAAAAGATGATCGAAGATTTGCAGCAAGTCACTTCAGAGTATGCGTTACTTGTGGTGCCGTTGCTCGTAGAAAACAAGCTAGATAGTTTGTGTGATCGCGTTCTTGTCGTCGATGTAGAACCGAATACACAGATATCTCGCACGATGAAACGAGACAATGTGAGTGAAGATCAAGTTCGCGCCATCCTTGCCTCTCAAGCATCAAGAGAGCAAAGGCTCGCGCTTGCAGACGATGTGGTTAAGAATAATCCAAGTGACCCTGATCTTTTGCTTCAAATCACAGATTTGCACGAAAAGTACCTAGCCATGTGTAAGAAAAATCTGCGAAAATAGGAACGAAACTCACAAAGGCTTATGTCGATGACCACGCACAAATTTGAACATCCGTTAAATGAGAAAACTCGTATTTATCTAAGAGTGGAGTCTCTGCTGCGTCAGGCTCACTTGGCCTCTGGGTTTAGCGAAAATCACCAGTACCAACTGTTTTTCCGTGCGTTATTCGATATGGTTGAGATCTTCGAACAAATCCAACTGAAAAGTGAACTGGCTAAAGATCTTGAGAAGCAGCGGCTGTCGTACCGCCATTGGCTCAATGTTGATGGTGTCGATCAAGACGCATTAAATACCCTACTACAAGAGATAGATGTCGTTCATAGCCAACTAATGGGTGCTGAACGTTTTGGCCAAGCATTAAAAGAAGATCGCTTCCTAAGCTCTATCCGTCAACGCTTTAATCTACCGGGTGGTTCATGCTGTTTTGATCTGCCAGCATTACACTACTGGCTTCATCTACCTATTGAACGTAAAAAGCGTGATGCACAACAGTGGCAAGCAAGCTTAAAGCCCTTATCTGATGCGCTTTCGTTATGGTTAAAGCTCACTAGAGAGACCGGACATTTCAAAGCTCAAATCGGTCGTGCAGGTTTCTTCCAAAGTGACGCTGATGAAGCCAACATTCTAAGACTTCACATCCCAATGGAATATGGCGTGTATCCTATGATTTCAGGCCATAAAAACCGCTTTGCGATCAAGTTCATGTCGTTTGAAAACGGTCAAGCGTGCACACAAGATATTGAATTTGAACTTGCTGTGTGCAGCTAAGACGACACTACGCCTCGCCTCCATAATCTAAAATTCAACGCTTTATTGCGCTTATATTTGATAAAATTTCGTAGCAGCAATAGCGCGTTGAATAAGCCATCTTTAATTCGTTTAGGTATACTACCCTTTAACACCAATTAGTAATGGGACGCTCAACTATGTCTAAAGTTACCATCGTTCAATGTCCACAATGTGGCGCCGACGTAGAATGGGGAGAACAAAGTCCTCATCGCCCTTTCTGCAGTAAACAATGCCAAATGATTGATTTTGGTGAATGGGCAGATGAAGAAAACACCATCCCAGGCGCACCCGATATGTCCGATAGTGATGGCTGGTCTGAAGATCAGTACTAAATTAAGACCTAGGGTAAAGGAAGATCCTAGGTTCCTTCTTGGGGAATCTGAATCACGCTCCTTCGTCGCTGTCCAGAATGACGAATTTTAACCACGGTACTCTATAATCTTTGACCATCATTTCCTGTCATTCCGAGGAGCCATAGCGGCATCAGGAATCTACTCATAGCAAGGATGAAGCTAACAACTTAAACAATTGCATGCTCGACTAGTAGATTCTGAATCACGGTCCTTCGTCGCTATCCAGAATGACGAATTTTAACCACAGTACCCAGTAATATTTGATCATCATTTCCCGTCATTCCGAGGAGCCATAGCGACATCAGGAATCTATTCACAGCAAGGCAGAGGCGTGGAGTGTACATCAGTGCATGAGCATCGACAGTTCAGGTCGGGTGAAAAGAAACGAGCAAGCTAATTACACAAATAAAAAAACGGAGCCCTAAAAGGACTCCGTTTAAGATGAGAACGCTAGTTATAGCATTACTTCTTAGCAAGTTTCTCTTTGATACGAGCAGACTTACCAGAACGCTCACGTAGGTAGTACAACTTGGCACGACGTACTGCACCACGGCGTTTAACTTCGATGCTATCAACGATTGGAGAGTGTGTTTGGAACGTACGCTCAACACCTTCACCGTTAGAGATCTTACGTACAGTGAAAGCAGAGTGTAGACCACGGTTACGGATTGCGATTACAACGCCTTCGAAAGCCTGTAGACGCTCACGGTCACCTTCTTTTACCTTAACTTGAACTACAACAGTGTCACCTGGTGCAAATTTAGGTAGGTCTGATTTCATTTGCTCTTCTTCAAGAGCTTTGATGATGTTACTCATTTTTTAAATTCCTAGAATAAACTGATACTAAATAAATTAGGTTACTTTGCGTTATGTTCTTTAATGGCTTTATGCTCATTAACAAACTCAGCAAGTAATTGTTCCTGTTCGTCAGTCAGAGCTAGGTTTTCCAGGAGCTCTGGTCTTCTTAGCCAAGTACGGCCCAACGACTGCTTGAGTCGCCATTGACGAATGTCCTTGTGATTGCCTGACATCAGTACAGCTGGTACCTCTTTGTCATCCAATACTTCTGGACGCGTATAGTGAGGGCAATCTAACAAGCCATTTGCAAAAGAGTCTTCTTCTGCTGACGCGAAATCCCCTAGTACACCCGGAACAAACCGAGAGACAGAGTCGATTAACGTCATGGCTGGTATCTCACCACCCGTCATCACAAAATCACCAATCGACCATTCTTCGTCGACTTCAGATTGAATGATGCGCTCATCTACCCCTTCATAACGACCACAAATCAGAAGCAAGTTCTCATTCGTTGCCAGTTCTTCGACCCCTTTCTGGTCGAGCTTGCGACCTTGAGGAGAAAGGTAGATGACTTTCGTCTTGCCCGGTGAGGCTGCTTTCGCGGTATGAATGGCATCGCGCAAAGGCTGAACCATCATTAACATACCAGGGCCACCACCGTAAGGTCGGTCATCGACTGTGCGATGTTTGTCGTGAGTGAAATCTCTAGGATTCCAAGTCTCAATCGACAAAAGACCTTTTTTAACCGCTTGACCTGTTACTCCAAAATCAGTAACAGAACGGAACATTTCTGGAAAAAGGCTAATAACGCCAACCCACATGTTTATCTCGCTCTGTAATTTTGGAGATTAGAATCCAGGATCCCAGTCAACTTCGATCCGTTGAGCTTCGCGATCAACATTAATGATCACTTGCTCTTCAAGGAACGGGATTAATCGTTCCTTCTGCCCGAAAGCATCTTTAAGATTTGCTTTAACAACCAGAACATCGTTTGAGCCAGTTTCTAGCATGTCAGTAACGACACCTAGATCGTAACCTTTAGTAGTTACAACTTGCATCCCAAACAATTCGCGCCAGTAGAACTCATCTTCTGACAATTCAGGAAGTACCGCAGGGTCAATAGCAATTTCAAAGTTCGTCATTAGATGCGCGTCTTCACGAACATCCATGCCTTCCAGCTTAGCCACCATACCTTTGTTATGGCGCTTCCAGCTTTCTACTTTGTACTCAACCCACTTGCCCTTTTGGTTAATGTACCAAGGGCTGTAATCGAAAATGCTTTCAGCATTGTCTGTGTAGGAAAAAACCTTAAGCCAACCACGAATGCCGTAAGTAGCACCAAACTTGCCTACAACAATCTTTTCGTTGCTCATTGTTTCTTTACCTTTCATCGACATAAACTAGTTTCTACTTTTCAAGTAAAAAATTAAGCCGCTTTTTGAGCGTCTTTAACTAGCTTAGCAACACGGTCAGATACTGACGCGCCTTGACCAACCCAGTGGTTAACGCGGTCTAGGTCTAGACGTAGACCTTCTTCTTGACCTTTAGCAGTTGGGTTGAAGAAACCAACTTTCTCGATGAAACGGCCAGTTGCAGCGTTGCGGCTGTCCGCTACTACGATTTGATAAAATGGACGCTTTTTAGCGCCGTGACGTGCCAAACGAATGGTTACCATGTCGTCCTCTTTGCTTTCTCAAAAATAAAATTAACCCCAAAAACCATTCAAGAAATTAAACAGTTTGGGGTCTCGTGCCAAAATAAAGCTCCGGAATTTTACTCTTCTCCCGGAGCAATGCAAGGAGTTTAGTTACTTTTTCACCAACATAAATTGAATTTAAAGTTTGTGACGTACCTAACACCCTGAATCTATGCGTGATCGATTAATTAACGACCAAATGGGTTGAAGCCACCGCCACCACCCATGCCGCCCATCATGCCTTGCATGTTGCGCATCATGCCTTTCATGCCACCTTTTTGCATCTTTTTCATCATTTTCTGCATTTGGGTGAACTGTTTTAGTAAGCGGTTTACATCTTGAACCTGCACACCAGAACCAGCCGCGATACGCTTCTTGCGCGAGCCCTTGATAATTTCTGGGCGTTGACGTTCTTTCATTGTCATGGAGCTGATGATCGCTTCCATCTGTTTGAACATCTTGTCATCGACTTTATCTTTCACATTGTCTGGTAGCTGGGACATTCCTGGAAGCTTATCCATCATCCCCATCATGCCGCCCATGTTTTGCATCTGGCCGAGCTGTTCACGGAAATCTTCAAGGTCGAAACCTTTCTTCTCTTTGAACTTCTTCGCTAACTTTTCTGCCTTTTCTTGGTCAACGTTGCGTTGTAGGTCTTCAATCAAAGACAGAACATCACCCATGCCAAGAATACGTGAAGCAACACGATCTGGGTGGAACGGTTCTAGCGCGTCAGTTTTTTCACCGACACCCAAGAATTTGATTGGTTTGCCCGTGACATGGCGTACTGAAAGTGCCGCACCACCACGAGCATCACCATCAACCTTAGTTAGAACTACACCGGTAAGAGGTAGCGCATCGCCAAAGGCTTTTGCTGTATTTGCTGCGTCTTGACCCGTCATGGCGTCAACAACAAATAGCGTTTCTACTGGGTTGATAGCTGCGTGAAGATCTTTGATCTCCCCCATCATCTCTTCATCAATTGCCAAACGACCTGCGGTATCGACAATAAGTACGTCGTAGAACTTTTTCTTCGCATGGTCAATCGCTGCATTGGCGATATCAATAGGCTTTTGGTCTGGTGATGATGGGAAGAAGTCAACACCGATGTCTGATGCCAGTGTTTCAAGCTGCTTGATTGCCGCAGGACGGTAAACGTCGGCAGACACAACCAAGACTTTCTTCTTGTCGCGTTCTTTTAGAAGCTTAGATAACTTACCTACCGATGTGGTTTTACCCGCACCTTGTAGACCAGCCATAAGAAGCACAGCAGGTGGTTGAGCGGCAAGGTTTAGCGCCTCATTCGACTCCCCCATTACGGCTTCAAGTTCTGTTTGAACGATCTTGATAAATTCCTGACCTGGAGTCAGAGATTTAGAAACTTCTACGCCCACCGCTTTTTCTTTAACGCGGTTCACAAATTCACGAACGACCGGAAGCGCAACGTCAGCTTCAAGTAGAGCCATTCGGACTTCACGTAGGGTTTCTTTAATGTTGTCTTCGGTCAGACGACCTTTGCCACTGATATTTTTCAGCGTTTTGGATAATCGATCCGTTAAATTCTCAAACATCTTTGTCTCTTCGCTAAAATGGCGATTAATTAGTGTGAGTATACATTAGCCAAGGTCTGAGTCATACCCGTACCGCTGTCCTATTCTTGTCTCTATTTATATATGGTGCGGTAACTTATTAATTTCAATATCTCATCTCTCACGATTGATGTCGGATATAACGTAGCCCCAAAGTGTAATGCAAGGTATAATTTCTCCATCGTGCACAATAATATTTAGGATTCATGGATAGCTTAATAGCCATCGCGGCCGCCATACTTTATGTCTTGGCGATTGCGACCATCATACCCGGACTCTCACAACAGTCAGGAATCAAAGCAAAAACAGTGTTTGCTAGTGCTGCCTGTGCGCTTGTTTTTCATGCGTGGATTTTGAGTGATCTGATTTTTGATGGTTCAGGTCAAAACCTGAGTATTCTCAACGTGGCTTCTTTGATCAGTTTTATTATTTCTCTGGTCATGAGCCTTGCTATGTTGAAAAACCGACTGTGGTTTTTATTGCCTGTCGTTTATAGCTTTGCTGCCATCAATTTATCTGCTGCCACATTTTTGCCAAGCACGTTTATAAAGCACCTAGAGAATGACCCTAAGCTACTCATTCATATTTCATTTGCGCTCTTCTCATACGCGACTTTAACTATCGGGGCACTCTATGCGCTTCAGTTGGCTTGGCTGGATCACAAACTGAAAGCAAAAAAATCTTTGGCGATTAACCCAAACCTGCCGCCTCTATTAATGGTGGAGCGTCAACTCTTCAAAATTATTTTGATCGGTAACTTATTGTTAACTGCCACGCTCATTACTGGCTTTGTCTTTGTGCAGGATATGTTTGCCCAAGGTAAGGCACATAAGGGCATTCTTTCTTTCATCGCTTGGGTGGTGTACTCAATACTACTTTGGGGTCACTATCAAAAAGGCTGGCGTGGTAGAAAAGTCACATGGTTCGCTGTTGCAGGAGCAACACTGTTGACTCTGGCATATTTTGGCAGTCGCTTTGTAAAAGAAATCATCTTGAATTAAGGAGCTCTAGGGCTCCTATCCTTTATATTTTAGGCTAGATAAAATACAGTACGCCTTAACTCTTTGACTTAACGGACTTACTCAACCGTTATATAACCCAATACTTACAAGGAACAGCAACGTTTTGGACGACATCTCTACGGGTATCTTGTTTGCGCTACTCGCGTGTCTTATCGTCATATCAGGTTACTTTTCCGGTTCAGAAACAGGGATGATGTCTCTGAATCGTTATCGCTTAAAACACTTAGCCAAAAACGGGCATAAGGGTGCTAAGCGAGTCGAAAGACTATTAGACCGTCCAGATCGTTTGATTGGTCTTATTCTTATCGGCAACAACCTCGTTAATATTCTCGCGTCTGCTATCGCGACCATTATTGGTATGCGTTTGTATGGTGATTTAGGTGTCGCTATCGCAACCGGTGCACTAACTATGGTTGTACTGGTTTTTGCCGAGGTTACCCCTAAAACAATTGCAGCGCTTTACCCTGAACGCGTGTCCTACGCGAGCAGTATATTATTGACCATACTGATGAAGTTACTGTCGCCTTTAGTGATGCTTGTTAACTTTATTACGAATGGCTTTATCCGCTTACTTGGCGTAAGAGCGGATCACTCAGCAGAAGATCATCTTAGCTCCGATGAGCTGCGTACGGTGGTAAATGAAGCTGGCGGTTTGATTCCTCGCCGACACCAAGACATGCTGGTGTCGATTTTGGATCTTGAGCACGTCACCGTGAACGACATTATGGTCCCACGCAATGAAATTACTGGTATCGATATTAACGACGACTGGAAATCCATTGTTCGCCAGCTAACCCACTCGCCACATGGACGCATAGTTTTCTATCGTGACCAAATTGATGAAGTGGTTGGCATGCTGCGCTTGCGCGAGGCTTATCGTCTGATGTTGGAAAAGAACGAATTCAACAAAGAAACGCTATTACGTGCTGCTGATGAGGTCTATTACATCCCAGAAGGCACACCACTGAACGTGCAAATGTTGAAATTCCAACGTAACAAGCAACGTATCGGTCTGATCGTGGATGAGTACGGTGATATCATCGGTCTAATCACTCTTGAAGATATTCTGGAAGAGATCATTGGTGAGTTCACGACGTCCATTTCTCCAAGCCTCTCTGATGAAATCAGTCCTCAAGGTGACGGAAGCTTTCTTATTGAAGGCAGCACCAATATTCGAGATATTAACAAAGGCCTGAAATGGGATTTACCAACGGATGGCCCAAGAACGTTAAACGGTCTTATTTTGGAGCACCTGGAAGATATTCCAGAGAGCCATTTAAGCGTGAGAGTAGCGGGTCACCCAATGGAACTTGTTGAGATTGAAGAGAACCGAATCAAGCTCGTTCGTGTTTATCCGAAGAAGAAAAAATCGACATCCAAATAACCAAAAGAAAAGCCTGACTCATGTCAGGCTTTTTTTTACTTATTGGGGCAATATGCTTCTTAATGAGCACCTAGTCGATACGCAACTCTTTTAACATCGACTCAGGCAAAGCAAGTTCATCATTTTTGTTCACCGAAACACCAGCATCCAAAATGTTCTTTGCGATCTGTTGTGCTTCTTTTAAAGAGTGCATTGCTGCCGTGCCGCATTGGTATTCGTTAAGTTCAGGGATCTTATTCTGACTTTCTACCTTCAGCACATCTTCCATTGCTGCAATCCAAGCATCTGCGACTTGCCGCTCTGATGGTGTGCCAATCAGGCTCATGTAAAAACCTGTGCGGCAACCCATAGGCGAAATATCGATGATCTCAACAGAATCACCGTTTAGGTGATTACGCATAAAGCCTGCATAAAGGTGCTCTAGGGTGTGAATACCTTTTTCAGAAAGAATGTCTTTGTTTGGCGCAGTAAAGCGTAAGTCGAAAACAGTAATCGTATCCCCTTTTGGGGTCTGCATGGTTTTCGCCACTCGTACAGCGGGTGCATTCATACGAGTGTGGTCCACGGTAAAACTATCGAGTAAAGGCATTACATCTCTCCTGATTGTAACTCCAGTACCTTTCGGTAATGGATAAATGTCATTCATCCCTACAGCACATGAACTGACTGTGGGCTAAAAGAACCAGCTGCTGTTGTCTTCTAATTCCTGACGACATTGCTTCAGCTGCCAGCCATAAGTTTTCGCTGTTTGTTCAACACGTCGAGCGACTTTGATTAAACTAGGTTTTCGATTATAAGTGCCTCGCTTATACCCACCTCGCCCTTCATGATAAGCCAGATACTGGTTATAGGGATCCCATAATGAAATCCCTAGCTGACGCCGTGTTTCATGAGTGTACCAACCGACAAACATCATAGAATCATCGAAGTTGGTACGAGAGCCACCCTGACCTGTCGCATCTTGGAAGTCTTCCCAAGCAGGGTCTTGAGCTTGAGCGTAACCATACGCACTGCTGACTCGTCCCCAAGGAATAAACCCTAGCAAATAATCTTTAGGTGGTTTTGCATCGTGCCGAAAGCTGCTTTCTTGTTTAATGATGGCCATAGCGACATGAATAGGGGTCCCCCATTCAGCTTCCATATCTTTGGCATCATCGTACCAACCGGATTTCTCTCGGAATATCTCGCATAAGTTATTCTGCTGCTTTGGCGGTGCCGTAGCACAACCTGCAAGTAACACGCTTCCAAGTACCGCTACTACTAACGACTTAATGTTCAACCCCACCAATCCTTAGTTAGTCATTACTGCTTCAGGTAAGCAAAGTAATCTTCCAAAAAATCATCAAAAGAAAGCGTGTCACTCTGCTCTGCTTGCTTTTGTTTTTCCACGGACGACGCTACTTCCGTTTCCATCGTATCTTGTGAATAGTACTGATAACCGTGAGCTAGGTTTTCATCACGGTACTTCATACCAAGAGTACAACCAACTTTACCTAGCCCACCCAGCTCTTTCGTTAGCTCTAATAGTTGACCAGAGATCGTTAGTTCTGGGTTATCAATCCATGTCTCGAGTTGATTACACACATCTTGGTATGCACTGCCACCAGCGGTCATATCCATTTGCTGTGCTATTTGACGTAACTCGACGAAAACTCGGTGTGCCCAATCTTGTAGAGATAGACGCTCACCTTGGCAACCAATTTGCAGCATTAGACCTTTTTCACGGCCAGAAACAATGACTTTATTCCAGTTATCGCGCCAACACTCTAATTCACAGTTATCCATAGGGTCTGAGTCTGACAAGGCCGCCCAGGTAAGGAAGAGATCCAAGAATCGTACTTGCTCTTCATTTAAGCCCACTGCGCTGAATGGGTTAACATCTAGAGAACGAACTTCAATGTATTCGACACCACCGCGTCGTAACGCATCTGAAGGCTTCTCACCACTTTTCGATACACGTTTTGGACGAATCGGAGCGTACAGTTCATTCTCAATTTGTAAGATATTGGAATTAAGCTGGCGGTATTCACCATCAACTTTTACCCCAATTTTCGCAAACTCTTCTGATGGGTGGCGAATCGCATCACTCAAACCATCGAGGTATTGGTCAATGCTGTTAAAACCAATTTTCAGCACACTTTGAGCACTATTGGTATAGCCAAGATCGCTCAAACGCAAAGACGTCGACTTCGGCAAATATAATGTCCCGCCAATCTTCTCGAATGGCAGATCGGTTTCACGACCTTGAATAAAAGAGCCACATAACGCTGGTGATGCACCAAAGAAGTAGGGAATCATCCAGCCAAAGCGGTAGTAATTACGGATCAACGCAAAGTACGCATCAGACTTAGCATCTTGGCGGGCTTGTTCATCTTGCTCGCCATAGAGCGCATCCCAAAATGTTTCAGGAAACGAGAAGTTAAAATGGACACCTGAAATAATTTGCATCAGGCTGCCATAGCGACGCTTTAGGCCTTCTCGGTACAGCGTTTTCATTTTCGCTGCATTCGAAGAGCCATACTGGGCTAACTGAATATCATCCTCTGAGCCGACGTAGCAAGGCATTGATAGTGGCCACATTTTCTCTTCACCCATTTTGGTTTGAGTGAAATGATGGATATCTTTCAGCTGTGCCATCAGTTCTGGAATTTCATGTGACACAGGCGTAATGAACTCTAACAATGATTCCGAAAAATCCGTTGTGATCCATTGATTTGTGAACGCAGAGCCTAACCCTTCAGGATGAGGAGTTGTAGCTAGATGTCCATCCTGACGATAGCGCAAAGTTTCTCGCTCAACACCGCGTCCAAACTGCTTAAATACTTCGGGGTTTGATGCAACTTTTTTTAGTCGCGCAGCAAAATCAGTCAAAATGAGGTTCGCTTATATTGGGAGCAGGACACTTGTCACATAACACAAGTGTAAGCTAAGTTATTGATAGTTAATGCATCTAGATAAATAACCCACGAAAAGTTGCTTATCTAGATGAATAGCGGAGAAACGTTTCTCCGCTATTAAATGTGTACTCTATCGAATGATTTCAAGCTCTTCTACGTCTTTCCCCAACTTTTCTAATTGAGGACGCAACGATTTAGCATCACCAACGACGATAATTTGATAGTCATTTGGATCAAACCATTTCTGAGCCAGCGCATTCAACGTCTGCTTATCGACTTTTTCTACGATAGCGTTTCTTTGCTGCAAGTAATCATGATCGAGGTTGTACTTAAGAATATCACTGATGAGCTCCGCTTTTTGTGTTGGCGTTTCATATTTCAGTGCATCTTTTTGACCGACCGCTTGACGCATAAATTTCATCTCTTCATCAGTAATACCTGACTGCGAGTATTCATTTAGCTCATTTTCCATCTCAATGATCGAAGCAACCGTTGCATCCGCTCGTACTTGCGCGGTGAAAACCACCGAGCCTGTTTCTGGATTACCAGAGAAGTATCCGTAAGCACCGTATGTGTAACCCTTGTCTTCACGTAGATTTTGGTTAATGCGGCTATTGAAGTTCCCAGCTAAGTTGAAGTTTGCCAGTTGGCTTAGGTAAAAATCGCCCGTTGCGTCGTAAGGCATACCTTGACGAACCATCATGACCACACTTTGCGGCGCTCCTGGTTTATCAACAAGATGGATCTTTTGCTCACCTAATGCAGCAATGCTTTGCGGTGCATACAATGGCGCAGCTTCATCTTGCCAGTTTTTCCAGAACGTCAGTTGCTGCTCAATTTCCTGTTTATTGATGTCACCAACAACGACGATTTGCGCACTTTGTGGCGTGTAATGCTTCGAGTAGAATTCACGGACATCATCCAACGTTAATGCACTGACACCTGCTTGCGTGCCGTCTTTTGGTCGAGCAAAAACCGAATCCCCATAGAGCACCTGGCGACTCGCTTGTGACGCCATCCAACTTGGATTTTGGTGCTCATATACCAGGCCTTCTAGCGCTTGCATTTTTACACGCTCGAAATCATCTTGATTAAATGCAGGAGACAGCAACATCTCTTCGACAATTTTTAACGTCGGCTCTAAGTTCTTTTCTAGAGCAGAAACACTGATGTTTGTTGTATAACCTGTGGCATTAACAGAGATAACACTACCCAGTTTATCAAGCTCAGCTTGAATCTCTTCGACACTGCGTTTCGTTGTACCTTCTTGCAACATCGCAGCGGTCAATTGGGCAAGACCTTCTTTACCCTTTTCAACAAAACGTGTCCCTGCAGGTAGACTAAATTGCATCATCACCGTCGGCGTTTCGTCGCTAACTGCACCAAGCAGCTCTGAGCCATTCTTGAAATGTAACTCGTACAGCTCTGGCATCGTCGCTTTCACTGGTTCTCCTACTGGCGGTTGCACTGAGCGATCGAAGTTATCGGTCGCACGACGATACGCCAATTGGTCATCGGAAATCTTCTCATATTCTGGCAGCGTACGTTTTGGCGTCACAAAAGTCGCAGGTTTTACGACAAGGTCTGTTTTTCCTTTTGGGACCACGCTTAGGGTCACTTTGTTCTTACCTTGGATAAAGTCCGTATACGCTTTTTCTACCGAAGTCGGCGTAACTGCACGGATTTGTTCAAGCTGTTGCTCAAGACGATCAGGATCGCCGAAAAATGTCTCGTTGGAAGCCAACTGAGTCACTTTACCTTTAACGCTTTCTAGCGCAAAAATAGCATCCGCTTCCGCTTTACCCTTCAACTGCTCAAGGCGATCTTCTGTCACGCCTTTTTCCGCAAACTGATTTAGTGATTGTAAAAGCTCGTCGTACAGTTTTGATAGGTCGCCTTTGTCTCCAGAATCACCCATTGCGTAAACGTAAAAGTTACACGCCAGTTCAGCACAGTCATGGAATGAACCAGCATCGACCGCTTTTTGAGTCTTCACTAGGTCTTGATAGAGCACGCTGTTGGTACCGCCACCCAATACTTCTGATAATGTATCGAGAGACGCTTGGCTTTCTTCGCCGTTGTAGGTTGTTGGCCACGCGATCATCACCATAGGTTGTTGAATACGATCTTCTAGAGTGATGTATTTGTCTTCTTGCAGTTTTGCAGGTTGTTTCGGCGCATTTTCAACCTCAGGACCACGAGGAATCGAACCGAAGTACTTATTTACCCACTCTAGAGTTTGTTCAACGTCTAAGTCACCACCGATCGTGATAGTCGCATTGTTTGGGCCATACCAACGCAAGAAAAACGCTTTGAGATCGTTCACATCAACACGATCAAGATCTTCAACATAACCAATGGTTTGCCACGAATACGGATGACCTTCAGGATATAGCGCTTCGGACATGCGCTCCCAAATTAAGCCATAAGGACGATTATCGTAACGCTGAGCTCGCTCATTTTTTACAGTCGAACGCTGAATTTCAAATTTGCGTTGAGAAACCGCATCCAACAAAAAGCCCATACGGTCAGACTCTAACCACAGCATTTTCTCGAGCTGGTTAGCAGGGACAGTTTCAAAGTAGTTAGTACGATCGCGGTTTGTTGTACCATTTAACGTGCCGCCAGCCTCTGTGATGATCCTGAAGTGCTCTTGGTCACCAACGTTCTCTGAACCTTGGAACATCATGTGCTCAAAGAAATGCGCAAAACCAGACTTACCCACTTCTTCACGAGCTGAACCAACATGGTAAGTCACATCCACATGGACCAATGGGTCAGAATCTTCAGGAGCTAAGATCACCGTTAAACCATTATCGAGTTTATACTTTTGGTATGGAATCTTAACTTTGCCTTCTTCAGCTTTCGATGACTCAACGAAAGTTACCCCTTTCGGCAGTGATGAAACTGGCGTATTTGATGCACAGCCCGTGATCACCAACAGTGAACACGCGCCAACCCAAAACATCTTCATGTACTTTCCTTAAAATAATCCGAGATAGATGGCCGCAAGTAAGCTATACCTAGCAGCCTTTCCTAAAAATATTAAAATCACGCAAGGCAGAAACTTCATTCTTAGCCACCCTGCGGCTAAACACAGCGGGTCTCCTATTACAGGTAACCAGCTAAAAAATAATCCCCAATAGCCATACTTAGAGAGCCACTTTAATGCGGTATGACCGTGCTTTTCCTCTTGTGCTTTGTTGGGAATCCACAAGCCAAGCCAATAATTTGTTAAGCCACCAAGCGTATTACCGATAGTAGCGACCATAACAATTGAAGAAACGGAGTATTGATTTAATGAGAGAGCGGCAACTAAGCCCGCCTCAGAACCACCAGGCAACAACGTGGCACTGAGAAAACCGGTCATGAAAAGCACCCATAATGCTGAATCTGAAAACCAAAGCGCTAAACTTTCAAAACTCGTGTTAAATGCTTCTAGCATGTCATATCAAGCAACACCTTGCCTCTGGTTCTTCCTGATTCGACCTGCTGGTGAGCACCAATGACATCACTCATAGGATAAACCTGTTGAATTTCAGTCTTCAGTAAGCCAACGCCGACCATGTACAACAAGGTATCTAACTGCGCAGGGTCTGGTTCAACCAACATGCCACTAGCCTCAAAGCCTAGGAGTTTGGCTTTTTCACAAATCAGCTCAGCAGTTATGGTTGGAACGGTGATGACTCTCGCATTGTCTTTCAGGCATTTAAGCGCATCTAACGCAGCATCTCCGCCTACTAAATCAATCAAAACATCAACATCTTCAACACGTTCTGACACTGGTGCAAATTGATAGTTCACTGCATGAGCACCGAGCGTCGCAAGGTAGTCTAGATTTCGTTCACTGCAGGTTGTAAAGACTTCCGCTTTCGTCGCGATCGCAATTTGTACCGCGAGGTGTCCAACACCACCGGCTCCAGCGAGGATAAGTACGCGATCGTTTTCATTCACATTAGCCTTACTGAGAGCTTGTGCCGCAGTTTGTCCCGCCAACGGTAATGCAGCAGCTGCCTCTAAAGTGACAGAGCTAGGAACATGACTTAACTCAGTTTCTGGAACACATATGTATTGACTGTAACCACCGCCTCGAACTGGGAAACCAATAAATCCAGCCACCTCATCACCTTGATTAAAACGTGATACCCCCTCTCCACAAGACATCACTTTTCCTGAGATGTCGTAACCTGGCACCCAAGGTAAATTATCCTTATTCTGCGCTGCCGCCCAACCGAGCCCAGCTCGAGTTTTGACATCAATAGGATTTACGCCTGAAAAAGCGACTTTTACTAAGACTTCACCAGGCTGTGGTGATGGTGTAGAAGCATGTTGAATCGCGAGTACGTTGGCATCACCAAACTCAGTGATAACGATCTGTTTGTGTTCCATAAACCATTCCCTGCAAGAAAACAAAAAGGGATGCGAAAGCATCCCTTTGACTATAAACCATTTTGTTAACCTAAGTTAATCGTGATTTTGTAAATTGGTTGATCATTCCATTTTCAATAATGTCTAACCAACAAGTGCTAACAATATACCAGCCGCAACGGCTGAACCCAGCACACCAGCAACGTTTGGTCCCATCGCATGCATTAACAAGAAGTTTTGCGGGTTAGCTTGTAAACCAACTTTGTTTACGACTCGCGCGGCCATTGGTACCGCAGAAACGCCAGCCGCACCAATAAGTGGGTTGATGTCTTCTTTCGAGAACTTGTTAAGCAGTTTCGCCATCAGGACGCCCGCACCAGTACCGATACTAAATGCAACTGCGCCTAACCCCAAGATACCTAACGTTTCTAGGTTCAAGAACTGCTCAGCTTGCAGCTTAGAACCAACACCAAGACCTAAAAAGATAGTCACTATGTTGATCAATTCATTTTGAGCAGTTTTCGATAAACGATCGACCACACCAGCTTCACGCATCAAGTTACCCAAACAGAACATACCAACCAATGGCGTAGCTGAAGGTAAGAACAGAATCGTCATCAGTAATACAGCAAGCGGGAAGATGACTTTCTCCCATTTACCAACATGACGAAGCTGAGCCATCTTGATTTGACGCTCTTCCTTGGTTGTCAGTGCTTTCATGATTGGTGGCTGGATGATCGGCACCAATGCCATATAGCTGTATGCCGCGACTGCAATCGCACCTAGCAGATCTGGAGAGAGCTTACTCGCTAAGAAAATCGCTGTTGGCCCATCAGCACCACCGATGATCGCGATAGACGATGCATCCGCCATGGAAAACTCCATGCCAGGTACATAGTTGAGTAAAATAGCGCCAAACAGTGTTGCAAAAATACCAAACTGCGCAGCCGCACCTAACCACAACGTTTTTGGGTTTGCGATCAAAGCACCAAAGTCGGTCATCGCGCCCACACCCATGAAGATCAATAGCGGGAACACACCCGATTCAATCCCAATGTAGTAAACGTAGTAGAGCAAGCCACCAGGCTCAGTAAAGCCAGCATTTGGAATATTAGCCAAAATAGCACCGAAACCAATCGGCAATAACAGTAAAGGTTCAAATCCTTTTTTAATTGCCAAAAACAGCAAGGTACAACCAACCAGCATCATACAGATTTGGCCGAACTCGAAGTTAGCGATCCCTGTTTCTGCCCAAAGGGTTAACAATCCGTCCATGATACTCCCTTACGCCAGGCTCAACAGAGGCACACCTACTGTGACAGCATCGCCTTCTTTAACGTTCAGCTCTTGAACCACACCACCACGCGCCGCTCGTACTTCAGTTTCCATTTTCATCGCTTCAAGGATGAGCAATACATCGCCTTCAGCTACCTCAGCACCAGGTTGAACATTCACTTTGAAGATGTTACCTGCAAGAGGAGCAGGTACCGCTTCTGCTGAAGCATTAGAAGGTGCGCTAGGTGTAGCCGATTTTGCCGGTGCATTAGAAGGAGCAACAGATGTCAGTTCACCTTGAGGGCCAACTTCCACCTCATACACCTGCCCGTCAACACGTACACTATAAGTTTCTACACCACCAGTTGCTGGTTGAGCTACAGGTACAGCAGGCTTCGCAGCTTCTAGCGTTGGTGCAGGCTCAAATGCTTCTGGGTTTTCACGATTCTTAAGGAACTTAAGCCCAACTTGAGGGAAAAGTGCATAAGTGAGTACGTCATCAACACGCTCACTTGCTAGCTTAATGCCTTCTGATTTCGCTTTCTCCATCAGATCAACCGTAAGCGTCTCCATTTCAGGCTCAAGTAAATCGGCAGGACGACAGGTAATTGGCTCTTTACCATCAAGCACTTTCGCTTGCAGTTCTGCATTTAACTCGGCTGGCGCTTGACCGTACTCACCTTTCAATAGGCCAGCGGTTTCCTTGGTAATACTCTTGTAGCGCTCGCCAGTAAGAACGTTAATCACCGCTTGCGTACCGACGATCTGTGAAGTTGGAGTCACCAATGGAATGAAACCAAGATCTTCACGTACACGAGGGATCTCTTCTAATACTTCATCAATGCGATCCGCAGCGCCCTGCTCTTTCAACTGGCCTTCCATATTGGTCAACATACCACCAGGCACTTGGGCAATCAGGATGCGTGAATCGACTCCTTTTAACTGGCCTTCCCACTTCGCATACTTCTTACGTACCTCACGGAAATATGCGGCGATAGGTTCCAGTTGCTCGAGTTTCAAATTGGTATCTCGCTCGGTGCCTTCTAGCATAGCGACTACCGTTTCAGTCGGTGTATGGCCGTAGGTACAACTCATTGAAGAAATCGCAGTATCGAGAATATCAATACCGGCTTCTACTGCTTTTACCGCTGTTGCTGTAGACAGCCCCGTTGTTGCATGACAATGAAGTGCCAATGGCACATCACAAGACGCTTTGATACGCGTGATAAGCTCTTCCGCTTCATAAGGCTTAAGTAAGCCAGACATATCTTTAATACACAGCGAGTGACAACCTAAATCCTCTAGGCGTTTTGCCAAGTCAACCCAAGTGTCTGCGTTATGCACTGGGCTCGTTGTGTAAGACAACGTACCTTGAGCATGCGCACCAACATCAACCGTTGCTTTAACGGCTTTCTGGAAGTTTCGCACGTCATTCATTGCATCAAAAATACGGAATACATCCATGCCGTTAGCATGCGCGCGTTCCACAAACTTCTCTACTACGTCGTCGGCATAATGGCGGTATCCTAAAAGGTTTTGACCACGCAGTAGCATTTGCATTGGTGTATTAGGCATCGCTTTTTTTAGTTCACGTAAACGCTCCCAAGGGTCTTCCCCTAAGAATCGAATACAAGAATCAAATGTTGCACCACCCCAAGTCTCTAGAGACCAGTAACCAACCTTATCCAACTCAGCTGCGATAGGCAGCATATCCTCAATACGCATACGCGTAGCAAATAGTGATTGATGGGCATCACGAAGGACCACATCAGTAATAGCTAGTGGTTTAGACATGCTCTTAAACTCCTTTTTAATCCTAGTTCGGCTACTTCGCGAATGAGGCGCGATGTTTATGAATCGCAGCCGAGATCGCCGCCACTACTTGTGGACTAACAGCTGAAGAGGTTGATTGAATATTAGTGTTTGTTTTTGGTGCTGCGATCGGCTCTGGTACTTCTTCTGGTACCAATTTCGACATTAACCGAACGAGATAAACAAGAATAGTGAGGAAAATAAATACGACCGCCATCCCCGTTAGCATCAGGGTGGCCGCATCTACTAGCAGGCTTCCTATATTAGTCATGTTGCTTCCTTTCTTTGTCATCCTGACAACGTGCAGGACTTTAATAGTGTCAAATCCCGACCCATGGATTATCTCGATTGGTTAAATTTTGTCAATTTTGTTTAAGGAAGGTTTGTAGTAATCCTGATAAATGATTATTTATTCACTACCCAGATCACAGTTCATGACAAAATAATCACTTCAAATCGCTATCACCTTACGAACAGAGTAAAGGAGGACATAAATAAAAACTGCGATTTAGATTTCAAAATCAAATCGGGATTCACGCAGTAAAAACCAACAAAAACAAAAAGATGAACAAGATTAACAATAAATAAACAAATAACAAACAAAGTGACTACATGAGAGTGATTGAAATGAAAAATGGAAGTCAGTGTATAGGAGGGATAATCAGGATGATTTCACACGATGCGACAGAAGCTTGATAGCAAATTGCTTAGATACGCACATATTCGCTTTTAAAAAAGAGGAACATAGGCTCTTCTAGTGATCCTACGCCATATTTCAGATGTCTAGATACAAAAAAGCCTCGCAATTGCGAGGCTGTTTCAATGAGTGGCGCGTCCTGGAGGATTCGAACCTCCGACCGCCTGGTTCGTAGCCAGGTACTCTATCCAGCTGAGCTAAGGAC
>NZ_JAWOTD010000018.1:0-88085 GCF_033338715.1 Vibrio sp. Vb1337 | reverse complement strand
GATCACTCAAGAAGAAAAAGTGGATCAAGTGCGGAGAGTCACACTTGATTGTCAATGGGGGACTGGTGAACGGTTACGCTGTAAGTGTAGGATAAATCAAATTCGCCATGGCTTTGTAGACGATAAGTGGATGTAAATGTCGCAGAAGCGATTGATGTGTCTGATGACGTCACTTACAACATTTTATTACACAATGCGGTTGTCTTCACTAATCCACAAGTGACGGCGACTGACAATGGTATTGTGGATGGATATACGGCGATCATTGAACCTGTAGCGCCATAACGTTTGAAGGCGATTATGAAATGGGGGGAGTGACAGACACGTCATACTGCCCGGCTTGTATCATTCAACTGTACGTAGCGTGGTACGATCCAGCCGCAGAAAATGGCGCGACTCCGGTCAATTTAGGCTTGTGGTCTGGTCAGGCGCGGACAGTGGGTAGCCCAATTTCTACAAGGCAAGGCGCTCCTTCTGGGCATTTCACTTTTGAGTCTTTTGCACCGACAGAGGCGGGCATTTATTATGTGAGTGCGGGGCGCTCTCTACAACATGACTTTATTCCTACCGCTACGGGGTGGCTTGGAAATGACACAGAAACAGGCGAACTGGACTTTGCGTCCTTTATGATCACCATGACGAACGATTTTGATTCAGATGGTATTCTGAATGATCAAGACCAATGTCCCAATACGCCACTCGGCTCGGTCGTGAATGGTGATGGATGCGCGATTGAGCAATTGGTGCAATGTGATGATAAATGGAAAAATCATGGCCAATACGTGTCAACCGTGGCTCAGACCGCGAATAGTTTTGCCGCGGATGGTTTTATAACGGAACCAGAAAAGGGTGCCATTGTCGCCACAGCAGCTCAGTCAAGGTGTGGTAAAAAAAAGTAGGGTCATTCCCGTCACCGTCAAAACCCCAGCCGCCATGCTGGGGTTTTCTTGTGTTAGCGTGAGGAATGGAGGGAAGGGCAGACGGGCCGAGGTAGCAGAGGTTGGCTCGCCATGATCCCGCCGTGCTGCCCTACTGGCGTAAGCCAACGCGTCAAACCAGCCAGGCGATCCCGGCAGACGGGGCGCATGAGACAAGCGAATGCATTGGGTGGCGACAAGGTAATACTGTCTCAATGTGCGCGGCGAAGGCCGGTGAGTGTCTCATGGCGGGTAGCCGATCTGGCCTGAGCGCCGCGCGAAGTAGCGGCCCAGTGATGACGGGGCTTCTGGCCCAATAGGCGGCACTCTTTTTATTTTAATTTAAGTTCCTGTTTCTATAGATTTTAATTTGATCGAAAACGTCTCATTTTCGTGATCCTTTCGATCAACTGTCTCAGGTGATTTTTTATACCATGCTATCTTGGCGATGGTTAAGTAGGGTTAAAAAGCCTTAGGGCATCGAAGGAAAAACGGTAGTATAATGAAGAGATAGAAGTCGTATGGAGAGAAGGTTTCATGAGCAAAGACTTGTCAGCCTATGGAGTGCCACAGGTAAAAAGACCGAAAGTAAAAGCGACCAAGCAGTTAGACTTGAGTGGGATGCAGGGGCGTCAAATTGTGCGTTCTGAAGCCAAGTTAGCGCTAAGAACGCATCGTAAGACATTCACGAAATTAGCGGATATGTGATGGATATCATCTGTTTTCCATTCGAGCGAGTGATTGAAATAAATTCGTTTATTTTAGCGACTGAGCCAGGTATGCAGGGAGAGGTGGATATACCAAAGCTGCAAGGTGCATTGGGTCGAATTGACAATGCGATCGCGTATGATGGTCTGGAAGATGTCTTTGATATTGCATCAAAGTATGCGGCAAGTATTGCCATCGCTCACGCCCTACCTGATGCAAATAAACGCACGGGGCTGATGGTCGCGCTTGAATACTTATCACTTAATGAGTTTGAAATTGTCATCGACAACGCCTTACTTGCTGATGCCGTCAGAGATCTTTTGCTTGGTGTATTAACCGAAGCGGATTTCGCGGATATTTTGTATGCACAATACGCGGTGGGGCTTGAGTGTTGAGTCAGAATTGATCCTGAGGAGATCGTTGATATTGAACTTCATCGCAGGAGCAAGGCAGATATTTTTTAGTTCACTCCCAATAACGGCACAATCGGTGCCCATCGCCTCTGAGCCCAGGCCATCCCTGATCTTAGCCTGAGCACGTGCCGACCTCATCGCATCGGTGGCAAGGTGAACCCAAAATAGGGGCTGACTTTGCGTTTTGGCAAACCGAACCCAAAATAAGGCCTGACTCTGCGGTCTGACAAACTGAACCCAAAAAATAGGGCGGACTTTCACTCTCTAGAGGTATTCGTCTCTACCAAATTTCACTCTTTATTAGGGTTAACGTATACATTGTTGATATTTTGCTCGTATTTTTTGCTGGCGATCTGTGGCAAAACGTCGTGTGAGAACTCTATCCTCGGAAAAGGGGGCGATACGGGAACCGGACTTTGGCGCCAATATCCCTTGAAACATCAGCGTATGGGAACTGCACATTGCGCTCACTATCGATCGACGGTACAGGAAATGCGGGCTAATTAAGTTTGTCGTGACGAAGACTGTAGCAACAACTTGTCAAGATCCCCCTCTGTTTACCCAGGATGGTAATGAATATCGTCAGGGGGACAGTAAAGCGAACAGTGGCGATAGCCTAAGGCTTTGATGTGATGGACGCACCTCCCTTCTAGCACCGTTGTACCAAACTAATGGTGCAACCAGTAAGAGCAGGAGTAATCATCATGTCTATTAAAGTTGTCGGTATCGATATAGCCAAAAACCTCTTTCAAGTATGCGTGTTGAGTTTTGATGGACAAATCTTGTCAAACCGAAAGGTAAAGCGTGACAAGCTTCTTGATACAGTCCGTCAATTACCAGAGAAAACGGCTATTGCGATGGAATCATGCGCAACTTCGCATCATTGGGGCAGAATATTTCAAGAGCTTGGACATAGCGTAGCTCTTATCCCAGCTCAGCATGTAAAGCCATTTGTTGGGCGGCAAAAGAACGATGCTAATGATGCGAGAGCAATTTGCGAAGCATTTTCTAGGCCTGATATTCATTTTGTTCCTGTTAAGTCTGTTGAGCAACAAGACCTCAAGGCTATACGCAGTGTCCGTAAACGCTTGGTGGAGAACAGAACTGCCTTGTCGAACCAGATCGGAACGCTCCGCAATCGGGATGAAAATATCGGGTGACATTGCTTGATTAGGTTCTGATGGTGTCAACCGAGGAGAGCCTCACACGCGAGCTATCGCTCGGTTTTAACGTCGAACTCGGGGGAAACCAGCTTAAACTCATCACGACGCAAAGAGTAGCGAAGTTGTGATGAAAGTGTCCGTTGTTGCAGTGCTTGGTTGAGGGACGAGGTATAGAACTCATAACGGTTCCGTCTCGCTTTCTTCGCTTGCTACATCGCGGTATCGGCATTTTTAATAGAGCCTCTTTGTTGCCGCCGTAGTGCGGATAGATACTGATGCCAACGCTGGCCGTGAGAAATACATCTTCATCGCAGAGGGCAAGGCTTTGGCGAAACGTTCGAACTACTTTATTTGCAACGATGTGAACGTCGTCCGTGCATTAGAACCCGTGCTGCTCCCAACAAATTGAACCTTCAAGTCTTAAGCGGTGTTACGAAAAATGAGGTATTCACATACTTATTTAGCATCCTCAATGGAGATGGAGTGAGAAGAAAGTTCGTAATTTGTGATGAGGCGCCGAATTGAAATTCTAACTGATCTAGTAAAGATAGGTTAGCATGACATCGATATCACTTGAGTTTGCTCCATATCATCTGATCTAACGCACTCAGTTCACTGTGAGCGAACATCAAAGCCGCTCTCAGCATAAAATAATGTAGCAATATGTGTATTGGAAGAGCTATGTTTACTAGGCAAATATGTCTCTTTCGAGGCTATTTGTGTGGAAGTTTTTATATCAAGCTTGGTTGCTAGCTTTGGTTAGACAGCGCATTAATTAAAATGAAACTTGATGCAAATGTAAAGTTAATGAAAAATAAGTATTTTAAACTTCAGTAGTGGCATGACCAATGATAAAAATGATAACTGTGAGGGCTGTGGCATGTTCATTGCCTTTTTATGTGGGGATAGCAAAGGCAACTGAACAATTAGAGCGCTTCCCCTCCAATCAGAGCTTTACCGGCTTGACTTTTACACCTAATGCTCAAGTGAAAGAGTATGGCAACTTTGGTGTATCTTTTGCCCAAGGGCGCCCTTGGCTTGACGAGGTGCAAGGTTTAGATTCTATAAAAGTATCTTTTGGCCTCATTGAAGGGTTAGAGGCTCACGGTAGTATCGTTACTTATGATTATAACTCGAACTGTTTTAAAACAGGCTGTGGCGGTATTCGAGATTTATCATTATCACTGAAGTACCAGGTTCCCAATTTTTGGGGGAATGAGAACTTAGATTTTGCTTTAGGCATGCAAGATGTCGGTGGGGCTGCAAATAAGCTCATGACTAATTTTGCCGTCGCGGATTATACGTTTAATGCACTTCCCTTAAGGATTTCTGCTGGTTTCGGTCAGTCAGAAGAGCGTTTGATGGGTGTTCTAGATGGCCCTTTTGGTGGCTTTGAATACCAACCTTTTGACTTTGTTCAACTAGTAGGAGAGTACGATTCAGTAGAATTCAACTCTTCTATAAAAGTGTTTACTCCCGATAATTTACTGCCTAATGATATAACCGCCTCATTAAGTTACCAGATTTATTCTGGTCATGAATCGGATGGTTCAAGCGTTTGGAGTGCTGCACTCTCTATGCCATTGATAACGGAATACTCTCGCTCTCGCGACTACGCGAAGAATAATATGACGTTAATGGATCGTTTAGCCGTTGAGCAAAACAAAGCGCAACAAGCGTCAATTTCCTCTTTGGTTAGTGCGTTAAAAAATGAAGGCTTCGTTAATGTTCAAGTGGGCGTATCAAATGACAAAGTTGTGGTGGCTGTAGAAAATCGCCGCTACAACCATAACCAAGTTGACGGACTAGGTGTCGCTCTGGGTATTGTGTCGAGTCATTTAGGTCAAAATGCGGCGCAAGATATAGGCGCTGCATCGGATCAATTTGAACTTGTGATGCTTGCCAACCAAAAACCAGTGGTCAGCGTTTTGTCTGACGCTAACTGTTACCAAAGTTTTGTCAATGGTAGCGCAGCTTGTGATGACATTCAGTTTATCACGCGCGATTTACTGGAAAGATTAGACATGGTTGATTGGAAAACGGAGCGAGTTAATTCAGGCACTTTAGATTCGCAGATCGTGCTTTCTCCTATGGTAAGGCATGGTTTTGCAACCGAGTACGGTGTGTATGATTACTCTTTTGCTATGTCTAGCAACTTATACACCTACCTATGGTCTGGCGCGGCAATTGATGTTCGTCATATTTTACCTTTAGCAGAAAGTGACGATTTTGAAGAAGGTGGGTATTTCGAAGACAGCGCGTACGAGAACGAGATTGATCGTGCAATGGTGCATCAGTTCTTCCGTTTACCATATGTCGATATTGCTAATCAGGTCTCTCTAGGCTTGGTTAAGTCGGATTATATCGGTGCGCGCAGCGAATCAGCTTGGTTCTCTCAATCGGGCAGCCATGAGTTGGGGCTAGAGATGAGCTACTTCCAACATCAAGACGAAAAAGACAAAAATGGTTATGCGAATCCAGACCGACAAACCTTTTTAACTCGTTATACATTCTCTATGCCGGAGTGGGATTGGCAGTTTAATGCGACTGCTGGAGAGTTTTGGAAGGGGGATGTCGGCGCAAAATTCACGACCTCACATTGGTTTGAGGACATAGAAGTATCAGCAAGTTATCAGGTGACAAAGTTTAATGATACAGACGAAGAGCAGTTTGTCACTGTGTCAGTAAAACTGCCATTAACGCCATGGCGCGATATGTCGCCGGGAGTGATACAAGTTCGTGGTAACGAGGCTTATGATTTCAACGTTACGACACGAGTTGGCAACGATACAAACTATTTGGCAGCAGGCCAGGGTGATGAACTCGTGATGGATAATAGTATGCTTCGCCGCTACTTTAACCGAGGCCGTTATGGTCAAGAGTACTTTGAGCAGAACAAGCTTCGCATTCGCAATGCTTATTTGCGTTACTTGGGTACTCAATTGAATTAAGTTGTGTTGCTAGTTAGGCTTTTAGTTAATCGCCGCACTCTACCGAGAGTGTCGGTGTTTTGATATGCTAGCGTCAGTTAAATAATAGGAAATAAAAATGAAAATTGCTGTAGCAGGCACGGGCTACGTCGGTTTGTCCAATGCCATGTTATTGTCACAAAACCATGAGGTTGTGGCGGTTGATATTATCCAAGAAAAAGTGGACTTGTTGAACGACAAGAAGTCTCCAATTGTTGATGCGGAAATCGAACATTTTCTTGCAAACAAAGAACTCAACTTTATCGCGACGCTAGATAAAGAGCTGGCTTACAAAGACGCGGAGTTTGTTGTTATTGCTACACCAACGGATTATGACCCTCAAACGAACTACTTTAACACCTCTTCAGTTGAAGCTGTGATTAAAGATGTGATTGCGATTAACCCAGATGCGGTTATGGTGATTAAGTCGACTGTACCTGTGGGTTATACTGCGCGCATTAAAGAAGAACTCGGTTGTCAGAATGTTATGTTCTCTCCAGAGTTTCTTCGTGAAGGTAAAGCACTTTACGATAACCTCCACCCGTCTCGCATCATCGTTGGTGAGCGCAGCGAACGTGCAGAGAAGTTCGCTAACCTTTTAGTTGAAGGCGCGGTAAAAGAAGACATCTCGGTTCTGTTTACTGACTCTACAGAAGCAGAAGCGGTTAAGTTGTTCTCAAACACGTACCTTGCGATGCGTGTGGCTTACTTCAATGAACTGGATTCTTATGCTGAAGCACATAACCTTGATGCGCGCCAAATTATTGAAGGTGTAGGCTTAGATCCTCGTATTGGCAATCACTACAATAACCCGTCATTCGGTTACGGCGGGTACTGCTTACCGAAAGATACAAAGCAACTGTTAGCAAACTATCAGGATGTTCCAAATAACATTATCGGAGCGATTGTTGATGCAAACCGCACTCGTAAAGATTTTGTCGCAGAGTCTATTCTCAAGCGAGAACCAAAAGTTGTGGGCATTTACCGCTTAATTATGAAGGCTGGCTCAGACAATTTCCGCGCTTCGTCTATTCAAGGCATTATGAAGCGTATTAAGGCAAAAGGTATCGAAGTCGTGGTGTATGAGCCAGTACTTAAGGAAGATGAGTTCTTCCACTCTGCCGTTATCCGCGATATTGAAGAGTTCAAACAAATGTCTGATGTTATTGTTTCTAACCGCATGGTTGAGGAACTTGCTGATGTTGCTGATAAAGTCTACACCCGTGATCTGTTTGGTAGCGATTAATTCGTATTTATATTCAAAATAATATAACAGGCTCCCTCAGAGGAGCCTTTTTTTAGTTGGTAATGGTTATGATTAAAAAATGTTTATTCCCTGCGGCGGGTTACGGTACACGTTTCCTTCCTGCAACTAAGTCGATGCCGAAAGAAATGATGCCAGTGGTGAACAAGCCATTGATTGAATACGGTGTTGAAGAAGCCATTGAAGCGGGCATGGATGGAATGTGTATTGTTACAGGTCGTGGCAAACACTCCCTGATGGATCACTTTGATAAAAACTACGAGCTAGAGCATCAAATTAGCGGTACAAGTAAAGAAGCGCTGCTTGATGATATTCGTTCTTTGATTGATTCAGCGAGTTACACTTACATCCGTCAGCGTGAAATGAAAGGCTTAGGTCACGCTATTCTTACGGGACGTGAATTGGTCGGTGATGAACCGTTTGCTGTCGTGCTCGCGGATGACCTTTGTGTGAATGAAGACAAAGGCGTTCTAGCGCAAATGGTTGAGCTGTACAAACAGTTCCGCTGTTCAATCGTTGCGGTACAAGAAGTGCCGGAATCAGAAACGCATAAATACGGTGTGATTGCTGGCGAGATGATCAAAGATGATATCTTCCGCATTGATAACATGGTTGAAAAGCCAGAGCCAGGCACTGCACCTAGCAATCTAGCGATTATTGGTCGCTACATTCTGACCCCTGATATCTTTGAGCTGATTGAAAATACAGAGCCGGGCAAAGGTGGCGAGATTCAAATCACCGATGCGCTGATGCAACAAGCTCAATCTGGTTGTGTTTTGGCATACAAATTTAAAGGTCAGCGCTTTGATTGCGGTAGTGTAGAAGGCTACATTGAAGCAACAAATTACTGCTACGAGAACCTTTATAAGAAGGATTCCAGTGCGGAGCTCGCGAAAAAACCAACCGTGAAAATTGCTGAGCCAGCATAATTCAGAACTTCCTATTGGTGTACTCCGAGTGGATAACACGCAAACAAAAAGGGATGCATGATGCATCCCTTTGTTATTTCTACTCTGAGTAAAAACGAGATTAAGCTTTTGCTTTCGCCGCTGCTTTAGCGATTGCTGCGAAGCTCTTAGCGTCTAGAGAAGCGCCGCCAACTAGAGCACCGTCGATGTCTGGTTGTGAGAAGTAAGCTTCAGCGTTTTCTGGCTTAACAGAACCACCGTATTGGATGATTACTTGTGCTGCAACTGCTTCGTCTTTCGCAGCGATAAGTGCGCGGATAGAAGCGTGGATGCGTTGTGCATCTTCAGCGGTTGCTGCTTTACCAGTACCGATAGCCCAGATTGGTTCGTAAGCGATGATTGCGCCGTTTAGAGCTTCAACACCGTAAGTGTCGATAACTGCGTTGATTTGACGTGCACATACAGCTTCAGTTTCGCCAGCTTCGTTTTGCGCTTCAGATTCACCGATACAGAAAACAGGAGTTAGGCCGTTTTCTTTTAGGAAGTTGAATTTCTTCGCGATGAACTCGTCAGATTCGTTGTGGTATTCACGACGCTCTGAGTGACCGATGATGATGTGAGTAGCACCGAAATCTTTCAGCATTTCTGGAGACATATCGCCAGTGAACGCACCGCTGTTGTTTAGGTCAGTGTTTTGAGCACCTAGGATGATCTTGTTACCGCCTTCAGCGATTACGCGCTCTGCTAGGTCGATGTAAAGTGCTGGTGGAGCGACTGCTACGTCAACACCTTCAACGCCTTCAAGCTCAGCGTTAAGACCAGTTAGCAGCTCAGTTACCATTGCTTTGCTGCCGTTTAGTTTCCAGTTACCCATCACTACAGGACGACGCATAGGAATATCTCCCTTATCTTTAATGTAAATAGTCAATTAATGTAAAAAATCTACGTAGGAATATAACAGAATAATGTGAACAGATCATGATTGGCGTCATGTCTTGTCCGGCTTTCTTTACTGATTCGACCAAGCAGCGATCCTGTTATTTTTGTCAAAAGCAATCGATTGGTGATCACGTAGACAGAATGATAGTTCATTCCTCGGAAATTGCTGCTGAGATTGGTATTACTACGCGCTGGAATTCATTGTTGTAGAAAGGAATCAAAATGCCAAATCTCGTTTTAGAGTATTCAAACTCGGTGGAAGAACGTGTCAATGTTCAGGGGTTGCTGGAGGATTTACATAAAACGGCGTTAGAGAGTGGCCTTTTTGAACTCGCGTCAGTGAAATCTAGAACGCTCAGGTGCCACAATTGGTTAATTGGGGAAGAGGGTGATAGCCTCGACTTTATCCATATTAACTTTGATTTGCTATCTGGCCGCTCCCAAGAACAAAAGCGAGAGCTGTCACGAGCCTTGATGGCGACACTTCAAGAGCAAGTCAGTCACGTGCACAGCTTAACGGTCAACATCCGAGACATGGATGTAGAAAGCTTCCAGAAGGTAGTGAATTAGGTTGAACAGAGTTTCTTGAGAATAGCGAGCAGGGTTAAGCATGCGAGATGCAAGGGAACTGAAAGCTAATAGGCCTTATCGAGTGTTTATCGTTGCTTAAGCGCAGTCTCGCTCTGCTTGTTGTAACGGCGTTGTTGGCGCTTACACTGCAAGTGTTCTTTCCAAACCATATCGACTCGGCTAATCTATAACCTTTCTATTTCGGGGTAAAATTTGATGTCGACTAAAGAGTTACTGTTTTCTTTTCAAGGACGTATAAACCGTAAAACCTACTGGATTTGGAACGTCATTTACTATGTCTCTATTCTAGGTTTTGGTGCTGGAATTAGTAAGCTATTTCCTACTTTCTCCTATTTACTTCTCCCTATTTTCTTGGTGATTTTGTTAATCCCTGATTTGGCGATCACCACCAAGCGTTGGCATGACCGCAACAAATCAATCTATTGGCTAGCACTGAATATTCCCCTGATTATCGGACGAATCGCTACGCCAATGACTAGCCCTGTTGCACAAGAGCCGTCGACACCGCAAATGTTCGTTGCATCCATTTCTCTGATTTGTGGTTTATGGATTCTAATTGAATGTGGCTTCTTAAAAGGAACATCAGGACCAAACCAATATGGCCCTGAGCCGGAGTAATCGCTTTAAGTAACGTGCTCGCTGAAAGTAGATTCTTAGTCTCGCTAAGGCTCGCTAGAATGACGAACTCCTTTGATCTAGAGCTTGCTATAGTGACGGTCATTCTGAACAACGAGGTACGAGCGTGATTCAGAATCTATCGTCCGCTTGAGCAGTGGCTAAGGTGAGAGGGAAAGAATAGGAGTTTGCTGTTACTTGATTCTTAGTCTCGCTGGAGCTCGCTAGAATGACGAGCTCTTTTGATCTAGAGCTTGCTATTGTACCCGTCATTCTGAACAACGAGGTACGAGCGTGATTCAGAATCTATCGTCCGCTTGAGCAGTAGCTAAGGTGAGTGGGAAAGAATAGGAGTTTGCTGCTACTTGATTCTTAGTCTCGCTGGAGCTCGCTAGAATGACTAGCTTTTTTGATCTAGAGCTTGCTATTTTAACCGTCATTCTGAACAGTGAGGGACGAGCATGATTCAGAATCTATCGTCCGCTTGAGCTGTGGCTAAGGTGAGCGGGAGAGAATAGGAGCTTGCTGTTATCAGATTCTTAGTCTCGCTAAGGCTCGCTAGAATGACGAACTCTTTTGATTTAGAGACTGTTAAAGCCACTGTCATTCTGAACAACGAGGAACGAGGTGATTCAGAATCTATCGTCCGCTTGAGCAGTAGCTAAGGTGAGTGCGAAAGAACAGGAGCTTGCTGTTACCAGATTTTTAGTCTCGTTTGAGCTCGCTAGAATGACGAACGCTTTTGACCTAGAGCTTATTAAAGTCATCGTCATTCTGAACAGCGAGGGACGAGTGTGATTCAGAATCTACGCACAGAGCGCTCCGAGTTTGAACTGAGCGATTGAATTAAAATGGAAAAGTAACAGCGAATCATGAAGGAGAATGAATCATCGATAGGACACCTTGAGTTTATATCCTAACGTCAAACAACAACGCCGTTCTTTACATTGGTGTTACCAGTCAGCTGCCTCAAAGAATATGGCAGCATAAAAACGGAGTAGTTGAGGGATTTACCAAGAAATACAACGTTCATAAGCTCGTTTACTTTGAGTTATTCGAAGATATGGCAACTGCCATAAACCGAGAAAAGCAGCTCAAGCAGTGGAAGCGTGAGTGGAAGTTAGCCTTGGTAAGAGAAACGAAGCCTAACTTTCTCGATCTATCTACAGAGTATCAGTAAAAATCATCCCTACCTTTAAATGCCTCTAAGCTAACCACATCCGCTTTTTGAGTCGGTGCCGTTTCCCCTTGTAGCGCCGCTCTGAACTTCACGACCTGTTTTTGTAATTCGTTCATCAATACCACATTGGTGTGATGAGGGTTTTTACACGTGCTGATGACCCTATCGATGTGGCTTTGCTGAGCCCACAGTCTTTCTTGCATGTTTTCTGATGCGCTTTCGATCATCTCTTTTGCCATTTCATGACGAAATTGCTCAAAAGCTTCTGGATCTCGCTCTGCCATTCGAACCATTTCATCGAATGGCGGAAGTGTTTGAGAAGAGTAGTGACGTAGAGTAGACATCAATGTTCTCCAAATCCTTATGGAAATTGCCTTTAGTTACTAAAAGCCTATACCACTAGAAAGAGGAGAGAGGATGAATTCTTCAGCCGTCTCACTTATAAGAGAAGCTTTTAAGCTTGCGATTAAATAAGTGCGGCATGTCGATGTTTGGTTGTGGTAGTTACTGCAGTTGTTGGATGCGGTACACGCAGCGTCTTTGACCGCTGATGATATGCTCGGTGCGCTCTATTTTGGTGTCACGTCCAAGCAAAGACTGAAAAACGCTCAATTCCGATTGGCACAAGCTTGGGCAGCGAGTTGCGGCTTTACAAATCGGACAGTGATTTTCGATCAAGATAAATCCGTTCTCATCTTGCTCAAGCTCGGCCATATAGCCTTCTTGCTCTCTTAGTGTCACAAGAGTTTCTAGTTTGCTTTGCAGAGAGTTGCATTGCTCAAGGTGCTGACGATAACTTTGTAACGTGAGTTTTTCTCTTTCCGATGTGACTTTTTCCAGTCCATCTTTGCCAAAGATATGTTCGACAGCTTCTATAAACTGAATGGTCAACTCACCGTGACGGTCAGCAAATTGCTCATGACCTTTTTGAGTAAGAGACCAATGACGAGCAGGGCGACCAACTTTTACTTTTACGTCATGGATAGAAAGAATGCCATCATCTTCTAAACTTTGCAGGTGCTGACGAGCCCCCATGGTTGTCATACCTAGCTCAGAGGAGAGTTGTTTTGCAGTGACGGAACCATCACGCTTAACGATTTGCAATATCCTATCTACGGTCTTCATATACCCACCATTTATACGTCAGTACATATTATGCGCGATAGGGTTAGTAAAGAAAAGTGTTGACTTAATTTGAGTGGGGATCTGTTGGGTCTATGTTCATGCGAACCAATATATATCGCCACTCTGAACAGCGAGAAACGAGTGTGCTTCAGAATCTATCGTTCGGTTGTGCAATGGTTATGGTGAGAGGGAGAGAATAGGAGTTTACTGTTATTAGTATTAGATTCTTAGTCTCGCTGGAACTCGCTAGAATGACGAGTTCTTTTGATTTAGAGCTTGCAATGGTAGCCGTCATTCTGAACAACGAGGGAGGAGCGTGATTCAGCATCTATCGTCCGGCTGTGTAGGGGTTATGGTGAGAGGGAGAGAATAGGAGTTTGCTGTTACTGGATTTTTTAGTCTCGCTGGAGCTCGCTAGAATGACGAGTTCTTTTGATTTTGAGCTTGCTGTGGTGACCGTCATTCTGAACAACGAGGAACGAGTGTGATTCAGAATCTATTGCCCGGTTGTGCGGAAAGAAAGGCTCAAACTCAAACTCAGACTGAGCGAGAGCCTCGAGAAATGCTTAAAGAATAATATCACGCACTTCTGGATCTTTACGATCTAAGTAGTGAGTCGATGTGATGCGGCGAATAGTTCGGTATCGACCACGCACGAGCAGCGTTTCTGTGGTTGCGATATTGCCTTGGCGAGAGATGCCTTCCAGCAAGTCACCTTTAGTGATGCCTGTAGCTGAAAATACCACGTTGTCGCTGCGTGCCATGTCTTCCATTTTGAGGACAACATTCGCTTTTACGCCCATTTCATCGCAGCGTTTTAGTTCGTCTGCGCCGTAAATGCGGTTTTCTTCAGTATCGCCTTTTACTTCGTGACGAGGAAGCAGGCGACCGTGCATGTCACCGTCTAGCGCTCGAATTACCGCTGCTGATACAACCCCTTCTGGCGCACCGCCAATACAGTACATCATGTCCACTTCGCTGTCTGGCATACAAGTCAGAATAGAGGCAGCCACATCACCATCAGGCACCGCAAAAACACGTACGCCCATTGCTTGCATTTCTGCAATAACGTCATCGTGGCGAGGTTTCGCAAGGGTAATAACGACTAAGGTATCAAGTGGTTTGTTCAGGGCTTTTGCTACGTTCTCTAGGTTCTCTTTTAACGGCTTTTCTAAATCAATTACGCCTTTTGCACCAGGGCCAACAACCAGTTTTTCCATGTACATATCTGGCGCTTTAAGAAAGCTGCCTTTCTCACCTGCGGCAAGTACGGCTAGTGCGTTAGATTGTCCCATTGCCGTCATACGCGTCCCTTCAATCGGGTCGACTGCAATATCTACTTCATCACCACCAATACCCACTTGCTCACCAATGTATAGCATTGGCGCATCATCGATTTCACCCTCACCAATGACAATTTCACCACTGATATCTGTTTTGTTCAGTAGGGTGCGCATAACTTCAACAGCTGCGCCATCGGCTGCATTTTTATCGCCACGGCCAAGCCATTTGTAACCAGCCAAAGCTGCACCTTCAGTCACACGGGAAAATGCCATAGCTAAATCGCGTTTCATGATGTCTCCAAGTAAGCAAGAGGGAAGAAGAATTTGCGCGGCGATTCTATCACAACGTAGGGTAAACGTTTGCCTTTTTGCGGAGCTTTTACTTTATCTAAGTTGAATTTGATCAATACTTAGGGCGATTTTCAGCGTGGCGGGAGGCAAAATCCTTGCTCAAAAATGCTTCGGCGATAAGAAAAGTCAGCGTTTAGTGAGATTGCGCCGATTTTTTGACCGAATGATGCGAAATATCGAATATAGTGAGTGTTTCTCATCGCGACGCTGAGTAGAATGAACCTTATATAGGTTAGGTGTGCATCAATCTCGCACATCGTCCCAACGGAATAACATAGGTAGGCCAAGATGTCTTTTGAAGTACTAGAACAACTAGAATCTAAAATTCAAACTGCAGTTGACACAATCACTCTTCTTCAGATGGAAGTCGAAGAGCTGAAAGAAGATAAAGCAAAACTTGCGGAAGAAGCGAACGAGCTTCGCTCTCAACGTGAAGAGCTAGAGCAAAAAGCACAGCAAGCACAACAAGAGCACGCGCAATGGCAAGAGCGCATTCGTGCACTACTTGGCAAAATGGACGAAGTGGAATAATCCGGCTTCTTCATTCTAAATTAAAAACACCCGCGTTAAGCGGGTGTTTGTGTTTTGGGAAAGTTGAAAATCGTTAGGACAAGCTCGATTCTGATAGCCAAGATAAGGTCCTATAACTTAGGTACCTAAGACTCGTTATTCTTCTTCATCCAACTCTAAATCAATATTCAATGGCTCAGGCGACAGGATGATCCCAGTGCTATCAGCATAAATATAATCTTCAGGTAAGAAGCTGACGCCGCCAAAGTTGACTGGTACATCTAATTCGCCGATACCCTGGCTGGTCGCTCCAACAGGAATAGAAGCGAGGGCTTGAATGCCTAAGTTCATATCTTCAAGTTCATCTACTTCACGAACACAGCCGTAAACGACAATGCCTTCCCACTCGTTTTCTTCCGCAATAGTTGCGATTTCTGCATCGATAAGGGCTTTACGTAGGGAACCGCCACCGTCAATTAACAAAACGCGACCAAGTCCATCTTGCTCTAATGTCTCGCGGATCAACGAATTATCTTCAAAACACTTGATGGTGGTGATTTGCCCGGCAAATGAAGCGCGACCGCCAAAATTACTGAACATTGGTTCAACCACATCTACCTGATCGAGGTAGATATCACAGAGTGCTGAGGTATTGTATTCCATAGCGTACCTTTCTAAACAGAAATTGGTTGTCTTTGAGTATATCTAGGCATTAAGTCAATGCAATGACAATCCTTTTTTAACTTACTAGAGTTTGAGCTACCACAATTGTTGCAAACAAAACGTTGGTGACTAAAGAACATTTCACGATGACTGGCATCATGGGTGCTATCTGAGCGGGCTTTTGTGTATGCCAAACCGCTTTACCATGATTGGCCACGAAATAAATACTAAGTAAAAATGGCAAGCTAATCCAAACGGGTTTGTCTTGAATTAACAAGTAAGCCGCAAAGGCAAGGATAGCTCCGCCAAGTAAAATAAAATGGTACTGCTTGGCTTTACGTTGACCTAAGCGCACTGCGACCGTGCGTTTACCACACTCTCGGTCGTTCTCTATATCACGCATATTGTTGATATTGAGTACTGCAACGGCGAGTAAACCGCAGCCTAAAGCAGGTAAGAATAGCGTGGTGTCTACGTGACCGGTATGCAAGAAGTAGGTACCGGATACGCCGAGTAAACCAAAAAACAAGAACACTGATATATCGCCAAGCCCCACGTAACCGTATGGTTTGCTACCCATGGTGTAAGCAATCGCCGCGAGGATGGCTAAAATTCCCAGCCCGATAAACGTCACAATGCTTTCCAGTGAACTTAGTGAATAGAAAACTAACACCAAGCCTGAAATAGCGGTCAGAACGATGTTAAAGATAATCGCCTGTTTCATTTGTTTCGCACTTACCGCGCCAGACTGCATCGCTCGTAATGGGCCAAGGCGTTTGTCGTTATCTGTACCTTGAACGGCATCGCCATAGTCGTTTGCCAGGTTGGACAGAATTTGCAGCAACGTCGCGGTTACGAAAGCCATGATGGCAATTGTCAGTGAAAAATGACCCGCCGAGTAGGCGAGTACGCTACCCGTTAAGATAGAGACTAATGCCAGAGGTAATGTTTTTGGACGAGCGGCTTCAAGCCAGATCTGTAGAGATTGTTTCATGGAAATTTCGTGCTAGTAACCAATGTGCCCAGTATAGACATAAATTTTTATGTACACTATTAACTTAAATCAAATAGAAGACGATTAAGTAAACTAATATGAGTATTAAAAGCAATACAGCGAGGTTCCTATAGCCTTAAGAATTCATTATTTATGAGTGATTCTATAACTTTATTTCTTTTCATGTTTTTTGAAATTGATATAGCTTTAAGTTTTTCATTGCTGCTTTCAGATAAGTTTATACAATATTGCTTTTTAGATTGAACTTTATCTCTAAACTTCTTTTGATCCCATGCCTTTTTTATCCTTTTAATTGTAATGTCTCTTTTGTTCTCTTCAATTGTATCAAAAAAAGCGATAATGAAATCTTTCAGATCTTGTGTTGAATTTTTATTATTCCAAATGTATTTAATAACCAAAGGCTCATGTTTAAGTATGTAGCTCCATGCCCATTTTGTTTTTTCTTCATCATCTTTTAACCATGAAATGATCTCAGTTTTATCAAGTGATAAATTCCATTTTCTTACGATTTTCATCTCTAGTTCAATATAATTGTACTTGCTTTTGTTTACCTTTGCTATATATATTTTTACCCGTTTTACTCTTTCTTTGAAACTGTTTCCATTTGGATTTAATGATAGTTTTCCTGATAGTTTTTTTTGAATGTAAAACCATGAAAAATTACAAAATCTTTCATTTTTTCTTATTTCATTTTTTATATATAAAATTGAATTATATTTTTCTTCTATTTTCCCGACAATCCTTTTGCAATCTTCGAATGAATATGTTTTAAGAGCAGCATTTATTATACTTTCATTTTCTTTAATACTTAATGATTCTTCCCATACTGCTCTAATATCATGTTTTGATAGCTGACGAGCATAGAATCTTCCCATGTTTTCATCTTTAATTTTGACATTGTAATTTTCCATAATTAAACCCTATGAAATGTTAATGTATAGCAACTAGTATCTTATATTTACTACAATGTAGTTTCAATCTGTTTGGGTCTTTATCTACAAAACTACAATGTAGTTTTAGCCAGAGATGTAAGTTGAACGCTGACATTAACTAATTCCTCATGCTTGTCGCTAACTTCAGAGTCGCTCTTTTACATCTGTTATACAGGAGGCTTAGACTGAACTCTTACCCGATATGTTGGTATGGTTAATATACTTAATACATACTTAACGAAGTACTCATATCCTACACACCACTACCTAGTAGAATTAGTATGCTCTCCTTAAATACCATGTATTAAATAACACAGTAATTCATATCTTTGGATTAATACCAAAGAGAATGAATGATGATTTATACTTACAAAGGTTTAGAGGTTCTTTATCCGGTCAGTGAACTCAATACACACTATCTAGATCGGATCATATTAACCATGTCGAAAGCATTAAAAGACTATAAGAGAGTTCATGCGTTAAGACTGGATCTGAGACTTCCTGTTTCTGATAGTGAAAAAGATATACTTCGCAGAGATGAGATTTTGAACAACACATTTAATCAAAAAAATATCATTAAACGATTCTTTGAATCCTTGAAGGCAAAAATAAAAGCGCAAGAAAAAAGAATGATAGCGAGTGAGAAAAGGGTATATCCATGTCACCTACGATATGTTTGGTGTAGGGAAAGGAATAAATCTGACAATGACCACTATCACCTTGTCCTGTTTTTTAATAAAGATAGATATTTTAGTAGCGGTTATAGAGATAATGAAGAGAGTTTAGTAAGACTCATTATGGATGCATGGAGTAGTGCACTAGGAGAGTATGTTGATAATGCAGATAGGTTAGTTCAACTTGTTTATAAAGGTACACATTACTTAGACCAAAATAAATATGACTTCGAGAATAAATACCAGGCCCTCTTTACAAGACTCAGTTACTTTGCCAAAAATAGAACGAAGCATTATGGTGAAGGAAAACGTTGCTTTGGAACGAGTCAAGGGTGATAGCCAATATACACACCTGTTTAGTATTTCGAAACGTGATTGCTCTTTAGATTGATTATAAGTGTAGAGATAACTGGAATAGCATATGGCCTCTTAGTTTTAATCTGCCATTCGGAGTATACTAGATAAGCACACAGCATTCGGTAGTATGGTCATGCGCCGCTGGTATATTGGCCTCGATAACAACAGTAGTGTTAATGATATCCGTCCTCAGAACCCTACGTCTGTGTCAGTGTAAATGCCGTCTCACGTACTTAGTTATTCACGTCTTCTTTCTAAATACGCTTCGTTGCGCTCCACAATGACATTGGGAGTCAGACAAAAAAACAGGAAGCTAGGCTTCCTATTTTTACGAACTGCTGAAGATTACGGTTTGGTTAGAGTAACACATGCTTTCCATGGAAAGTTAGCAGGTGCAGGTTTTACTGTATTAACCGTAACGCAGTCTTCGAATGACTGACCTTCAAAGTCTACATCCGTTAGACGATACCAAATACTAACGCCAGTATCAGTGTATTCAATTGATGCGATTTCACCGTGCTGGAATTCACCGATGACCTCGAACGTCATAGGACGACCTTGGTAGTCGATAGCACCAGCGGCAGCTGGACGTAGTCCTCCGATTTCATCAGAACCGATATTAACACCGCCAGTGTAAGCAAACACAGGTAGGTCTTTGTTAGGCAGTACGCCATCACCATCAACATCGATGAAGTAATCGATGTGCGGAATATCAAAGTCTAGACCGTTGTCTGCGTAGTACTTCTGAGTATTTTCATAAGCGGCAGTTTTGTATAGTGCGAGGCTGTACTGGGTTAGTGCTTGTTTCATCTCTTCAAACTGAACGGACTTAGGCTCTAACAAGACCTGACCAATTTTCTCGATTTGTTGCTCTAACGTGAGTCCGTTTTCGGTCGCCATGGTTAAAGTACTTGCAGAGATAACGAGCAGCACAGTGCTGGTATCGCCAGCGTTAGAAAGGTTGACGTTATAGAAGTTAATATCGTCTGCCCATTGCGCAGGGTCATAACTGTAAAGGCTTAGCAGCTCAGAGGTGGTTTCATGTACCGCCTCATCAAAGGACTGTCCGGCTTGTACCTTTTCCATGATACTGGCTTTCATGGCCGCTGTAGCAACATTGAAGTTCACTTGTGTCGTCGCGTTCATATCGACAAAAGCGCTCATGCGCATCTGCTCATCACTTTTTCCTGTCAGCTCATTAAAGTAATCCCCCTGTGCAACGAGCTCGACATAAGGCGTATTGAATCGCTCATTCATGTTGTAATTACCTTCATAGTCCTCTATTTGAGTAGTGTAGGAGATGTCGGTTTTTTCTAAGTCTTGGTTAAGTTCATAGGCGGTGACGACTGAACCAGGTTGTAGAGGGCCTTTCTGTACAGCACCACCAAATTGATACGGCTGTCCTAAGTCGTTATGGTCGCTCCCGCCAGAAGAGCCTCCACACCCGATTAAGGCGAAAGGAGCGGAAAAGAGAGCAGTGGTAAGTAGGGTTTTAGATAGGTTCATTCTATTTCTCCATAGTAAGTTTTAGAGGGGACTATTGTGTTGAATTCAAGATGAGAGCTAGCGATATCAAACAGCTCTTGAACTTCAGAGGCGAGCAGAGTTGCATCCGTTTGAAGTTCAAAGCGAAAGCTCGACATGGTGGCCTCCTGGATGTTGCTAAGAGGTAAGGTGTTCAACTTGGTATGCGAGTGTGTCCGCCAAACGAGATAAGGACTTCCTTGATGGAGTACGAGACTTATTGGTTGAACGTTAGTTAGGCGCAGAGCGTCATCGCCTTCGTTTATCTGTAATGAGATAAGACGCTGTTGAAGTGTCGCTAGGCATACAATCTGGAAAACCTGAATATCGACTTGAATGTGGTTACTTAATGGGTTTTGGATGGTGATAGGAACTTTAGATGACCAATGATTTTGAAGGTTATTGATGTCTTCAGGGGTTATGTTCGAGAGAAAGTCATCTAAGAGTAGAGCTAGGCTGTTAGGCAGGTGATGCTTGGTTGACTCGATGAGCCAATAGAGCAATACCGCTTCGTGAGCCGTTGTGCTCATCTTCAGAGCTTCGGTTTTTTGGTAGCCAAAGGGTTTGTCTCTATCATCCACCATGATATTGGGAAACATGGCACAGATAGCGGACAGATTACGTTGGATAGTGCGTAAGGAACGCTCTAAACCAAGCGGGGACAATTGAGCTTGAATTTGCCTAGCGGTGACTTTCTTATTGTAAGGAATAAGGTTGTAAATCGCCAAGATAAGCTCAAGGTGATACTGAGTTTGATTAGGTTGCGTCATGGTCAGTTCAACAAGGTTCGTTCTGTTGGGCATGACAATATCAAAAAGGTGCGACAAAGCTCGTCGTATCAATGCTTTAAGCAAAAATGATACGACGCAATTTGTCACACCTACGTCATGAAGTGTCGTGATTAAAGGGGCAGAGGCTTATTTTCCAACGGTGGATAAATCGATCTCGTCAAAATCCATGCTTGAAAGATGTCGAGCGAACGTTTTCATCCATACCTGAAGAAGGTCGATTACTTCTGGGTGTTCAAGGTTTACCGCCCCTGTATCGGGCTGATAACACCATCCCTTGGCAAGGTGGAAGTACAGTTCAGGCTGAACGTTGAGCGCGCTCTCAAATGGGTAAGAAAAGCTGGCAAAGAAGACAATCTGCCAGGGCTCTGAATTTGCAGTGCGTTTGAACTGCACTTCAACAGGATGAATACCTCGGCTATGGCGGTAGTAGCTTAATTGGCGGCAAGTCAAGAGCAACTGTTTGGCATTGTCAGGTAAAGAGTACCCCTTAAATAGATTCTCCAATAGTTGATGCAATTGTGGCGCTAAAGAAACGCCACCATAAATCGTGTTGATCATAGCCACCCCTTTTCTGCAAACGAGACACTGCTTTCTCCTACAACGATATGGTCAAGCACCCTGACATCCACTAACGCTAAAGCGTCGATAAGCTTACGTGTGATACGCCTATCCGCTTGAGATGGGGAAGGGTCACCAGAAGGGTGGTTATGCGCAAGAATGACCGCCGCCGCATTCACTTCCAAGACGCTTTTGACGACCTCGCGCGGATAAACGCTGGCGGAGTCAATGGTGCCTTTGAAGAGTGATTTAAACTCGATGACACGGTGTTGGTTATCAAGTAGTAGCAGAGCGAAAACCTCGTGCTCCGCACTGGCTAGTTTGAATCGAACATACTCTTTGGTTGCTTCCGGGTTACAAAGGGCATTACCTCGAACGTAGCGGTTAGCGAGGATTTCAGCAGCATGCTCTAGGATTTCATTTTCTTGATGTTTCTTTTGTTTTTGGTAGTGAAGGTGATTGCTCGACATAGGTCCTCCAAGTGTTAAACGATAGGTACTTCACTAAGAGGACATATATCTGAAAGTAATTAGATTAAGAGTGAAGAAGAGTCCTGAACGTTTTTCTAACACAGCGTTACCCCATGGGTAAATGAATTAGGAGTAGGTCCCATGAGATTTTTAAAGATGAAAGAAGTGATGGAAAAGACTGAATTAAGCCGCTCGGCTATCTACCGAAAAATGAACGAGGATGCTTTCCCGAAGTCGGTCAACTTTGGTGACCGTGCGGTAGCATGGGTAGAAAGTGAAGTAGGTGATTGGGTTGAGAGCATTCTATTGACACGTTGGTGTGAGGGAAGTCAGCTACTTTGATTTGAGCTATTTATGAATATATATCATTCAGGTGAATGACCTTTCATTACGATAAACGAGAAGTTTCAAAGTGTGTTATTCAATCGAAAGGGTTGCCATCGGCAACCTTTTTTTACTTGTTAATAATGGAGTTTTTATGTCTTTGTATCAAACGCTTGGTAAGGCAATTACAGGAACTGCGAGTGTTGCTGGTGTGATCACTGCTGCGCCAGTATTTGGCCCGAAAGGAACAATTACATCTAGTGGCATTGTCGTGTCTGTGTTGGTTGGAACGTCAGCGGCATTGATTGACCAAGCTATGCAATCCACACGTTTGCAATGCCCTACTGTCACAGCTAACGAATATTGTGACGAACTATAAGATACAAAACCTATAATTATATTCGTTTCAGGTTCTATACTTGAGAGTCCATGTCTGAGCCCGCTTTCTTTATTCAGGGAGAGGAATCATCTAATTAATATTAAACATAGATTTCGATTAGTTGCCTGAAAGCTCTCATCCTACAATAAGGTGAAAACGCGTGTTACATGGCGCTACGAGATTAGAGTAAACTTAATTCGTTATCCATAGAGGTATAGGCATTGCGCTCTCATCGTCTATGGATATTTTTTTTGAAATTTAGTATCAGTTTCGCGTAGATCAAGAAAGCCATTACCCAGTGTCGCTCTTATTAAAAGTGGCGTGATGGTAATGGCTTAAATGCACCAAATGAAAATTTCCAAATATGTACATTTACACTAGGTAATTCTCTAGGCTAATTGACTCTTACTACTTACAGAATAAAGCGGCTTAGATCTTCATCTTCAATCGTGTCGCCTAGTCGCTCTTTCACGTAAGCGGAATCAATAACGAATTTAGCGCCAGATTGCTCCGCTGCGTCGTAAGAGATTTCATCCATTAAGCGTTCCATAACGGTGTGTAAGCGACGAGCACCGATGTTTTCTGTGCTTTCGTTGACCGTCCATGCCGCTTCCGCGATTTGCGTGATGCCGTCTTCTGTGAATTCGATGTCCACATCTTCCGTTTTCATCAATGCAACGTACTGCTCTGTTAGAGAGGCTTTTGGTTCTGTCAGAATGCGTTTGAAGTCGTTGCTGCTTAGTGCTTCTAGCTCAACACGAATTGGTAGACGGCCTTGCAATTCTGGGATCAAGTCAGATGGTTTTGCCACTTGGAATGCACCAGATGCAACAAACAGAATGTGGTCTGTTTTTACCATGCCGTGCTTGGTTGATACCGTGCTGCCTTCAATCAATGGAAGTAGGTCGCGCTGAACACCTTCGCGTGAAACGTCTGGGCCTGAGCTCTCGCCGCGTTTACAGATCTTGTCGATCTCATCGATAAATACGATGCCGTTGTTTTCAACGTTGAAAATCGCTGCTTCTTTTAGCTCTTCTTGGTTTACCAGTTTCGCCGCTTCTTCTTCCGCTAACGCTTTCATTGCGTCTTTGATTTTCAGCTTACGTTTTTTCTTAGTGTCGCCTGCCAGGTTTTGGAACATGCCTTGCAGCTGGTTAGTCATCTCTTCCATACCAGGAGGCGCCATGATCTCTACGCCCATCTGCGGTGCGGCTACGTCGATTTCAATTTCTTTATCGTCTAGTTGGCCTTCACGCAGTTTCTTACGGAAGATCTGGCGAGTGTGAGAAGACTCTTCCGTTTGCTCTGCTTGACCCCAGCTATCACGTGCTGGTGGTAGTAGCGCATCAAGAATGCGTTCTTCCGCTTGCTCTTCTGCGCGGAATTTCACTTTCTCCATCGCTTGTTGATGCGTCATTTTCACAGCGACATCGGTTAGGTCACGGATGATGGTTTCAACTTCTTTACCAACGTAACCCACTTCGGTGAATTTTGTCGCTTCAACTTTGATGAAAGGGGCATTTGCCAGTTTTGCTAGGCGTCGTGCGATTTCAGTCTTACCAACACCAGTAGGGCCAATCATCAAGATGTTTTTTGGCGTCACTTCGGCACGCAAGCTTTCTTCAAGCTGCATGCGGCGCCAGCGGTTACGCAGTGCAATCGCAACCGAACGTTTGGCTTTTTCTTGACCGATAATGTGGCGGTTCAATTCATGAACGATTTCGCGAGGCGTCATTTCAGACATATTCTTTCCTTACTTCGTTACGATTACGCGGTTGGTTTTTCAGGCTCTACTGTTGAGTCTAGCTCTTCTACCGTGTGGTGATGGTTAGTGAAGACACAAATATCACCCGCGATATTGAGAGCTTTTTCCGCGATCTCACGAGCATCTAGATCTGTGTTTTCTAGTAGGGCGGTTGCGGCAGCTTGTGCGTAAGCACCACCAGAGCCAATCGCAATCAGGTCATGTTCTGGCTGTACGACATCACCATTACCGGTAATGATTAACGATGCGGTTTCGTCGGCAACGGCAAGTAAGGCTTCGAGCTTGCGCAAAGCACGATCGCTACGCCAGTCTTTAGCTAGCTCAACTGCCGCTTTGGTTAGGTGACCTTGGTGCATTTGCAGTTTGCTTTCGAAGCGCTCAAAAAGGGTGAAGGCATCCGCAGTACCGCCGGCAAAGCCCGCTAGTACTTGGTTGTTGTACAGGCGGCGAACTTTGCGCGCATTACCTTTCATTACGGTATTGCCTAGAGATACTTGGCCATCACCCGCGATGACGACTTTATTATTTCGACGTACAGATACAATGGTAGTCACAGTCGACCTCTTGATTATTTCTCTTTGGATTTAATTCAGTATATGGGGGAGGAGAAATGGGGATTCAAGGGGGCAAAAAGAAAGGCCCTAGGATCTTAGCTCCTAGGGCCTGAGTTTAAAGATTTTCTTTCCAAATCGCACACGGCTCGATTTTCGCGCGTTGCAGTTTATGACGGTCACGTTCTGCATCACGTTTGAACTTATACGGACCTAGCACCACGCGATACCATGAACTGCCTTCTTTCTTACGAATCTTGCTCGACATCCCTTGGAACGCGATTGCAAGCTTACGCTCTTCGGCTTGTGCCTGGGTTTTGTACGCGCCACACTGCATGATGTAAGGAATTTTAGAAACTTCAATTTCTTTGGCCACAACTTCAACTTCACGTTTCGGTAGTGACTCAACATATTCCCATTTTTCTTCTGGTGGTGGCGGCAAGTCTTTTTTCGGCTTTGGTTTGCTTACAGTGGTTGTTGGCTGCTTCACGACTGGTTGTTTAGGTTCTGGGTCGCTACTCAAAAGGTAAAGACCATAGCCAAAACCGCCCACGAGCAAGATAGCGAGCAGGCCACTGCGCCAAGGTTTTTTTCTTCTCGGCGGCTGTTTTTTTGTCGACTTTTTTGGGGCGCCTCGCCCCCGTCTTACATAATCTCTATTTGCCACGGTTATTTCTGGTCATCAAGGATTCTTGCAAATATGTTAATCCAGAACGAGTTGAGAAAACACCCTATTGATAGAATCTTGATAGCTAAAGCGCGACAACGCCCGAGTGTAGGAGTGTGTTTCCGTTCTCGCTTACATTTATTCAGGGATACACAAAAAGCAGGAGGGGTAAATAAAAAAGCGGCGCCTTAGCACCGCTTTGGGGATGAATACCTAATCTTTAGGTTAAGGGCGCTGTGGTGGCGCTGCACTTCCACGAATGACGAGATTAGTTTCAAGCAGACGCGAGCCTGAATGCACGTCGTGGCCTTTTAACATCTCGAGCATCATTAGCATCGCTTGTCGACCAATCTCATAGCGAGGTTGAGAGATGGTGGTCAACGGTGGATCGCAGTACTGAGCGAAGTTAATGTCATCAAAGCCCACAACAGAGAGATCTTGCGGTACTCGTAAGCCAAGCTTTTTCGCTTCTTGAATTGCGCCGATGGCCATTGTGTCACAGTGACAGAAAATAGCCGTTGGTGGTTCTGGCAATTCGAGCAGTTTACGAACGGCTTTTGCTCCGCCATCAAAAGAGAACTCAGTAATGACACTATATTGTGGATCTTTATTGATGCCGGCACGGCGCAGGGCTTGTTGGTAGCCTTGCTGGCGGAACTGACACAATATTGCTGTATCTGGTCCAGAGATTTGAGCAATGCGTTTATGACCTAATTGGGTCAGGTAATTCACCGCTTCAAATGCAGAGGTCAGGTTATCAATATGTACTGTCGGAAGCTCGAGTTAAGGCGCAAATTCACACGCCATTACCATCGGAGGTAAGTTCTTTTGCTCTGGCTTACTGACATCGAATGGTAGATCTGTACCAAGCAGTAGCATTCCATCTGCCTGCTTAGTAAATACGAGGTTAACGAAAGAGCTTTCGCGTTTCTTCTGTTGTCCGCTATCGCCCAGCAGGACTAGATAGCCATGTTCCATGGCTGCATCTTCAATACCGCGAATAATTTCAGAAAAATAAGGATCACAGATGTCGGGAACGATAGTAACAATGGTTTTTGATTCGTTTCTACGTAAGTTACGCGCTAATGAGTTTGGAGAATAACCCGCTTCAAGTACGGCATCTTCTACTCTCTTTCTTGTAGAAGAAGAGACTTTCTCTGGATTCATTAAGGCTCGAGATACCGTAGCCGTAGACACTCCCGCAAGCTGGGCAACATCCTTCATTGTCGCCATAGTTTTTAACCTCTCATTTATTTTTTGCCAAGATGACGTTATTCCGGTTTGAAATCAGAGTAATCAAACCGAGTTAGAGCTGTATTTGCTCTTCGCTCAGTTCGTGTTAACGAGTGGGAAAATGGATTCTTCACCGCGATATCAATTTGTGGGAATAGTCATTGTTTTAATCTAAGCCTGTGCAAACAAGTCACTTTAGACTTTTCTAATTTGGATAGTCTATTCATTTCTAAAGTGAAAGTTACGGTCTGTTTAACAAAAATTGTAATCTTGGTGTGATTCTGGTCACATTAAATGGTAATTCATTACATAGTTAAACGTTTGCTAGCTGAGATCTTGTGGTTCTATGTCTAAATTCCAGCGTACTTTCTTAGCATTTGGCAACAACTCAATAGCAGGTTTGGCACTGGTTAATAACTTTTGCATCAATGAACGATGCTGAGTTTGCAGTAATAGTTGCCAACGGTATTTACCAGCCCGCTTGGCCAAAGGTGAAGGAGTAGGGCCTAACACCATGCAGGAATCATCGAACAGAGGGTGTGACTCTAACGTAAAGCGAACCTGACGCAGGAAGTCTTCAACTACCTCACTTTGGTTCGCCTCTGCTTTAAACAGAGTCAAGAAACTATAAGGCGGAAGCTGAGCCAGTTTGCGTTCTTCCAGAGCAGTCATAGCAAAGTGGCGATAGTCTTTTTGAAGCAGGGCCTGCAGCAAGCTGTGCTCAGGATGGTGGGTTTGTAGGATAACCTCGCCAGGTTTACTTGCGCGGCCGGCACGACCTGCGACCTGAATAAACAACTGCGCTAGTCGCTCGGAAGCGCGGAAGTCACTACTATAGAGAGAGCCATCAACATCCAAAAGAGCAACGAGCGTTACATTTGGAAAATGGTGCCCCTTAGCCAGCATTTGGGTGCCAATCAGAATTTGATGTTCACCTTTGCGAATCGATTCAAGGGCATCTTCCAAACTACCTTTGCGACGTGTGCTGTCTCTGTCGATGCGAATGGCGTTGTATTCTGGAAATAACTGAGCCAATTGTTGTTCGAGTTGTTCCGTTCCTACGCCGACGGTAACCAATTGGGTTGAACCACACCCCTGACATTGATGAATCACCGGTTGTTGTGAGCCGCAGTGATGGCAGCGTATTTCGTTGCTGTAATGGTGGAACGTATAGTACGCATCACAGCGTTTACATTCTGCAATCCAACCGCATTCATGGCACATCAAAGCGGGCGAAAAGCCTCGACGGTTAAGAAACAACATTACTTGATTGCCCGCTTTTAAATGCTTGCGCATCTCGGCAATCAGTTGGGCAGATAAGCCACTTTCTAAATACTGACCTTTTACATCTAACACTTTATTAGTGGTTGGCACGGCAGAGCCAGCTCGTTGGGTTAGTGTTAAATGGTGATATTTGCCTGACAAGGCATTGTGCAATGTCTCCAGTGCAGGTGTGGCTGAGCCCAGAACAATCGGAACTTGTTCTTTATGAGCGCGCATTACAGCAACATCGCGTGCATGATAACGCAAGCTATCTTGCTGTTTGTAAGAGGTGTCATGTTCCTCGTCCACAATGATAATCCCGAGATCAGCAAAAGGCGCGAGTAGGGCAGAGCGTGTGCCGATAATGATTCCGGCCGCTTTGTCGCGTGCAGAAAGCCACGCATTCAGACGCTCCGTCTCGTTTAACCCGGAGTGGATGACGTCAACTGGCACATTAAAACGGCGTTTAAAGCGGTTGATGGTTTGGGGCGTTAAGCCAATCTCTGGTACTAAAACCAAGGCTTGTTTACCTTTCTCTAAGACCGGCTTGATCAGGTTGAGGTACACTTCTGTCTTACCTGAGCCCGTGACGCCTTCTAATAAATAGGAGGCAAAACCTGTTTGGCTATTTACACTCGCAATAGCCAGCGCTTGTTCGTGGTTGAGCTTTGGCTTTTCGACGTCGCATTCAACGTGCTGTCCCCACTGGGTGATTACAGGCTTTTTCTCGATACGTTCAATCCAGCCTTTCTCTTCTAAAGACTTTAGTACTGTTGAGGCTATCTCTTGGTCGACAAATTCCTGGTGAGGCAAAGCGCCGTTAACCAACATTTGCAAGACCTTCTGTTGTTTGACCGCTCGACGATCAAGCCCTTGCATCAGCTTGTCTTTACCGGATTCGGTAATTTGCCACTCTTGTAGCGTCGCAAAATCTGCAGGCTTTCCTTTACGTAGAGCTGCTGGCATCGCATTGTGTAGCGTATCTCCAAGTGGGTATTGGTAGAACTGGCTGCACCAAGTCAGCAACGAATAAAGCTTTTCAGACCATATCGGCTGAGAATCAAGAACTGCTTTGATTGGCTTGAGTTGATCTTTGGGAAAGTCCGAGTGATTAACCATCGCGGTGACGATGCCAACTAACGTTTGGCGTCCAAAAGGTACGGAAACGCGTCCACCAATGATCGGAAACAGGTGCCCCGGAATGGCGTAATCAAATTGTTTGTCGAGCGGAACGGGTAATGCCACTCTAGCAATGGTTGGACGCATAAATTCTTAGCTATTAAAAAAGAGGGAAAGGAAATGAGAGTCTATTAAAATCGGTATGGAAATTCGAGTAAAGCAATGCGATTCAGCGTGAATCGTGCCTCTATGATTAGTCTGGCTAAAAAAGTGGCGAAAAAGTTGCCAAATGTGTTGATCCGAGCAATGTGATTCTTTACTATATCGCGCCTTGAGATATGGCTTCGGCAATTAGTTGATGCGGTATCCCATTTTATTATTAATTGCGTGTGGTGTGCGGCTTAGATTCGTATAGCGACACGGCCTACTATTGAGGTTATCCCATGAAAGCTGGTATCCACCCAGAATACAAAGCAGTAAAAGCGACTTGTTCTTGCGGCAACTCTTTTGAGTTCAACTCTACTCTAGGTAAAGAGTCTATCCACCTAGACGTATGTGACAAGTGTCACCCATTCTACACTGGTAAGCAACGTATCGTTGATACAGGCGGCCGTGTTGATCGCTTCAACAAGCGTTTCGGTGCACTATCAAGCGGTAAGAAATAATAGCAGCCGCTATTACGATTACAGTTTAGAAAAGGGCGCTTCGGCGTCCTTTTTGTTTAATGGCTACCAAGCGAAGAGGGATGTATGGGGTTTGGAATATTCCCGATTATTTTTCACTCAGCGCTTGCAACCTAAAGTGTGATCTGTATAATGCAGCGCACTGGTTAAGCCAGTTGTGAACCAATGAGCAGTGAGGAGCGAGCAAATCTAAGGATTTGCAAGGTAATGTATACTCAGCTTATGTTCGCGGTTAATACAATTAGCTATCTTTTCTTCGGAAAAACTATCCTCAAAGGTGACTTTGGCATATAGGGATAGTTAATCGAAAATTAACTGACAATGCGTCCTAATCTTGGATGCTACGGTTTCACATAAATCAATCGGCATTCTCTCGTCTTGACGAGTTTGAGTGGCGATATTGTTTGTGTAATTTATTAAATTTGGAGCTCTGTCTCATGCAGAACCAACGTATCCGTATCCGCCTAAAAGCTTTCGATTACAAACTAATCGATGCTTCTACAGCGGAAATCGTTGAAACAGCTAAGCGCACTGGCGCACAGGTTCGTGGTCCAATCCCACTGCCAACTCGTAAAGAGCGTTTCACAGTTCTTATCTCTCCACACGTTAACAAGAAAGCACGTGACCAGTACGAAATCCGTACTCACAAGCGTCTAATCGACATCGTTGAGCCAACAGACAAGACTGTTGATGCTCTAATGCGTCTAGACCTTGCTGCGGGCGTTGACGTTCAAATTAGCCTAGGTTAAGGGAGATTAGAAGTATGATTGGTCTAATCGGTCGTAAAGTGGGCATGACCCGCGTATTTACTGAAGAAGGCGTTTCTATCCCAGTAACAGTTGTTGAGGTTGAAGCTAACCGTGTTTCTCAAGTGAAAACTCTTGAAACTGACGGCTACGCAGCAATCCAGGTTACAGCTGGTTCTAAGAAAGCTAACCGTGTAAACAAAGCTGAAGCAGGTCACTTTGCTAAAGCTGGCGTTGAAGCTGGTCGCGGTCTTTGGGAATTCCGTTTAGAAAACGGCGAAGAGTTCGAAGTTGGTTCAGAACTAACTGTTGAACTATTCAACGAAACTAAGAAAGTAGACGTTACTGGTACATCTAAGGGTAAAGGTTTCCAAGGCGCTGTTAAGCGTTGGAACTTCCGTACTCAAGATATGACTCACGGTAACTCATTGTCTCACCGTGCTCCTGGTTCTATCGGTCAATGTCAGACTCCAGGTCGCGTATTTAAAGGCAAGAAAATGGCAGGTCACATGGGTGCTGAGCGTGTAACGACTCAAAACCTAGAGATCGTACGTGTTGACGCTGAGCGCAACCTGCTTCTTATTAAAGGTGCAGTCCCAGGCGCAACTGGCGGCAACGTGATCGTTAAACCAGCTGTTAAAGCATAACGTCTCAGGAGTAAGTAATGGAACTAATGGTTAAAGGTGCCGATGCACTAACTGTTTCCGAAACTACTTTCGGACGTGAGTTTAACGAAGCTCTTGTACACCAAGTAGTTGTTGCGTACGCAGCAGGTGCTCGTCAAGGTACTCGTGCTCAAAAAACACGTTCAGAAGTTTCTGGCGGTGGCGCTAAGCCATGGCGTCAAAAAGGTACTGGCCGTGCGCGTGCTGGTACAATCCGTAGCCCAATCTGGCGTACAGGTGGTGTTACTTTTGCTGCGAAACCACAAGATCACAGCCAAAAAGTAAACAAAAAAATGTACCGTGGTGCTATGAAGAGCATTCTTTCTGAGCTTGTTCGTCAAGAGCGTCTAATCGTTGTTGATAACTTCTCAGTTGAAGCACCAAAGACTAAAGAGCTAGTTGCTAAGCTTAAAGAGCTTGAGCTAACTGACGCTCTAATCGTGACTAGCGAAGTAGATGAGAATCTATTCCTAGCTGCTCGTAACCTATACAAAGTTGACGCACGTGATGTTGCTGGTATCGATCCAGTATCTCTAATCGCGTTTGACAAAGTTGTAATGACTGCAGAAGCAGTTAAGCAAGTAGAGGAAATGCTAGCATGATCACTGAAGAGCGTATCCTAAAAGTTCTACGTGCACCGCACATCTCTGAAAAAGCAACTATGGCAGCTGAGAAAGCGAACACTATCGTTTTCAAAGTAGCTAAAGATGCGACTAAAAAAGAGATCAAAGCAGCTGTAGAAAAGCTATTTGAAGTTGAAGTTAAGTCTGTAAATACTCTTATCACTAAGGGTAAGACCAAACGTCAAGGTCTACGCCAAGGTCGCCGCAGCGACGTTAAGAAAGCGTACGTTACTTTGAAAGAAGGTCAAGATCTTGACTTCGTTGGCGGCGCGGAATAACAGGAGTAGTTAAAAATGGCTATTGTTAAATGTAAGCCGACTTCCCCTGGTCGTCGTCACGTTGTTAAAGTTGTTAACGCTGACCTACACAAGGGCAAGCCATACGCACCTCTTCTAGAGAAAAACTCTAAGAACGGTGGTCGTAACAACAAGGGTCGTATCACAGTACGTCACATCGGCGGTGGTCACAAGCATCACTACCGTGTAGTTGACTTCAAACGTACTAAAGATGGTATTCCAGCGACAGTTGAGCGTCTTGAATACGATCCAAACCGTAGCGCAAACATTGCTCTAGTTCTTTACAAAGACGGTGAGCGTCGCTACATCCTAGCACCTAAAGGTGTTGTAGCTGGTGATGTTATTCAGTCTGGTGTTGATGCACCAATCAAAGCTGGTAACACTCTACCAATGCGTAATATCCCAGTAGGTTCAACAGTACATAACGTTGAACTTAAGCCTGGTAAAGGTGGTCAGCTAGCTCGTTCGGCTGGTGCTTACGCTCAAATCGTTGCTCGCGACGGTGCGTACGTAACTATCCGTCTACGTTCTGGCGAGATGCGCAAAGTTCTTTCTGAAGGCCGTGCAACAATCGGTGAAGTTGGTAACTCTGAGCACATGCTACGTGAACTTGGTAAAGCAGGTGCATCACGCCATCGCGGTATCCGTCCAACGGTTCGTGGTGTTGTAATGAACCCGATTGACCACCCACATGGTGGTGGTGAAGGCCGTACTTCTGGTGGTCGTCACCCAGTATCTCCTTGGGGTATGCCTACTAAAGGCTTCAAGACTCGTAAGAACAAACGCACTGACAAGTACATCGTACGTCGTCGTAACAAGTAATCTATATAAAGAGGAATCGCCATGCCACGTTCTCTCAAGAAAGGTCCTTTTATTGACCTACACTTGCTGAAGAAGGTAGAGAAAGCGGTGGAAAGCGGAGACAAAAAGCCTATTAAGACTTGGTCCCGTCGTTCAATGATCATCCCTACGATGATCGGTTTGACCATCGCTGTCCATAATGGTCGTCAGCACGTACCAGTATTTGTAACTGATGAAATGATCGGTCACAAACTGGGTGAATTCGCACCAACACGCACTTACCGCGGTCACGCTGCGGATAAGAAAGCTAAGAAGCGCTAAGGAGTAGATAATGGAAGCAATTGCTAAACATAACTTTGCTCGCATTTCGCCTCAGAAAGCTCGCTTAGTTGCGGATCTAATCCGTGGTAAATCTGTTGACCAAGCTCTAGAAATCCTAACGTTCAGCAACAAAAAAGCTGCTGCACTAGTTAAGAAAGTTCTAGAGTCTGCTATCGCTAACGCGGAGCACAACGAAGGTGCAGATATTGACGATCTGAATGTCGCAAAAATCTTTGTAGATGAAGGCCCAACCATGAAGCGTATTATGCCTCGTGCTAAAGGTCGTGCGGATCGTATCTTGAAGCGTTCAAGCCACATCACTGTTGTTGTAGCAGATCGCTAGAGACTAGGAGAGTAAGCAATGGGTCAAAAAGTACATCCAAATGGTATTCGTCTAGGCATCGTTAAGCCTTGGAATGCTACATGGTTTGCTAACACCAAAGATTTCGCTGACAACCTAGACGGCGACTTCAAGGTACGTCAGTTCCTTACAAGTGAACTGAAAAAAGCGTCTCTATCACGTATCGTTATCGAGCGTCCTGCTAAGAGCATCCGTGTGACTATTCACACTGCTCGTCCAGGCGTTGTTATCGGTAAGAAAGGTGAAGACGTTGAGAAGCTACGCGCAGCTGTAGCTAAAATTGCAGGTGTACCAGCGCAAATTAACATCGCTGAAGTACGTAAGCCTGAACTAGATGCGCAACTTGTTGGTGACAGCATCGCGTCTCAGCTAGAGCGTCGTGTTATGTTCCGTCGTGCTATGAAGCGCGCAGTACAAAACGCAATGCGCCTAGGCGCTAAAGGTATCAAAGTGGAAGTAAGCGGTCGTCTAGGCGGCGCTGAAATCGCACGTTCAGAGTGGTACCGTGAAGGCCGTGTGCCTCTACACACTCTACGTGCTGACATTGATTACGCAACTTCTTCGGCTCACACTCAATACGGTGTGATCGGCATTAAAACTTGGATCTTCAAAGGTGAAATCCTAGGTGGTATGCCAGCAGCTAACGCTGTAGAGCCTAAAGGCGACAAGCCTAAGAAGCAGCGTAAAGGCCGTAAGTAAGGAGTCGACAGATGCTACAACCTAAACGTACTAAGTTCCGTAAGGTTCAGACTGGTCGTAACCGTGGTCTAGCTAAAGGTACTGATGTAAGCTTCGGCGAATTCGGTCTTAAAGCTGTTGGCCGTGGTCGTCTAACTGCTCGTCAAATCGAAGCGGCACGTCGTGCAATGACACGTCACGTTAAGCGTCAAGGTAAAATCTGGATCCGTGTGTTCCCAGACAAACCAATCACAGAAAAACCACTTGAAGTTCGTCAAGGTAAGGGTAAAGGTAACGTTGAGTACTGGGTAGCCCAAATCCAACCTGGTAAGGTTATGTACGAAATGGGTGGTGTACCTGAAGAATTGGCACGTGAAGCGTTCCGTCTTGCGGCACGTAAACTGCCTTTCAAAACTACATTTGTAACTAAGCAGGTGATGTGATGAAAGCACAAGATCTACGCGAGAAAAGCGTTGAAGAGCTTAACGCTGAGCTAATGAATTTGCTACGTGAACAGTTCAACTTGCGCATGCAAGCTGCGACTGGTCAACTACAGCAAACTCATACTCTGAAAGCTGTACGCCGTGATATCGCACGTGTGAAAACTGTTTTGACTGAGAAGGCAGGCGCATAATGAGCGAAGTAAAACGTACTCAACAAGGTCGTGTTGTTAGCGACAAGATGGACAAGTCTATCACTGTTGCTATCGAACGTTTCGTAAAACACCCAATCTACGGTAAATACGTAAAACGTACGACTAAAGTACACGCACATGACGAGAACAACGAGTGTGGCCTAGGCGACACAGTTGAAATCGCAGAGTGTCGTCCACTGTCTAAGACTAAGTCTTGGACTTTGGTAAAAGTTCTAGAAAAGGCGAAGATTTAATCTCGTTAATTCTATGAAACTAAAGCGGCTCCAAAATATTTTTGGAGCCGTTTATTTTTTGACTACCCAATCACAAAAAAGGGTGGTACAATTCGCGTCCCTTTTAAAGAGGCAGCCCGACCCGTGATGGGTCTAGTTATTAATATTTAGCGGAGCACTAACATGATCCAAATGCAAAGTATGCTGGACGCAGCTGATAACTCAGGCGCACGCAGCGTAATGTGTATTAAGGTTCTGGGTGGCTCTCACCGCCGTTATGCACATATCGGTGACGTCATCAAAGTTACTGTGAAGGAAGCAATCCCTCGCGGTAAAGTTAAAAAAGGTGATGTTCTGAAGGCGGTGGTAGTGCGCACCCGTAAAGGCGTACGTCGTCCTGACGGTTCTGTCATTCGCTTCGACCGAAATGCTTGCGTATTGCTAAACGACAATACTGAGCAACCAATCGGTACACGTATCTTTGGTCCTGTGACACGCGAACTTCGTGGCGATAAGTTCATGAAGATCGTTTCACTGGCTCCAGAAGTTCTGTAAGGAGCACGTAGAAATGGCAGCTAAAATCCGTCGTAATGACGAAGTAATCGTTCTTGCTGGTAAAGACAAAGGCAAGAAAGGTAAAGTAACTAAGGTTCTAGCAACTGGTAAAGTTATCGTTGAAGGTATCAACCTAGTTAAGAAACATCAGAAACCTGTTCCAGCTATGGGTATCCAAGGCGGTATCGTAGAGCAAGAAGCAGCTATCGACGTTTCTAACGTGGCTATCTTTAACGCAGCTACTGGTAAAGCTGACCGTATCGGTTTCCGTTTTGAAGACGGCAAAAAAGTTCGTTTCTTCAAGTCTAACGGCGAAACCGTTTCTAACTAATAGAAGTAATTTGGAGTTCTACTATGGCGAAACTGCATGATTACTACAAGTCGTCTGTAGTCGCTGAACTGACCAAACAGTTCGGTTACACAAGCGTCATGCAAGTCCCTAGAATCGAGAAAATCACCCTAAACATGGGTGTTGGTGAAGCAATCAACGATAAGAAACTGCTAGAAAATGCAGCGTCTGATATGGCAACGATCTCTGGTCAAAAGCCACTTATCACAAAAGCGCGCAAATCTGTTGCAGGTTTCAAAATCCGTGAAGGCTACCCTATCGGTTGTAAAGTAACCTTGCGTGGCGAACGTATGTGGGATTTTCTTGAGCGTTTAATTAACATCGCTCTTCCACGTGTACGTGACTTCCGTGGTGTTAGCGCTAAGTCTTTTGACGGTCGCGGTAACTACAGCATGGGCGTTCGCGAGCAAATCATCTTCCCGGAAATCGACTTTGATAAAGTTGATCGAGTACGCGGTCTAGACATCACTATTACGACGTCTGCTGGTACTGATGAGGAAGGCCGTGCTCTGCTGGCTGCCTTTAACTTCCCATTCCGTAAGTAAGGTGAAGGGTTACTGTTATGGCTAAAAATTCAATGAAAGCACGTGAAGCAAAACGTGCGAAGCTAGTAGCTAAGTTCGCTGAAAAGCGTGCAGCGCTAAAAGCTATCATCAGCGATGTAAACGCATCTGAAGAAGATCGTTGGAACGCGGTTCTTACACTGCAATCTCTTCCACGTGATTCAAGTGCATCACGTCAGCGCAACCGTTGCAACCAAACTGGTCGTCCACACGGTTACCTACGTAAGTTCGGTCTAAGCCGTATTAAGGTTCGTGAAGCTTGCATGAAAGGCGAGATTCCGGGTCTTCGTAAGGCTAGCTGGTAATTGCCACTTAATCATTTGGAGTAAATCATATGAGCATGCAAGATCCGATTTCGGATATGCTGACCCGCGTTCGTAACGGTCAGGCAGCAAACAAAGTTGCTGTAAAAATGCCTTCTTCAAAGCTTAAAGTTGCAATTGCTGCACTACTAAAAGCTGAAGGTTACATCGTTGACTTCGCTGTTGAAGGCGAAGCAAAACCTGAGCTAGAAGTTACACTTAAGTACTTCCAAGCTAAACCAGTAATCGAGCAACTTAAACGTGTTTCTCGTCCAGGTCTACGTGTTTACAAGAAGAAAGATGAACTTCCTTCTGTAATGGGTGGTCTTGGTATCGCTATCGTTTCTACTTCCAAGGGTCTTATGTCAGACCGCGCTGCACGTAAAGCAGGTCTTGGTGGTGAAATCATCGCTTACGTAGCTTAATAAGGAGTAGACTATGTCTCGTGTTGCAAAAGCACCTGTCGCTATTCCAGCTGGCGTAGAGGTGAAACTAAACGGCCAAGAAATCACTGTAAAAGGTGCGAAAGGCGAACTAACTCGCGTTCTTAACAACGCAGTTGTAATCGCTCAGGAAGAAAATAACCTGACTTTCGGTCCTAAAGAAGGTGTTGCTAACGCATGGGCTCAAGCAGGTACTGCTCGCGCTCTAGTTAACAACATGGTTGTTGGTGTTACTGAAGGCTTTACTAAGAAGCTAACTCTTAAAGGTGTAGGTTACCGTGCTGCTATCAAAGGCAACGCTGTAGGTCTAACACTAGGCTTCTCACACCCAGTTGAGCACGAGTTGCCAGCGGGTATTAAAGCTGAATGTCCAAGCCAAACTGAAATCGTGATCACTGGTGCTGACAAGCAACTAGTTGGTCAAGTTGCGGCTGACATTCGTTCTTACCGTGAGCCTGAGCCATACAAAGGCAAAGGTGTTCGTTACGCAGATGAAAATGTGCGTACTAAAGAAGCTAAGAAGAAGTAAGGTAACACTATGGATAAGAAAGCATCTCGCATCCGTCGTGCTACACGTGCACGTCGTAAGATTGCAGAACTGGGTGCGACTCGCCTAGTTGTACACCGTACTCCTCGTCACGTGTACGCACAGGTTATCGCGGCTAACGGCTCTGAGGTTATCGCAGCAGCTTCTACTGTAGAAAAAGCGATCCGTGAGCAAGTGAAATACACTGGTAACGTTGATGCAGCTAAAGCAGTGGGTAAAGCTATTGCTGAGCGCGCTCTAGAGAAGGGCGTAACTGCAGTTGCATTTGATCGTTCTGGTTTCCAATACCACGGTCGAGTAGCGGCGCTAGCAGAATCTGCTCGCGAAGCTGGTCTGAAATTCTAAGGTAGGGTTGGAAGATGGCTAAAGAACAACAAGTTCAAGCGAATGATTTGCAAGAAAAGCTAATCGCAGTTAACCGTGTTTCTAAAACGGTTAAAGGTGGTCGAATCATGAGCTTCACTGCACTAACAGTAGTTGGTGACGGTAACGGTCGTGTAGGTTTCGGTTACGGCAAAGCTCGTGAAGTACCTGCAGCGATTCAAAAAGCAATGGAAAAAGCGCGTCGTAACATGACTACGATCGCTCTAAACGAAGGCACTCTTCACCACCCAGTGAAAGGTCGCCATTCGGGCTCTAAAGTTTACATGCAGCCTGCTGCAGAAGGTACTGGTGTTATCGCAGGTGGTGCGATGCGTGCAGTACTAGAAGTTGCTGGTGTACACAACGTACTATCTAAAGCGTACGGTTCTACGAACCCTATCAACATCGTTCGTGCAACGATCGATGCACTAGGTAGCATGAAGTCACCAGAAATGGTTGCTGCTAAACGTGGTCTAACTGTTGAATCTATTTCGGAGTAAGAACACCATGGCAACTATTAAAGTAACTCAAACTAAAAGCTCAATTGGTCGTCTGCCAAAGCACAAAGCTACTTTGCGCGGTCTAGGTCTTCGTAAAATCAACCACACAGTAGAACTTGAAGATACTCCGTGTATTCGCGGTATGATCAACAAGGTTTACTACATGGTTAAAGTTGAGGAGTAATCAGAATGCGTTTGAATACTCTAGCACCGGCTGCTGGCGCGAAAACTTCTGCGAAGCGAGTAGGTCGTGGTATCGGTTCAGGCCTAGGTAAAACTGGTGGCCGTGGTCACAAAGGTCAAAAATCACGTTCTGGCGGCAGTGTTCGTCCAGGTTTCGAAGGCGGTCAGATGCCTCTGAAACAACGTCTACCAAAATTCGGTTTCACTTCTCGTAAGAGCCTAGTGTCTGCTGAAGTTCGTCTAGCTGAGCTAGCGAAAGTTTCTGGTGACGTAGTTGATCTAAACAGTCTTAAAGCTGCTAACATCATCACTAAGAACATCGAATTTGTAAAAGTTGTTCTTTCTGGTGAAATCAACAAAGCAGTGACTGTTAAAGGTCTACGTGTGACTAAAGGCGCTAAAGCTGCAATCGAAGCTGCAGGCGGTAAAATCGAGGAATAATCTCGAGGAACGAGGTACAGATGGCTAAGAAACCAGGACAAGATTTTCGTAGTGCTCAGAGCGGCTTAAGTGAACTAAAGTCGCGCTTGTTATTCGTAATTGGTGCACTTTTAGTATTCCGAGCCGGCTCTTTTGTGCCGATTCCTGGTATTGACGCTGCTGTACTTGCCGATTTGTTCGAACAGCAAAAAGGTACCATCGTTGAAATGTTTAACATGTTCTCCGGTGGTGCTCTTGAGCGTGCATCTATATTAGCATTGGGCATCATGCCGTATATTTCGGCATCTATTGTTGTCCAATTGCTAACTGTAGTTCATCCAGCGTTAGCTGAACTCAAAAAAGAGGGTGAAGCAGGCCGTCGTAAGATAAGCCAATACACACGCTACGGCACGCTTGTACTTGCAACCTTCCAAGCTATAGGTATTGCAACTGGCCTACCAAACATGGTCGACAATCTGGTTGTTATCAACCAAACCATGTTTACGCTAATTGCTACCGTAAGTTTAGTAACCGGTACCATGTTCTTGATGTGGTTAGGTGAACAAATTACAGAGCGCGGAATTGGTAACGGTATTTCGATACTGATTTTTGCAGGTATTGTTGCTGGATTGCCTTCTGCAATCGGTCAAACAATCGAGCAAGCGCGTCAAGGTGAATTGCATGTACTTCTTCTGTTGCTAATCGCGGTATTAGCTTTTGCAGTAATTTACTTCGTTGTTTTCATGGAACGTGGTCAACGCCGAATCGTCGTTAACTATGCGAAACGTCAACAAGGTCGTAAAGTATTTGCTGCGCAAAGCTCGCATTTGCCTCTTAAAATTAACATGGCAGGTGTAATTCCAGCGATTTTTGCATCAAGTATTATCTTGTTCCCAGGAACATTGGCTCAGTGGTTTGGTCAAAACGGTGAGAGCAGCGCGTTCGGTTGGTTAACTGACGTGTCTTTGGCTCTTAGCCCAGGTCAACCGTTGTATGTAATGCTTTATGCAGCAGCAATTATCTTCTTCTGTTTCTTCTACACGGCGTTGGTTTTCAACCCGCGTGAAACAGCAGATAACTTGAAGAAGTCTGGTGCATTCGTACCCGGTATCCGCCCAGGTGAGCAGACAGCGAAATACATTGATAAAGTAATGACACGTTTAACCCTTGCTGGTGCACTGTACATTACCTTTATCTGTCTGATTCCCGAGTTCATGATGGTCGCGTGGAACGTACGTTTCTACTTCGGCGGTACATCGCTACTAATCGTAGTTGTTGTAATTATGGACTTTATGGCACAGGTACAGACTCATCTGATGTCTCAACAGTATGATTCTGTGTTGAAGAAAGCGAATCTGAAAGGCTACGGCCGTTAATCCGGCGGTAGACTCAGTTTCATTTACGGAGTTTAGCAATGAAAGTTCGTGCTTCCGTTAAAAAAATCTGCCGTAACTGTAAAGTAATCAAGCGTAACGGTGTCGTTCGCGTGATTTGCAGTGAGCCAAAGCACAAACAGCGCCAAGGCTAATTAGCAGAAATTTTTACTTGAAAATGAAGGTTGGGTCGAGTATATTCCTCGGCCTACCTTTTGCGTGCAAAAGAAGTAGTATTCCGCAGCGTATCCATAACGGGCTTTGCTGCGGCTAATTCTTTTATAGAAACACTTAGGAGTGAATAATGGCCCGTATAGCAGGCATTAACATTCCTGATCAGAAACATGCAGTAATCGCTCTAACAGCGATCTACGGCATCGGTAAAACTCGCTCTCAAGCTATCCTAGCTGAAGTGGGTATTGCTGAAAATGTTAAGATCAGTGAACTAACTGAAGAGCAGATCGATCAACTGCGTGATGGTGTAGCTAAGTACACTGTAGAAGGTGATCTACGTCGTGAAGTATCTATGAACATCAAGCGTCTTATGGACCTTGGCTGTTACCGTGGTCTTCGTCATCGTCGCAGTCTACCACTACGTGGACAGCGTACTAAAACCAACGCTCGCACCCGTAAGGGTCCGCGTAAGCCGATCAAGAAATAATCGGGAAGGTAGAGTACAATGGCTAAACAACCAACTCGCGCTCGTAAGCGCGTACGCAAGCAAGTTGCAGATGGCGTTGCGCACATCCATGCTTCTTTCAATAACACAATCGTAACCATTACTGACCGTCAAGGTAACGCTCTTGCATGGGCTACTGCAGGTGGTTCTGGTTTCCGTGGTTCTCGTAAGTCTACTCCGTTCGCTGCACAGGTTGCTGCTGAGCGTTGTGCTGAAATGGCTAAAGAATACGGCCTAAAGAACTTGGAAGTTATGGTTAAGGGTCCTGGTCCAGGTCGCGAATCTACTGTTCGTGCACTAAACGCCGCTGGTTTCCGCATCACAAACATCGTTGATGCTACACCAATCCCTCATAACGGTTGTCGTCCACCTAAGAAACGTCGCGTATAACGTTTCTAGGACAATTGGAGAAGAATCATGGCAAGATATTTGGGTCCTAAGCTGAAGCTTAGCCGTCGTGAAGGCACTGACTTATTCCTTAAGTCTGGTGTTCGCGCGATCGATACCAAGTGTAAAATTGATAACGCACCAGGTGTACACGGCGCTCGTCGCGGTCGTCTATCTGAGTATGGCGTTCAGCTTCGTGAGAAGCAAAAAGTACGTCGTATGTACGGCGTTCTAGAAAAACAATTCCGTAACTACTACAAAGAAGCTGCTCGCCTAAAAGGCAACACTGGTGAAAACCTACTTCAGCTTCTTGAAGGTCGTCTTGATAACGTAGTTTACCGCATGGGCTTTGGCGCAACTCGCGCAGAAGCACGTCAGCTAGTTAGCCACAAAGCTATCCTAGTAAACGGTAAAGTTGTAAACGTTCCTTCTTTCAAAGTAGCGGCTAATGACGTTGTTTCTATTCGCGAGAAAGCTAAACAGCAAGCTCGTATCAAAGCAGCTCTAGAAGTTGCTGAACAACGTGAAAAACCAACTTGGATTGAAGTAGATGGTGGCAAGATGGAAGGTACATTCAAGCGTATGCCTGAGCGTTCTGATCTATCAGCTGACATCAACGAACAATTGATCGTCGAGCTTTACTCTAAGTAAGGTTTAAACTAAAGAGAGGACACAATGCAGGGTTCTGTAACAGAATTTCTTAAGCCACGTCTAGTTGACATCGAACAAATCAGCTCGACTCACGCAAAAGTAACTCTTGAGCCATTAGAGCGTGGCTTTGGTCATACTCTGGGTAATGCACTTCGCCGCATCCTTCTATCTTCTATGCCAGGTTGTGCTGTAACAGAAGTAGAAATTGAAGGCGTACTTCATGAGTACAGCACGAAAGAAGGCGTTCAAGAAGATATTCTTGAAATTCTTCTAAACCTTAAAGGTTTGGCTGTGCGCGTTGCCGAAGGCAAAGATGAAGTGTTCATTACTTTGAACAAATCAGGCTCGGGCCCTGTGGTTGCAGGTGACATCACCCATGATGGTGATGTAGAGATCGCTAACCCTGAACACGTAATTTGTCACCTAACGGATGACAACGCTGAGATCGCAATGCGTATCAAAGTTGAACGTGGTCGTGGTTATGTTCCAGCTTCTGCGCGTATCCATAACGAAGAAGACGAGCGTCCTATCGGTCGTCTACTAGTAGATGCTACTTACAGCCCAGTAGACAAAATTGCCTACGCTGTAGAAGCAGCTCGTGTAGAACAGCGTACTGATCTAGACAAGCTTGTTATCGATATGGAAACAAACGGTACTCTAGAACCTGAGGAAGCAATCCGTCGTGCAGCTACAATCCTAGCTGAACAATTGGATGCATTCGTAGATCTTCGTGATGTACGAGTTCCTGAGGAGAAGGAAGAGAAGCCAGAATTCGATCCGATCCTACTGCGTCCTGTAGACGATCTTGAACTAACAGTTCGCTCTGCTAACTGTCTGAAAGCAGAAGCGATTCACTACATCGGTGATCTAGTACAACGTACTGAGGTTGAGCTACTTAAAACGCCTAACCTTGGTAAAAAATCTCTTACTGAGATTAAAGACGTACTTGCGTCACGTGGTCTGTCTCTGGGCATGCGCCTAGAAAACTGGCCACCTGCATCAATCGCTGAAGATTAATCGATACTAGTTAGAAGGATTAGGTCATGCGCCATCGTAAGAGTGGTCGTCAACTCAACCGCAACAGCTCACATCGCAAAGCGATGTTCAGCAACATGGCTAGCTCTCTAGTACGTCATGAAGTTATCAAGACTACTTTGCCAAAAGCAAAAGAGCTACGTCGCGTAGTTGAGCCTTTGATTACACTAGCTAAGACTGACAGTGTTGCTAACCGTCGTCTAGCATTTGCACGTACTCGTGACAACGAAGTAGTTGCAAAACTATTTAACGAACTAGGTCCACGTTTTGCTGCTCGTCAGGGCGGTTACACTCGTATCCTAAAAGCTGGCTTCCGTGCTGGTGATAAAGCTCCAATGGCTTACATTGAGCTTGTAGATCGCCCAGCTGCTGAAGAAGCTGCTGAGTAATCAGTTCGTAAGAACGAGAAAGCCGAGCATTAGCTCGGCTTTTTTGTATCTGTAATTCAGTAAACCTTTATATCCAGCCTGCATTTATTTCAACCGATGCAGACTGGCAATTTAAAAAGTGATTATCACTTACGCTTATTTACTAGTATTCCACAACCCGCCCAACGAACTTAGAAGCCCTTCGCTAGCGCCTTGCTTGTTCAAGTAATCCAAGATTACTGGAGCAAACTGACTGATCATAGATGGGTCTAAACCTAACGTATCGAATGCACTTTTTACTGCACTGATATTCTCAATATTTCCTAGTAAGCTTTGTGCTCCTTGCAAGTTTGAAAGTCCAGGAATCAAAGACTGTAATTCACTACTATTTTCTTGCGAAAGCTGGCTTTGAGCCAAAGCGAGTAGTGCACCACTGCCTCCGGCTGCTTGCTCAGTGGATACTGGTAATTGGCTAGTTAGCATGTCTGTTAATGGAGACGACTCGGTGTTCAAGCTGCTGCCGACCATGTCCATCAGGCCACTTTCTTTACTTTTTTGAGTGACTGAATCTAAGAATGCGTGCGCACTACCAATGTTGATTGATAGGAGTGCTAGAGTTAGGAGTGTTTTACGCATAGTACCTCCAAAGGTTGAGCGTTTTTTAAAAGTGATTTTATTTTTAAAGGCTATCAGAGTGAAAGGTTCAGAGGTGAGAAAGTTTATTCAGTTTAGACAAAAAAACGGCGCTAGTGCGCCGTTTTATTTAATCATAATTGAAAATGGTTTCAATTAGATAATATCTAATAGTTCTACTTCGAAAACTAAAGCTGCAAATGGAGGGATAGCCGCACCAGCGCCACGCTCACCGTACGCAAGATCTTGTGGTACGTATAGCTTCCACTTAGAGCCAACAGGCATTAGTTGTAGTGCCTCTACCCAACCTTTGATTACACCTGTAACAGGGAATTCAGCAGGTTGACCGCGAGATACAGAGCTATCGAATACAGTACCGTCAGTTAGCTCACCGTGGTAGTGAACGCGAACTGAGCTTTCTGCTGTAGGAACTGCACCAGTACCTTCAGAAATGATTTCGTACTGAAGACCAGAGTCTAGAACGTTAACTTCAGGTCGTAGAGCGTTGTCTTTTAGGAACGCTTCGCCTTCTGCTGCCGCAATTTTTGCTGCTTCTTGGCGAGCTGTTTCTGCACGAGTGTGAAGTTCTTGTAGTGCTTTGTTGATTTCATCAATTTCGATTGATGGCATGTCACCAGTTAGTGCTGTTGCAATACCCGCTGCGATAGCATCAACGCTAAGACCTTCAAGACCAGAGCCTGCAAGTTGCTGACCCATTTGCAGACCAATGCCGTAGCTTGCTTTTTGTTCTGCAGTTTCAAATTTAATTTCAGACATGAATGTCGCTCTTATTAGGAGTGATAAAGGTAACAGGATATCAGTTTCGAGCTTAGGTTTAAATGATTGCGACTGAATGCTTAATTGAGGCGGCCAGGTTGTGACTTATCTCTTACTCCAAGTGAAATTTCTGCTAATTTAATCCCAATTCCATTTTAGTTTGGTGAAAAACATATACTCTCCGCGTCGGTATTTTTATACTGACCGTAGAAGTATTAAGGGACTCATTACAATGAATCGTCGCAGAAAGAAAAAGCAGCAAGTCGACTATGTCGAATTGGTTAAACAAAAATTCGCTGCTATCGACTGGAAGCAGCCGTTCAACAAAGAGCAATGGTTGGAGCGTATACAGCCTGTTAAGCAGTTTTGGTTGCGTCTGCCTAAATTTCATCAGCGTGCTTTGATGGTCTTAGTGCCATTGATTCTGGTACTCCTTGTTATTCCTTTGCCAAATAAAACAGATCAACCAGTTGAGCAGACTGAGGTCGATCATCAACGCGTAGCGATTGAGCTGAACGCGCAGAGTTTAAGCCAGCAGAGAACCTCTCAGAACTCTGGACCGAAATCTGAAGACTGGAAAGAGTACACGGTTAAAAATGGTGATACATTAGCGCAGGTTTTCAGAAGTAATCAGCTCTCTATGGCGGATCTTAGCGCTCTGGTCAAAATAGAAGGCAGTGATAAGCCGCTAAGCCAAATAAAGCAGGGACAGTTGATTCGCTTTAAGCTTAGTGACGAAGGCGAGTTAGATATGCTACAGCTGGAAAAAAGCGGGCGGTCCGTTATGTTTTTCCGTTTGTCGGATGGGACCTTTGGGCGTAACAAGTAAACGCTTCAAATGAAAAGACGCGAATATATCGCGTCTTTTTAGTTAGTTTTTTAATTCGATTAGTTTTCATAGTAACCAATCGAATTGAAACTTATAGCGCTACGGATTCTTTCCGCATATCCACATGAGGGATACCATCTTCAAGGTAGCACTCTGAGATAACCTTGAATCCATGACTTGCATAAAACTGGATGAGGTGTTCTTGAGCACCTATATCTATTGTCTGCCCTGGCCATAATGTTTCGCATTGTGCCAATGCCTTGTCCAATAACTTATGACCTAAGCCACCGCCTCGCGCGGTCTGCTTTGTCACCACTCGACCAATACTCACATTGTCATACGTAGTGCCTGCGGGCAGTAATCGTGCGCAAGCAACCAGTTCATCACCGTGATAGCCTATTAGATGATAAACGCCTTCGAGTGTGTCCTTACCATCAAGTTCAGGATAAGGGCAGGTTTGTTCAACAACGAATACATCCACACGCAATTTCATCATTTCATACAGCTGTGTGGTTGTTAGCTGAGCAAAGGGCAAAGTAATCCAAGTGAGCATGTTGTCATCCGTAATGAGAATAGAGTGACTGACTTTACTTTGTTTTGAGCTCATACTCATTAACAAAGGTTAATTAGCACTGGTTTTCCCACCAAATCTGGTGATAATGTGCCCTCTTTCCATCTCACCTGAGGATATCCCCGTGAGCAAACAAACATTCGATCAAGTAGGGCTTAACCCAGCGTTACTTGCCACACTTGATTCCCTGAACTATACCCACATGACGCCAATTCAAGCTTTGAGCTTGCCTGCAATCCTAAAACATCGTGATGTCATCGGGCAGGGTAAAACGGGCTCAGGTAAAACCGCTGCATTTGGTTTAGGGGTTTTATCGAACCTCAACGTCAAACGCTTTCGTGTCCAGTCATTAGTATTGTGTCCAACGCGTGAGCTTGCAGACCAAGTAGCGAAGGAAATTCGTACTTTAGGTCGCGGCATTCATAATATTAAAGTGCTTACTCTCTGCGGTGGGATGCCTATGGGGCCACAAATTGGTTCGCTGGAGCATGGTGCGCATATCCTAGTTGGTACTCCTGGTCGTATTTTGGATCACCTTGAAAAAGGCCGAATTGATCTTAGCGAACTGAATACCTTGGTGCTAGATGAAGCTGATCGCATGTTGGACATGGGGTTCCAAGACGCATTAGATGCAATCATCGATGCAGCGCCAAAGCAGCGTCAAACTCTACTTTTCAGTGCTACTTTTCCAGAAAAAATTGAGCAAACTGCGCAGCGTATAATGCAGACACCGGAAGTGATTAAGGTGGAATCGACGCATGATACCTCAAGCATTGCGCAGTACTTCTATAAAGTTGAAGGCTCGGAAGCACGTGATGAAGCATTGGCGAATTTGCTGCTGACTCACCAGCCAGAGTCCGCGGTGGTTTTTTGTAATACCAAAAAAGAAGTGCAAAGTGTCGCAGATGAGTTGCATCACAAAGGATTCAGCGTTATCGATATCCATGGGGACTTAGAGCAGCGTGAACGCGACCAAGCATTGGTGCAGTTTGCTAACAAGAGTGTGTCTATCCTTGTTGCAACAGACGTTGCAGCGCGTGGTTTGGACGTTGATAATCTTGATGCTGTCTTTAACTTTGAGCTATCGCGCGATCCTGAGGTTCATGTGCACCGTATTGGTCGTACAGGTCGTGCGGGTAGTAAAGGTTTAGCGTTCAGCTTTTTTGGTGAGAAAGACGGTTTACGTGTAGCTCGTATTGAAGAATACCTAGAGATGGACGTGGTACCAGCAACATTGCCTGCCAAATCAAATCAGCAGCCATACCAAGCGAAGATGGTTACGATTAACATTGATGGCGGTAAGAAACAGAAAGTACGACCGGGTGATATTTTAGGTTGTTTGACAGGAAAAAATGGTATTCCAGGCTCTCAAGTCGGAAAGATTCACCTGTTCCCTGTACGCGCTTATGTTGCCGTCGAAAAGTCTGTGGCTAAAAAGGCTCTACAGACCATTAGTAACGGCAAGATGAAAGGGCGCCAATTCCGGGCGCGAATTCTTAAATAGCTCAAATAGCAGAGAAAAAGCTCTTCGTTTGAAGAGCTTTTTTCTTTTTTGAGTTTATTTGAGAGTGTGATCTTTGGTTAAGCGCGCTTTGATTCGGCTCAAACTGATTGGCGTAATGCCCAGGTAGGCCGCAATTTGACTATCGGTAATACGTTGCTTTAAATCTGGGTAATGAGCGCAAAATAATTGATATCGTTCTTCTGGAGAGTAGAGCAACATAAAGCGTTCTTTGTTCTCTTTATTAATCAGTTGGTTTTCGAGTAGCTTTAAGTAAATGGCGTGCTTTTCTGCTCGCCAGTGATGCAACGTTTCAATTGGCAAGCAAAATAGCTGACAAGCGCTCAGCGTTTCCAATAAGTAAGGCGAAGGTTGGTCCTTTATTATGCTCTCAAACCCGATAACCCAGTCCTTCTCCCAATAAAATTCTTTACTGAATTCTTTGCCGTGCTCAGTAAGATAGCTTGCGTGGCATAACCCCTCAATGATGAAGTAAAGGTGTGAGCTAAACTCCCCTTGGTGATTAAGAATGTGGCGTGTAGGCAGTTCGAGCAACTCACCATTTTCAATAAGTTGGTTTGCTTCTGTCTCTAAAAAGCCATGTTTGACTAAGTCTGAAAAAAGATCGCTGTGCATGTGATAACTCAGAAACGGTTTTCTTTATTTTAACGGGTTTTATTGATAACAAAAAAGCGGCTCATGAGAGCCGCTTAGTGTTGTTGTCAAATCAACCTTATTTATTCAGATCGATTTGATAAATTGCGAAACCAATGTCGTCTGTTGACACGCGTTTCATTGGGTATTGTCCTTTCTCTTTGATGAACTGCGCCGCTTTATCGCTAGGGGAGGTTTCGAAACGAATATCTAGCTTGTTATCGGACTTAATCGGTGCGAAAGACCAGTTGTTGTCAGCGCTTGGTGTCACTTCTCCTTTTTCTTCACTCACGCGAGAAATATAAGTGGCGACGACAGAGCGGTTTTCATCTGGTGCGTCAAATGCAATGAAATCTGGGCCTGTACCAGGGAAAGTATTACTATAAGCACGGTAGTTATTGGTTGCGATGATGAAATCTTGCTTCGGATTGACAGGCTTACCATTGAACGTCAGGTTCACAATACGCTGAGAATCCGGATTAATCACTTTACAATCCGCATCGTACTTCGGCGGTTGGGTAACGTCGATTTGGTAGTTAACCCCATCAATAACATCGAAGTTGTAAGTACGGAAATTATCCCAATCAATCAAAGATTGCGGTTTAGGATTGTTGATGTCGATGTGGTTGAATTGACCCGCACTGCACTCTAGCCATTCGCGAACTTCTTTACCTTTCACTTTCATCGCAACCAAGGTGTTTGGGTATAAGTAAAGATCGGCCGCATTACGGAAGGTGAGCTGACCGGATTCTACTTCTGTAAAGTTATTCGGATCGTTCTTACGACCGCCTACTTTAAATGGTGCTGCCGCACTCAGTACTGGAATGTCAGAAAGGTCTGGGTCGCCTTGAATAAAGCGTTCTACGTAGTCTTTCTGAGCAAGGTTAACGATTTGAATGGTGGGGTCGTCCTGCACTAATGCCAAGAAGCTGTACATGACATCATTTGCTTTGCCGATTGGTTGGTTTACAAATTCACGAGTGCCTTTGTGATCTTCTTCTAACGCTTTCACAATATCTTCATCGGCTTTAGCTAATGACTTCTTATTTACTTTATCGAAGATAGGGCGTGCTTCTGCTTGGCCTTCGACGACTTGCCATCTGCCGTCTTTCTCTTTCAGCATCAAATCCATCACACCTACGTGACTTCCCCAGCGGCCCGGCATCACGGACGTTACACCATTGATGGTCCCTTTATCTATGTCAACACTAGGTAGGTTTGCGAAGTCTTTCCCTGGGAAGACGGCGTGAGAGTGGCCAAAAGCAATCGCATCAATACCTTCAACTTCTGTGAGGTAGTAAACAGAGTTTTCAGCGCCTAGTTTGTATAGATCAGTAGAAATGCCCGAGTGTGGAATCGCCACAATCACGTCTGCGCCTTCTTTCTTCATTTGAGGAATCAGTTTCTCTGCGGTTTCCTTAATGTCTTTAGCAAAGACTTTGCCTTCTAAGTTCTTCTTATCCCATACCATAATTTGTGGTGGTACAAAGCCGATGTAACCCACTTTTATTTGATGCGCTTCGCCGTCTGTGTCTTTAAATGTGTGAGTTTTGATGAGGTAAGGCTTGAAGTAATGCTCACCGGTTTGTTTATCAAATACGTTTGCATTGATGTAAGGGAAGTTTGCCCCCTTCAACGTCGTTTGTAGGAAATCTAAGCCATAGTTGAACTCATGATTGCCAATGTTGCCCACATCGTAGTCTAGCTTGTTCATCGCTTTGTAGACTGGGTGCACGTCGCCGGGATTAATCCCCTTTGCCGCCATGTAATCGCCCATTGGGCTGCCCTGAATTAAATCACCGTTATCTACTAGTACCGAGTTTTCTGCCTCGGACTTAGCTTGTTTCACTATTGTTGCTGCGCGACTTAAACCGATTTGCTGTGATGGTTGGTCTTTGTAGTAATCGTAATCCATTACGTTGGTGTGAATGTCGGTGGTTTCGATAATACGAAGCTTGATGGTATCGGCCATTGCTGGGCCAGCAAGCGTTAGCATGCCACTTAATACTGCGAGGGAAATAGGATGAACTGCCACTTTCATTTGGTGCTCCAATTCGATGATAAGGGGAAATCGTACTGCGTAATGTATCAAACACAGGTGCAACTCGATGATAAAGATACAGAAAACTGTGAACATTAATCAGTTTACTGAACCTTATTCATATTAACCGCCGACTTTTGCACGCTTTTGAATGAGACCAAACAAAAACTTCTTAGCAGATTTTTGAATAAAAAATGAAATTTTAGAATTTCAGGTAATATAAACGCCCCGCCATAATGCTTACATAACGATATCAATGGACGATGAGCAAGCACATGGCAACGAACGATTCAGTCACTTCTTTTCCTAAACCAAAGCCCCGGTTAGTTTCTGACAACCCAGTCGCTGGTGTTACTCGTTTTGCAAAGCAATCGCTACAGCCTGGTGAAGTCGCCTTAGTAGGTGCAGGACCAGGCGATCCTGAACTTCTGACGGTGAAAGCACTGAACTGCTTGCAGCAAGCTGACGTGGTTTTGTACGACTACTTGGTGTCTGAAGAAATCATGGCATTGATTCCAAGCGATACGATTTTGGTGTGCGTTGGGAAGCGAGCTGGGCATCACAGTGTGCCGCAGGAGAAGACGAATCAGCTTTTGGTGGATTTTGCCAAGCAGGGCTACAAAGTAGTGCGCATTAAAGGTGGTGATCCGTTTGTATTTGGTCGTGGTGGTGAAGAGTTAGAAGTGCTTGCTGATGCCGGCGTTCGTTTTCAAGTTGTCCCTGGCATTACCGCAGCAGCTGGCGCAACCGCTTATGCTGGTATTCCACTGACTCATCGTGATTATGCGCAATCGGCCATCTTTGTGACTGGCCACTTGAAAGAAGAAAGTGATGAGATGGATTGGTCCACGTTGGCGCGTGGGAATCAGACTTTAGTGATCTACATGGGGCTGATGAAATCACACTATATTCAGAATCAACTCATTAAGCATGGTCGTTCAGCGTCGACTCCGATTGCCATTATTGAGCGTGGCACGCAGATTCAACAAAAAGTATTTACGGGAGAACTCTCCCAACTCTCTGATTTATCGAAGGAAGCACAGTCGCCATCTTTGATTGTTGTCGGAGAGGTAGTGCGACTGTCTCAAAAGTTAGACTGGTTTTTGTCTAGTACTGAATTCAACAAAAGTGCTATTGCCAACTCCATATAATTTCAGACCAAAGATTAGAGACGTAATGCGCCTTCAAGCTTAAAAAGGAAATACAAAACATGGACCAACAACGTTTAACTCACCTTAAACAACTCGAAGCGGAGAGTATCCACATCATCCGTGAAGTTGCGGCTGAGTTTGATAACCCAGTCATGATGTATTCGATTGGTAAAGACTCATCAGTGATGCTGCACCTTGCGCGTAAAGCTTTTTACCCAGGTAAGATTCCATTTCCATTGCTGCATGTTGACACCGATTGGAAGTTCCGCGAGATGATTGAATTTCGTGATCGCACCGCGGCCAAATACGGTTTTGAGCTTTTGGTACATAAGAATCCAGAAGGTCTAGCCATGGGCTGTAGCCCGTTTGTTCATGGTTCTTCTAAGCACACTGACATCATGAAGACTCAAGGCTTAAAACAAGCGCTGAACAAGTACGGTTTTGATGCTGCCTTTGGTGGTGCGCGCCGCGACGAAGAGAAATCACGGGCGAAAGAGCGCGTGTATTCATTCCGCGATAAGAACCATACATGGGACCCTAAAAACCAACGTCCTGAGCTATGGAAGACGTACAACGGTCAGGTTAATAAGGGTGAGAGCATTCGTGTATTCCCACTGTCTAACTGGACTGAGCTTGATATCTGGCAATACATCTATTTAGAAAACATCGAGATCGTGCCGCTTTACCTCGCGGACAAACGCCCAGTTGTTGAACGCGATGGCATGCTGATCATGGTTGATGATGATCGTATGGAGCTTCAACCGGGTGAAGTGATTGAAGAGAAGAGTGTGCGCTTCCGTACCCTTGGTTGTTATCCATTGACCGGGGCCATCGAGTCTGAAGCGAACACTTTAACTGGCATTATTGAAGAAATGCTGGTGGCAACGTCGAGTGAGCGCCAAGGCCGAGCGATCGACCACGATCAGTCAGGATCGATGGAGCTTAAGAAACGTCAAGGTTACTTCTAAAGGATCTAAGGAAAGATAATGAACAGTGCAGTTGAAGCTCAATTAGCCGAGCTTGGTATCGAAGGCTATTTAACACAACACCAGTACAAGTCGTTACTTAGATTCTTGACTTGTGGCTCGGTGGATGACGGTAAAAGTACATTAATCGGTCGCTTACTCCATGACTCAAAACAAATTTATGAAGATCAGCTAGCGGCAGTGCACTCAGACAGCCAACGTGTGGGTACCACGGGTGAAAAGCCTGACCTTGCGTTGTTGGTCGATGGCTTACAAGCTGAGCGCGAGCAGGGGATCACGATTGATGTGGCTTACCGCTATTTCTCGACGCAGAAACGTAAATTCATCATTGCAGATACTCCTGGACACGAGCAGTACACACGTAACATGGCTACAGGTGCATCGACATGTGACTTAGCTGTGATTCTAGTTGATGCACGTAAGGGCATTCTCGATCAAACTCGTCGTCACTCTTTCATTTCCAACCTGTTGGGTTTGAAGCACTTTGTTGTGGCGATCAACAAGATGGACTTAGTGGATTACTCCCAAGAGCGCTTTGAAGAGATCCGCGACGAGTATCTGAAGTTCTCTGAGAATCTGACAGGGGATATTGATATTCAAATCATCCCGATCTCAGCGCTTGAAGGGGACAATGTGGTGGATAAAGGCCAAAACCTGACTTGGTTTAAAGGCCCATCATTGCTTGAGCTTCTTGAAACGGTCGATGTGGATCAAGAAAAAGGCGCGGGTGAGTTCCGCTTCCCTGTGCAATACGTTAATCGTCCTAACCTCGATTTCCGTGGCTTTGCGGGGACCATTTCTTCTGGTTCGATCAAAGTCGGTGATGCCATTAAAGCATTGCCATCGGGTAAAACGTCAACTGTGGCACGTATTGTGACATTTGATGGTGATATTGAAGAAGCTCGTGCCGGATTAGCTGTCACTCTGACGCTAAGCGATGAGATCGATATTAGCCGTGGAGATTTGATTGTTCTAGATAATGCTCAAGTGGAAACCACAAACCATTTGCTTGCCGATGTGGTGTGGATGACAGAGCAACCCCTGCAACCGGGTCGTGACTATGACATCAAAATCGCAGGTAAGAAAACCGTAGGTCATGTTGAAGCGATTCGTCATCAATATGACATTAATAATCTCTCGACTCATAGCTCGGCAGAGCTGCCATTGAATGGTATTGGTTTGTGTGAATGGTCTCTTAATGAGTCAGTCGCGCTGGACAATTATCAAGACTGTGCAGATACCGGTGGCTTTATCATTATCGATCGTCTGACAAACGTGACGGTTGGTGCTGGCATGGTTAAAGAGAGCCTCGCCGTGGTTGAGCGCGATTTGACGGACATCTCTGCGTTTGAAGTTGAGCTTAATGCGCTTGTCCGTAAACACTTCCCACACTGGGAAGCAAAAGACGTCAGCCAGTTTCTGAAAAAGTAACTGGCTTACCCAAGTACGATAATTTCAGGCTCTGTCTGCTGTTGTACTTGGGGCGTCGCTACCTAACTGAATTGCGAAATGTCGTTAGGTATTCTCCTAATACCAGAATGCTTCGGTGGAGCCCAAGAAAACCGAGCATTCTGATGTTCTTTTCGCTTGCGCTGATTTTTGTCTGTTTGCTCGTTTGTCGGTGATTCATGGATAAATGAGTCGTTGTTGTGCCCTTTAGGGCTATTTGGTAAGGAAAGGCTATGTGGGAACAAGGGTTTGTGTTAGCGATTTTGCTTGGCATTATCACTTGCTTGCTTGTCACGAAAATTAAGCCTAGTTATGTCTTTGCGGGTGCCGCTTTTATTGCATTCATGGCTGGGATGATGGATTCAGCCACTATCGCATCCAATTTTACCAACTCTTCATTGTTAACTCTGGTTCTATTGATTCTTGCATCCTGTGCTCTAGAAAAAACACTGCTGATCAGTTGGGTGAGCCGAAGTATCTCTGAGGGCCAGTTAGGCAGCGTGATTGCTAAGCTCGGTGTGTCGACCGCCTTGCTTTCTTCATTTACGAATAATACCGCTGTGGTTGTCTCATTGATTGGGGCGATTAAGCGTAATCAGCAACATGCACCTTCGAAATTACTTATTCCCTTGTCTTACGCCGCCATTTTTGGTGGCACGTTAACTTTGATTGGTACGTCGACTAACTTAATCATCAACAGCTTTGTCGAAGACGCAGGCTTACCGAGCCTGAGTTTTTTTACACCTACGATGATAGGTTTGGCTGTGCTGGTGGGAGGGATGCTGATTCTTATCCCACTGAGCTACTTGCTACCGAATTATGATGATCAAAACCAAGAAGATTTACCTTACTTTCTTGAGTCTCGCGTTGAGCCAGGCTCACCGCTAGTTGGGCGTACGATCAGCGAGAATAATTTACGTGCGCTGCGCAAACTGTTTCTTGCAGAAGTGGTGCGCGATGGTGTTACTGTTTCTTCTGTGGGACCGGATTTTGTGCTCAATGCAAAAGACCGCCTGTTATTTTGTGGCGATGTTGAGAGCGTCGCGACCCTGCAAGAAATTCCGGGCCTCAAGTTGTTTGGTCAGCAGCACTTAAATGGGCAAAACTTTATCGAAGTTGTGGTGAGCTCGTCGGCGACGTTTTGCTACAAAACCCTCAAAGAGAGCCGATTCCGCGACCGATTCGATGCCGTTGTTGTGGCGATTCGCCGAGGCCACGAACGCCTAGAAGGTGGCTTGGGTAGCATTACCTTAGCGCCTGGGGACACGTTAGTTCTGGTTCCAGGCAAGCGTTTTGAGTCTGAACGCCGAGCTCATCGTAAAGAGTTTGTTTTAGTGCATGACTTGGACTCTAGCGCTCGGCTTGATACGAATAAGTCTTCCATTGTATTACTGGGCTTTGCAGCCGTAATTGGATGCGCTCTATTAGAGTTAGTACCGATTATTAAAGGTCTAGCTGCGTACCTTATCGCGCTTATTGCGTTTGGTATTGTGCAGATTTCAGAACTGCGCCGCCGTTTTCCGATCGATATCGTCGTGATTGTAGGTTCCGCTTTGTCTATTGCTCAACTGATGATCTCTTCTGGATTGTCAGAAAGAATGGGAGTGATGTTTATTGAAGCGTTTAATGGCTGGGGAGTATTTGGTGCCTTGGTGGCGACTTATATCATGACATTGGTACTCACTGAATTGGTGACAAACAATGCCGCGGCTGCGCTTTCTTTTCCTATCGGCTATAGTATGGCGGTGGGTTATGGCGTGGATCCGATGCCATTCATCATGGCGGTTTTGTTCGGCGCGAGTGCGAGCTTTATCTCTCCCTACGGTTACCAAACTAACCTGCTGGTGTACAGCGTAGGAAATTACAAATTGACCGACTACGTGAGAATTGGAGTGCCAATTTCGATTGTGTACTCTGTATTAGTACTTACTTTGATCCCGGTCTTTTTCCCGTTTTAATTCCGATATTTACAAGGATACGTTATGACTGCCGAAACGACGGTAAAAGATGAAAACATTGTTTGGCACCAGCATTCGGTTGATAAACAGTTTCGTGCTGAATTAAAGAAGCAAAAACCTGCCGTATTGTGGTTTACCGGCTTATCTGGAGCGGGTAAATCAACCGTAGCAGGTGCGTTGGAAAATCGCCTTGCAGCATTGGGTTACCACACCTATTTATTGGATGGTGACAATGTACGGCATGGTTTGTGTAGCGATTTAGGTTTTTCTGAACAGGACCGTCGCGAGAACATTCGTCGCATTGGTGAACTGGCGAAGTTGATGGCAGATGCGGGTTTAATTGTTCTGTCGGCGTTTATTTCACCGCATCGTGCAGAGCGGAAGTTAGTGCGCGATTTATTGCCAGAAGGCGAGTTTATCGAAGTGTATGTCAATGCATCTCTAGAGGTTTGCGAAGGTCGAGATCCTAAGGGTTTATACCGTAAAGCCCGTGCGGGAGAGATTCCTAATTTCACTGGTATTGATTCGGAATATCAAGCGCCAGAGAACCCTGAAATCGATTTGCCCGCGGGAGAAAAGAGTGTCGATGAGCTGGTGGATTTGTGCTTAATCGATCTTAAACAACGCGGTGTGATCCGATAAAAAAGCATTTAGATCATAGGTGACCTAAAGCTCTTTGAGCTGCTTGAGAAGTATTTGGATCATAGGTGATCAAATGCTTCTCAAGCTGGCTAGACGGTATGATGAACCGTACTTTTAGCTTCACTATGGACACTAAATCTATGATTTAACAGTGCAAGCATTTGATCGTAGTATTCGGCATGTGGTTTGTTTCCGAGCAAGGTACAGAGCTCATTACCTGTGGGTGTGAAGCGGTAATATAAAAGGCGGACACCTTTACTGTTTACGTTCAGTGACAAGTTTTTACCTTGGTAGGTGAGGACCAACGGTGTCTCGATACTAATTTCGCCAGATTCAAGTTCGGCACTGTGCAGCAGCCCTAATTCAATTAAGAGCAACAAGCTTGAATACGGCAGTTGAAAACTTCCCATATTTAGGCTGTTGGCGACGTCTCGCTTGCCGAAGCTAAATATGCCTCCTTGCGCTTTGTAACCAATCAACAGTTTTCTGCTGTGATCCCCTCCAAAACTGCACGCTAAAGAGGCGGCTCTTTGCAGAGTTTGTGCTTCCTTTGGTGACATATCTTTGAGGGTTTTCAACGCTTTCATGGATGTTGAGCCCGGATTGGTCACTTCACGCTTCATCACTTGAGCCCATAGCTTTTGCATCGCGCTGTTATGGATGTCTTGAGCCATCTCAAAAAATCGATGCAACCAATCTTGGTCTGGCTCTCCCGCTGTCTCATCTCGGCATGAACTGTGCGCTAATTTTAAAATCTGTTCTAAGTTTTTTTGTCGCTGTTCTTGGCGTCGTTGCTCTCGCAATTGGGCTCTTTCAAACGCAGATTTGGCTGGCGGTTCGGTTTGCAGTAAGGCGTCAAGACCGTGTATTTGGGCTATGGTTTTTACCTTACTAGCACTGTCTTTTATGTAGCCTTGTTTCTTTTCTTGTTGCGTATTTTTTTTTGTGTCTGACTGATGTTCGATGACAACAGGTTGCTTTGTCGGGTCTGCCATTCGTTTTCCTACCAAGAACTGCGTGGTTCGCACGTTTAAATTTACACCTTATCTGACCAAGCGACCAGACAGGAGTTCTCAGTTTTTGAACGAATAGGGCTATTCAAAATGATAATGAGTTGTTAAAATTGTTATCGTTATTTTGGAGGGGCTATGAAGTTCTCAGAAGCAGGTAAACTCAAAAAGCACCTGTCGATAGCGTTTCTTTTGGTTATTTATGTGGGCGTATTAGCGTATTTATCTCGTTATATCGTGTAGCACAAAGCTAAAAAAGGCGCCAGTGTGACGCCTTAGGTGTAGCGAGGCTTATCGACGACTTAAATTACATATCGTCGTAGGCTTCTATTTCTGATCCCTCAATAACGTAAGCCGTTTCTGCCAGTTCGTGGTTTATCGTCTCGGTTTTCAACGTTCCAACCACATATATAACATCCCACAACTCTTGAACAGGCGCGCCTTTCGGAAACTTCACGTAAATGATCTGGTTTGGAGGCGGTGGTGGCACGTGAATACAAGCTCCAAAATATGGCACCAATAAAAATTCGGTGACGGTATCGGCATCACCTTCAAGTGGGATAACAAACCCCGGAATTTTAACTTGGCTTCCGTTCAGTTCTGGTCGAACGTTACCAATCTTGGACTGCTGGGCTGCGCCACCACTGTGATCAGATGCGGGCATGCCTATACTGTCGAACAATTTACGCTCTTTTTCTGGAACAAGGTCAATCCAGTCAAGCTTTAATGGTTCTTCGCTGGCCATAACAGGCGCTGTGAATGCGACGACCAGCAAGCAACTTGCGAGTATTTTTTTCCACATTTTATTAAATCCTTATTGTCATTCCGTCACTCAGTGACTGTCGGTAGGCGCGGAGTGCGGGAATGAAACCAATCACAATACCAGCGCATTGTACGAAACCTAATAGCATCCACTCATAAGTAGATAAGATGCTTAAGGTGAGATGTATTCCATAGTGCTGTTGGATGATCGGCTGCGCGATAGCAAGAATGGCATACAGCCCAGTAACGCCAGTAATAATACCAGCAGCAGTAAGCAAGCTGGCTTCACTAATTAAGAGTGAGAAAACATGACGAGGCCTTGCTCCCATGGCACGCAAAATCGCCATTTCACGGCGGCGTTCCTGTAGGCTAGTTAATAGACTGCTTAACATACCTAACAACCCTGCGATCACGACAAAACCAGATACTGCCATTAGGGCTTGCTCTGCAACCGACATCATTCCCCATAACTCATGCAACGCAACGCCGGGCATAATGGCGCTGAGCGGCTCTTTGGGGTAGGTGTTAATTTGTCTTTGCAGGGCGAAAGTTTGAATACGAGATTTCAAACCAACGAGCATAGCGGTAATTTGTTTGGGCTGAAAGTCTCTGTTTTTGAGATCTTGTGCCTTGGGTGTCGGGCCCAAACGCGCACCACTTTCCCATCCGACGTGAATGGCTTCGATGGCTTCCAATGATACATGGACAGTTTTGTCGACTGGTGTTCCTGTAGGTGCAAGGATACCGACAACTTTAAATGGCAGATTGTCATGACGGCTAAAGCCAACGTCGCTAATGCCGTGGGCAATGATGATTTCGCTACCGATATCATAACCAAGTTGTTTAGCGACATCAGAACCTAGCACGGTTTCAAATAAACCATTGAATTCTCTACCCTTGCCAAATGTTAGTGGTTGCTTACTTCCAAACTTGTAATGCTCAAAGTAACTGTGATTGGTTCCCATAACTCGGAAGCCTTTATGCGAGTCGCCAAGCGAGATTGGAATAGCCCAATCGACTGAACGATGATTGGCAAACTCTTGGTAGCTTTTCCAATCGATGTTGTTGGTCGCATTACCAATACGAAACACAGAATAGAGCAATAGGTTCACTTGCCCAGAGCGTCCACCAATAATGAGGTCTGTGCCTGAAATTGTATTGGCGAAGCTATCCTTGGCTTGAGTTCGGATACGCTCGACGCCCAAGAGGAGTACCACTGAAATCGCAACGGTCATGATGGTTAGAATTGCCGTCGCTTTGCGGTTCATCAAGCTTTTCCAGGCGAGCTTTACAACAGCACTCATGATATGGCTCCTAGGCTAGATACTTGATTAATGTCGGGTAGATTGAGCGTGCGATCGAATAAGGGTTCGAGTGTTGGGTCGTGGCTAACGAATACCAGTGTGGCATTGGCTTGATTCGCTTGCTCCATAAGGAGCTCAATAAATGCTTTACGATTGTCATAGTCTAAAGCTGAGGTTGGTTCGTCAGCGATCACTAACTCTGGATGTCCTATCAGAGCTCGAGCCGCAGCCACACGTTGTTGTTGACCAATACTCAATTCAGAGACAGGGCGTGTATGAAGCTCGTTTGGCAAGTGCAGTCGTTCTAGTAGGGCCTGAGCCTGTTCATTTAACGTTTGAGATGAGGCACCTAAATGGGCACGGTCACGTCGTATTTTACTGAACTGACATGGCAATAATACGTTTTCAAGTACGTTAAGGTACGGCAATAAATTGAACTGTTGAAAGATGTAGCCAATATGATTGGCGCGAAAGCGGTCTCTCTGACTGGCACTTAAACTAGCAAGGTCAGTATCGAGTACAGATAGAGAGCCTGAAGTTAATGTGTTAATCCCCGTCAACAAAGCGAGCAAGGTCGATTTACCGCAGCCACTTGGACCTTTGATAAACACATGCTCGCCTTGTGTAATGTGTAATTTGGGGATGCGGATGGTTGCGTTGGTTGAACCGGGCCAGAAAAATTGGGCATCCTCTAGCTCGACAACATTTGGTGTGGTTTCAGTCATATTAAATCACCAAAGCTGTGGCGTGTAAGTGGGTACTTACACGCCACTCGTGTTATTTGATTACGATTTGGGTGTTATCTTTGCTTAATTTAATTGCTGATTGCATGGTATCAGTGAATATATTGACGCTGATGGACTCTGTAGTTGGGAATTGGTTAAACCAATCGGTTTGGATTTGGCTAAGCTGATTAACTTGTTCGCAACTGAAGCGATATTGCACCGAAAATTCACCGTGACCGCCATGATCGTGCGCCTCATCATGATCGTCATGGTGGTCATGTTTATCATTATGATCATGATGTTCGTGCCCTTCATGATCGTGATGTGCATGGTCATCATGGTCGTGCTCACTATGATCATGTTCCTCATGAGTTTCGCTTAGGTTGTGGCTCACGTAAGCTTCTTCAATATTACAATCAGCTTGTGAGTTAATAGCGAACAATGCGTTGCTGTCTTCGAGTGTAGCGACGGCTTGTTTAAGCGCTTGCTCTTGTTGCGCGTTTTCTGGAGCATGCTCGAAACCCACAACATCAGCTCCAGGAGCTGTGATCTCTACTAACAGATCTTTGCCATCTTGGGCGATATTAAACTCGACGTGACCATGCACATGAGCACCATGCTGGCGGTATTCGTTTGCATTCGCTGCTGTCGATAAAGTGAGGCCAATAGCAAGGGCTAAAACGTGTTTTGATGACATTGTATTTTTCCTAATTTTACTGGCATTAACCAAAGGCGGTATTGCTCAGATTCGAGTTTCACTAAGTTATTGTTCCCTGACACACTAGGTGCGGAAATGAACTCAATAATTTTGAGTGTGGAATAGTTTGGAAATTAAGCAAAATAAGGAGGGGCACGAGCAGCGCCAAGAACTTCTTCGCCGTACACGAGATGCAAAAAAACATGATGATGCTGGGCGCGCGTAAAAGTCGGTGTAGAGAGGGTAGGTTGTACCTTTGCTATACCGTGCTGAACACCAGAAAATAATTGGCAATGATGATGGGTATGATGGTCGGGCGTCAGATCAACTTGATGAAGTACAACCGCAAAGTTCCAAGCGATCAGCAACGCAACACTGAAAAATAAAGCAGTGCGATACCAATATCTTAGTATTTTTTGCTGGTGGTGGTACATCTGAGCTCCTCTTACCGACTGTTATAATATAACACCCATAATGAATAAAAGTTCACTCTTTTGTTGGCTAGCAGAAAAATTTAACTCAACACATACGTGCCGAAAAATATTGGTAATACTCTCTGATGGAAGTGTCGCACTTATAAAGAGCAGAGTTATCACTGCCCATGCTTCTAATCAAATTCATATAGCTCCTTACAACAGGAACAAGGAGCCATTCAATGAAGCTAGATGTTCTGTTTAATAAGCTCAATGACTTTTGTTATCTCATCTTGCTCAAGTGCGCCCTCTTTGACAAACAGAACTTTGCCCGTTTTGTCTTGAACAATAATGGCCGAGCTTTCTTCTTTCAGGTCCCAAGTATTAGCAACTACGCCATTTTCATCAAGAACCATGGATGACCAAGGAAACTCTTTTTTGCTGTCTTGAGCTGAAGACTTCACGAAAGAGCCTGTCCCCCAAATTGCATCATCTTGGTTGATGATAGTCGTCGTCTGGTAGCTTTCTTGTGGAAAATTTGCCGCTGTTATTGCCGACATTAAAGGGGCATTCATCTCTTTTGAACTGCTACGGCCTGCGATGGCTTGAATAACACGAACTTTGCCTTGCATATGTTGAGTTGCCCAGGGTTGGTATGCAACGCCTTCGCCTTGTAAAACAATCTCGCCGTAAGCGGCAACATTGACAGGAGGAACGCTTTTACCCACTGACAAGTTGTGTGCAAAGGTCAAGCTTGGCGTTAAGGCCAGTAGTAGAGGTAGGAGAGTCTTAGTTTTCATATTGTTATATTCCGTACGAGGTTTGGAAGCTTCCAGTATATATCCAGATCTTAGAAATTTGTAGGACCGGTGATAACATTTATTTAACGTATGGAGTGGTGTAATCTTGCGTTATATTTAGAATTTGCTAAAATGATTTCCGTCGCAAATTGCGCATTAAGATTGCAGAGGAAAAATAAGCAATCCGTGTTTTCTCAAAGGAATTGAGGTGAGTTATGCTACGTGAGTTTGCTGTATATCGACCATTACAAGTGGCCCGTTTTGTTAAAACGTTGTTCAAAGGTCAATTTTTTATTGTTGGGGTTGGCTGTTTTCAGTTCGACAATGGCAAAGTGTTACTACCTGACGTCAACGATCATAAAAGGCTCACCATCTTTAAAGAAGTCAACCAAGTGATAGCATCATTATCGGCTTAGTTAGCTTGGTACCCACTTAGATTTAGAAAAGAGCGACCATATCGGTCGCTCTTTTTGTTGCTGGTTAGGTTTATCCTTGGAGGCTTGGTGGGAAGCAAACTCCCGTTCCTCCGATGCCACAGTAACCATCAGGGTTTTTCGCCAAATATTGCTGGTGGTAGGTTTCCGCAAAGTAATACGGACCTGCTGGTTGTATTTCGGTGGTGATGTTCGCGCGCTGCTCTTCTTGCAGTGCTTGCTGATACAAGAGTTTCGATTTCTCTGCGCTCTCGAGTTGCTCCGTCGAATAAGTGTAAATTGCAGAACGATATTGAGTACCTAAGTCGTTACCTTGACGCATTCCCTGAGTTGGGTCGTGTTTTTCCCAAAAAACAGCCAGTAGCTTTTCTAATGAGATGACGCGTTCATCGAAAACGACTCGTACGACTTCTGTATGACCCGTTTTACCCGTACAGACTTCTTCATAGGTGGGATTGGGTGTGTACCCCCCAGCGTAACCGACCGAAGTAGATACAACGCCGTCGAGTTGCCAAAATACGCGCTCAGCGCCCCAAAAACAGCCCATTCCGAGCAAAATCTGCTGTTGGTGTGACGCCAGAGGCGCCTTTAGGTTAGATTTATTTACAAAATGATGAGCGTCAATCTGCATTGGTTGATCTCTACCTGGCAAGGCATCTTCTATACTGATCAATGTTTGTTTGTTGAGCATGGTATTTGTCCTTCAATACGTGTCTTAAATTTGCGAACTTTTTCATTTCGTCTGTATCTGATGCTGTGATGACATAGACCGCGTTAAACCTATTAATATTACAGACTTAGAACCTAATTGGCGTTATCATTATTTACGTTTACTTAACCTCATTCAGCCATAAAAGCATGATAAAAAAAGCTCTCCCCACCATTGTTGGCCTGTTTGCCTTTTCTCATGGTGCCTATGCCGATGTTTCTTTGACTTTGAAAGGCATTGATGGCGCTTTAGAAGAGAATGTCAGTGCGTATCTATCATCTATTCCAGAGAAGGATTACTCCACTTCTCTGCGTTTTCAAGCGAGATTAGATCAAAGTATCACTGAAGCGCTTAACGCGCTTGGGTATTATCATGCAAAAATTTCATACTCTATTCCTGAAGCGAATGATGAGTTAATTGTGCTCATCAAGCCGGGCTTGCCAGTGAAAGTGAAAGTCATGGATGTGGTCATCACTGGAGAGGCCAAGGACGATGAAGAGTTTGCAAAACTTATTGAGCGCTCTCCGCTCAAAGTTGGCCAAGTTTTGAATCAAGGCCAATACGACAGCCTTAAGTCAGGCATTCGTAACTTGGCGCTTCAGCGTGGTTACTTCAATGGTGAGTTTACGCTAAGTCGATTAGAGGTTATCCCTGATCTGAACGAAGCTAATGTCCGTTTGCACTACAGCAGTGGAATACGTTTCAATTTTGGCGACGTTTCTTTTATTGGCAACCACATCTGGGAAGACCGTGTCGCATCACTACAACCTTTTAAAGAAGGGGACCCATACAACGTTTCGAAGCTGGGCGAGTTTAACCAGAAGCTATCAAATACGGAGTGGTTTTCCTCAGTTTTTGTTGAGCCTGAATTGGATAGGCTTGATGATGGCCGAGACTTGCCAATTAAAGTGTCTTTATCTCCTGCTTCGAAGAATCAGATCGAGACGGGTATTGGTTACTCAACGGATGTCGGCGTTCGAGGAACGTTGAAGTGGAAGAAACCTTGGGTGAGCTCCCGAGGGCACAGTTTCAACACTGCTTTATCCCTATCTAAGCCAGAGCAAACCGTGACTGCTTCTTACAAAATTCCTTTAGAAGATGTCGCTAACGATTATTATCAAGTTCAATATGGGCTTAAAAACCTAGACAACCGTGACACGCAGAGTATCGAGTCTAACCTTGCAGTGGAACGTCATTGGTTAGCAGACGGTGGTTGGCATAATACCGTTTATGTTCGTCATTTGTACGAGAGCTTTACGCAAGGTTTACAAGATGATGAATTCAACTTCGTACTTCCAGGTGCGACATTTTCTCGGACTAGGGTTCGAGGGGGCAATATGCCAATGTGGGGAGACAAGCAAAGCATCACTGTTGAGTATGGTGATACCGCTATGCTTTCTGAAACTAGAGTGCTCCGCTTGATTGGCTCGACTTCTTGGATTCGTGGTATTGGAGAGAATCATCGTGGTTTGTTCCGCTTAGAAGGTGGTGCGAATATTACCGATGAACTTGAAAAGCTATCACCGTCGCTGCGTTTCTTCGCAGGTGGTGACAATAATATTCGTGGTTACGGCTATGAATCTATTTCACCTGTGGATGAGAGTGGTGCTTTGACGGGTGGTAAATACATTGTTAGCAGTACATTAGAATACCAATATCGTGTTTATGGAAACTGGTGGGCTGCAACGTTTTACGATATTGGTGATGCGTTTAATGAAACACCAGATTGGAAATCAGGTGCTGGTGTTGGTATCCGCTGGGCGTCTCCGGTGGGCCCTGTTAGTTTTGATTTTGCATGGGGGTTGGATGCAAAACCAGAACGAGAGTTTCGTATCCACTTCTCATTGGGGCCTGAGCTATGATCAAAATGATGTTTAAGTGGACCAAATGGCTGTCGCTCAGTTTGATTGGTCTATTGCTGTTGCTCATCATTATTGTCGCGACAGTTTTATTTACCCACCCAGGCCTCAAATTTGCCTTGTGGGGAGCCGAAAAAGCACTACCACAATTGCAGATTGAAAAAGTGCAGGGTTCATTGTTTCCTCGCTTCGAACTGCATAACGTCAGTTTTGTCGATGAGTCTTTGAATATCGATGCCAAAGTCGAGCGTTTAGCTTTGGCAGTGAACTTCCGCTGTTTCTTTGACCCTAAGGTTTGTGTCGATGAGTTAAGACTGCAGGGGCTTGACTTTAAGATGCCTGAGCTACCGCCAGCAAGCGAGGAGCAAGAGGAAACACCACCACTGCGTTCTATCAGTACGCCAGTGCCAATTTTTGTTAATAAAGTCAGCTTTAATGATATCAATGTCAATGTGCTGGGCAATCAAATTGATTGGCAAACGTTCTCGACCGCTTTGTCGATGCAAGGCGATCGTTTGGTGATCGCACCTACCGCGTTGAAAGACATTAATGTGGCTTTAGCACCAAGTGAAGCTGAACCTGAAGCGGTTGTTGAAGAGCCGAAAGAAGCCGATGCTACGCCGCAAGATATTGTGTTACCCGAAGTATGGATTCCGCTGACGGTGGAAGCGCGTCGTCTTGATATTCACAATTTCAAACTGGCAGGTGAAACGCCAGTGATCGTCAATCATCTTGGTTTGGTTGCAAGAGCAGGCGGTGAGCGTGTTGATGTCAAAACGTTAGAACTCGACATGCCAGAAGTGGAGGGCAAGTTGAGCACACAAGTGACGCTTTCTTCTGATTACCCTATCAAAGCGCAATTGGACGCGTTAGTGAAGCAAGCGGATGCGAAGGGACAAAAACTGTCGCTTTCGGTCTCGGGTTCGGTTGGTGATTTGTCACTAAATGCTACGCTTTCTGAGCTTATACAAGCGGAGATCAAAGGTGATATTCAACCGCTTAAAACACAGTTACCGTTTGATGTCGCGATTAAAAATGTACAAGCGCAATGGCCGCTATTTGGACAAAGCGATTACCAGGTTTCTGTACCAAGCTTGGCGGCAAAAGGCTCACTTGACGGCTACGAAGTCGCATTAGAAACCAAAGCGTCAGGCAAAGATATTCCCGCCGTTGATGTCGCACTAAACGGCAAAGGTACGTTAGAGCAAATTGACCTCGAAAGCCTTGTAGTGAAAACCTTAGGGGGCGAACTCTCTGGGAAAGTCATGGCCAATTGGGCCGCGCCAATCAACTGGCAAGCTGACTTAAACCTGAAGAACATTCAACCAGGATTGCAGTGGAAAGAAGCCGAAGGGGATATCAGCGGTAATCTTTCGACTTCGGGGTTGTTAACAGAACAAGGCGGTTGGCAAGTCAGTTTGCCTAAGTTAGACATTGACGGCATTTTGCGAGGTTATCCGCTGAATGTTGAAGGGCAACTTGAAGCGTCTGATAAGAACGGCAAAGGCGAAGACATCCAACTTACCACTCAGGGTTTAGCGCTTTCTCATGGCCCGAACCAACTGAGTGCAAAGGGTAAGATCGATAAGCAAATTCTGATGGATGTTGAGGTTAACTTCCCTGATTTTGCGAAAAGTGTTCCGGACCTTGCAGGTAAGATGCAAGGTAAAGTCGCACTACGTGGTAGCTTGAAAGAACCAAACATCAATCTTGATCTCGCTTTAAATCAGATTAACTGGCAGCAACAGGCGAACGTAGAAACGATCACCTTAAAGGGCGATGTGAAGCCTCTGCCAGCACCAAAAGCGAATATAAGCCTTATTGCGAACAACATTACCTATGACGACATAAAAGTTGATAGTGCTGACCTTGAAGTCTCTGGGGATGAAAAACTGCATCAACTTACGCTCGATGTAGTGTCTGACCTAGTGTCGACCAGTTTAGAAATTGAAGGGACATTCCAGCAGAAACCAGAAATGATTTGGGATGGGGCGCTGCGCCGCTTGACGCTGAGCTCGCAACAAGGCCCGTGGGCGTTGCAAAAATCGACCGCGGTGAAGGTCAATATCGACAAACAGATCGCGAACGTTCAAGCGCATTGTTGGTTGCAAGCTGAGTCGAGCGTATGTCTAACCGAAGACATTAGTGTCGGTAAGAGTGGCCAGGCGAAGTTAGCCATCAATGATTTTGATTTTGACCAAATCAAACAATTCCTGCCGCCAGAAACCAAGCTGCAAGGCTCGGTTAATGCACAGGCTTTTGCTAAATGGGCACCAGAGAAAAAGCCTGAAGTAACCTTAAGTGTCAATATGCCAAAAGGCCAAGTTGAACAAGCGCTTGAGCAGCCAATTAAAGTCGGTTGGGAAAGCTTCAACTTTAAAGCGGCATTAGCGAAAGACAAGCTTGATGCCGAGTGGCTATTTGATGTGAAAGATAACGGTGACTTGTCTGGTAAGGTTTCTTTACTGAATGTCTCGTCTGAAAAGCCCACTATTGATGGTAAGGTTTCACTCTCTACGTTCCACTTGGATTTCTTGGCACCGTTGATTGGTGAGTACAGCTTGTTTAAAGCAAACATGAATACTGACCTAGCGATATCAGGTGACGTCATGCATCCGAAGGTGAACGGCCAGTTCTTGATTGACCAGATGAAGCTACAGGGTGAAGTCACACCGATAGATATAAACTCAGGACAGGTCGTCATCAACTTTAAAGGTCATCAAGCGGACTTGGATGCCGGAATTTTAACCCCGGATGGTGAGTTGAACGTTACCGGTGATGCCGACTGGCAGGACTTACAGAACTGGCGCACTAAAGCGCGTGTATTTGCTAAAGAGCTCAATGTTGATTTGCCCCCAATGGTAAAAATCAAAGTTGAGCCTGACATGACAATAGATGTGACTCCTCAGCTTGCGAAAATTGAGGGTGATATTAATTTGCCATGGGGCAGAATTGTCGTCGAAGAGCTTCCACCAAGTGCGGTAGGCGTATCGAGTGATACCGTTATTCTCGATAAAAACTTGCAGCCAGTGGACGATGTGGCTGCGATGCCGTTTGATGTGGAAACGAACATCAACATTAAAATTGGTGATGACTTCCAACTTGCCGCTTTTGGTTTAAAAGGTGGGTTGAAAGGGAACCTAAACGTGACACAAAAAGACAAAGGTCCTTTCATCGTTGGTGAAGTGAATGTTGTCGACGGTTCTTATCGTTCGTTTGGTCAGGACTTATTGATTAAAGAAGGTAAGATTCTGATGAATGGTCCACCGGATCAACCTTACTTGTCTATCAAAGCGATTCGTAATCCAGACAATACCCAAGATGATGTCATTGCGGGGGTACAAGTGTCAGGCCCAGCATCTGATCCGAGTATAGAAATTTTCTCAGAGCCCGCGATGAACCAAGCCAATGCACTTTCTTATCTACTTCGTGGTCAAGATATTGATGGTGAAGCCGGTGGTAATGCAATGACGACTACCTTAATTGGTTTAAGCTTGGCGAAGAGTGGTCGTGTGGTTGGTGAAATCGGTGAAGCCTTTGGCGTACAAGATTTACAGCTGGACACTGCTGGGTCGGGCGATGATTCGCAAGTGACGGTGAGTGGTTATATTCTGCCAGGTTTGCAGGTGAAATATGGTGTCGGCATCTTTAACTCCCTAGGTGAGTTCACTGTGCGTTACCGATTGATGCAAGACTTGTATTTAGAAGCAGTATCTGGTGTAGATAGCGCCGTTGACCTACTCTATCAGTTTGAGTTCGATTAAAGTGCTTTAACCTAAGCATATACAGTCATGACTAAGGAGTGGTTATGCAGCATTTGATTTTTGTCTACGGCACGTTACGCAAGGGAGAGTACAACCATCAGTATTTGCGCTCGGCGCAGTTTCTTGGTTTACATGAAACGGATGCTCAATTTGCAATGTATGACTTAGGCCCTTATCCAGCGTTGTCTGATGGGCAACGCTCGATTCAAGGTGAAGTGTATCTGATTGATGATGAAACCTTATCCGAGCTAGATAGGTTAGAAGATGTGCCAGTGGAATATCGCCGAGAGAGCATCGTTACGCTGTTTGGCCAAGCTTGGATCTACTTATATCAAGATACTGAGCAATTAACCGAAGAAATCGCTTCCGGCGATTGGTGTCAAAAGGTGTGAGCTATACTGACATTATCAATAGCAACGAGCTAAACACTAAGGAGTCACGATGAAAACATTCGTAATTGGAGTAATGGCGTTGCTTCTTGCTGCATGCGCACAAACAACACTACCGACTTCGAATAATGTGACCGATTGGCAAGTGTTTGGTAAGCAGTCAGCTTTAGATGGATTACGGGAGTTATCTGAGGAGCGAATTGCGAAGCTGGATGATGTTAACCATGCGACGCCAGAACTGATAATGGCTTATCAAGCGGGTTACCAGCAAGGCAAGCAAGAGTATTGTGAGCAAAGTGCTTATATGCTCGGTGTTATCGGGCGTCCGTATTTTGGCATTTGTGATGATGTTGACCCCTTCTTTCAACATGACTACGACGCTGGACGAATGTCTTCAGCAGGCGCACCTATCTAGTTGACACAGGTAAGATGAAAGCAAAAGAGCTGCCCTAGAGCAGCTCTTTTTAATTTTGTATCAGCAGTGATGCTTATTTTTTCTGAGCTCGCTCGTAAGATTCTAGGATTTCAGCTTTAGCGGCAGCAACATCTGCCCACCCATCCACTTTCACCCATTTGCCTGCTTCAAGCTCTTTGTAACGCTCAAAGAATTGCGTGATCTGCGCTTTCAGTAGTTCTGGGATATCGTCCACATCTTGGATGTGCTCGTACTCTTTCGAGATTTTTGAGTGGGGAACCGCAAACACTTTTGCATCTTCACCCGATTCATCTGTCATCTTCAAAACGCCAACAGGACGGCAGCGAATGACTGAACCTGGCATGAGTGGGTATGGTGTTGGTACCAATACGTCGACTGGGTCGCCATCAAGAGACAGGGTATTGTTCACGTAGCCATAGTTGCATGGGTAGAACATTGGTGCAGACATGAAACGGTCGACAAATACAGCACCAGAGTCTTTATCTACTTCGTACTTGATTGGATCTGCATTTGCTGGAATTTCGATAACGACATAGATATCTTCAGGCAGCGACTTGCCTGCTGGTACATGGTTTAAGCTCATTAGAATATTCCTTTTCATTAACGATGAGTCACACAAAAGCGGCTTCATCTGATGATAAATTCGCGTTTCACTTTAGCGACAAAAACGCGGCAGGTAAACACCTGCCGCGTTGGACAAAGGTCTGAAATTATTCTTCGTCGCGGTGCAGTTCAAGGAACTCTTCAACTTTGCGAACCATGTTCTTCGAACCCACAAAGAAAGGTACACGCTGGTGCAACTCAGTAGGCTTGATGTCCATAATGCGATTCACGCCGTCCGATGCAATGCCGCCAGCTTGCTCAATGAGGAATGCCATAGGGTTACATTCGTAAAGCAGGCGTAGCTTGCCTTGTGGGTGGCTTTGTGTGCTTGGGTAAAGGTAGATACCGCCTTTCAGTAGGTTGCGGTGGAAATCAGCAACCAGCGAGCCAATGTAGCGAGAAGTGTATGGGCGACCGTCTTCTGGCACGTTTTCTTGGCAGTACTTGATGTACTTCTTCACCCCTTGAGGGAAACGAATGTAATTACCTTCGTTGATGGAGTAGATCTTACCATCATCAGGAATCATCATGTTTTCATGAGAAAGACAGAAGCTGCCGATAGATGGGTCGTAAGTAAAGCCGTTTACGCCGTTACCTGTTGTGTATACCAACATGGTGGAGGAGCCGTAAATTACGTAGCCCGCAGCCACTTGTTTGTGACCAGGTTGTAGGAAGTCTTCTTCAGTTGGTGGAGTACCGATTGGAGAAACACGACGGTAAATCGAGAAGATAGTACCAACAGAGACGTTCACATCGATGTTAGAAGAACCATCAAGTGGGTCCATCAGTACTACATATTTGGCGTTTTGGTTGAGTTCTTTATTGAACGCAACTGCTTCGTCTTCTTCTTCACTGGCAACGCCACACACTTGGTCACGAGCTTCAAGCGCGGCTTTGAACTTATCGTTCGCGTAAACATCGAGCTTTTGCTGATCTTCACCTTGGACATTTTCCGTGCCTACAGCACCAGTGATATCACCGAGACCCGCTGCGTTGATTTCGCGGTTAACGATTTTTGCAGCTAAACGAATGGAGGCTAAAAGGGATGATAGATCACCGCTAGCGTGGGGGAAATCCGCTTGTTTTTCGACAATGAACTCGCCTAGGGTGCGCAGTCCTGACATGGTTAATCCTTACATTTTCATTTCATTGGGGGTAGTGCGCAAGTGAGCATCTCTTTATGGATGTTAAACGATTGCGCTGGATGTAAGTTTAAGTCGCAGATCTTTTTAATGGTAATGAAGTAACTGTTTGAGATCTCAATTTATTTGTAGACTTGTTTGAGGGATTCATCAGTAAGCAAGAGGTTGTACAGTCTGTGTTCAACCTTGTCATATTTGTGAAAGGGACTGCAAGAAGAAGGCTAAAGTCACTCGCTTTTCAGGCGGTAATCGCGATAATGAAAGCATTAAAAAACGCATTACAAGGTTTAGTTTATGCACATTCATATCTTGGGTATCTGTGGCACATTTATGGGCGGCGCAGCGATTCTAGCGCGCCAATTAGGACATAAAGTCACTGGTTCTGATGCCAACGTTTATCCGCCAATGAGCACACTGCTTGAGTCTCAAGGTATTGAAATTATTGAAGGCTTTGACCCGTCTCAACTCGACCCCCAACCAGATCTTGTGGTGATTGGTAACGCGATGAGCCGTGGCAACCCGTGTGTCGAGCATGTGCTCAACACTAACATGCGTTACACCTCTGGCCCGCAGTGGCTCAACGAGTTTTTGCTGCATGATCGTTGGGTATTGGCGGTATCGGGTACACATGGGAAAACGACCACGTCGAGCATGCTTGCTTGGATACTTGAAGATTGTGGTTATCAACCGGGTTTCTTAGTCGGTGGGGTACTCGGTAACTTCGGAGTGTCTGCTCGTTTGGGTGAAAGCATGTTTTTTGTCGTTGAAGCCGACGAATATGACAGTGCTTTTTTCGATAAGCGTTCTAAGTTTGTGCATTACCATCCTCGCACTTTAATCATGAATAACCTTGAGTTCGATCATGCTGATATCTTCGATGATCTAGAAGCGATCAAGCGCCAATTCCATCATTTAGTGCGAACTGTACCGGGCAACGGATTGATCTTAGCGCCGAGGAAAGATCAAGCGTTAGCGGATGTATTAGAGCGTGGCTGCTGGACTGAAAAACAGTTCTCTGGTGAGAATGGTGACTGGCAAGCGCACAAATTAGTGCTTGATGGCTCAAAATTTGACGTTGCGTTGCAAGGTGAGAAGGTTGGTACCGTCGAATGGAATTTGGTGGGTGACCACAATGTGGATAATGCGCTGATGGCAATCGCTGCTGCACGACATGTTGGAGTCACTCCGGATCTTGCTTGCCAGGCATTAGGGCGTTTCATCAATACCAAGCGCCGTTTAGAGCTGAAAGGTGAAGAACAAGGTGTGACGGTTTACGATGATTTTGCGCATCACCCAACGGCAATTGAACTTACTGTCGGTGGTTTGCGTAACAAGGTAGGTGAAAAACGCATCCTTGCTGTGTTAGAGCCGCGTTCTGCCACCATGAAGCGTGGTGTACACAACAACACACTTGCAGAGTCACTACACAGTGCAGATGAAGTCTTCTTGTTCCAGCCAGATAATATCGAGTGGTCTGTGCAAGACATTGCCGACCAATGCAAACAGCCAGCGTTTTTCGATGCGGATATAGATAACTTTGTAGCCAAGATCGTCGAACGTGCGCGAGCAGGTGACCAAATTCTAGTCATGAGTAATGGTGGCTTCGGTGGTATTCACGGAAAACTTCTTGAGCAGTTAAAACAAAAAGCCTGATTGATATGCAAAACAAAACACAACCCTCTCACAAAAAAGCCATCACGTTGGCATTAACGGGGGCTTCTGGTGCTCCCTACGGCCTTCGTCTTTTAGAATGCTTGGTTGCGGCGGATTATCATGTCTACGTTCTGATTTCTTCGGCAGCTCGTGTTGTGATGGCAACCGAGCATAATCTTAAGCTGCCAAGTGGTCCAGAAGCAGCGCAGCAAGCATTGGTAGAGCACCTGAACTGCAATCCCGATAACATCACCGTTTGCGGTAAAGATGACTGGTTCTCACCGGTTGCGTCTGGTTCTGCTGCACCAAAGCAAATGGTGGTTTGCCCATGTTCTGCGGGAAGCGTTGCAGCGATTGCGCATGGTATGTCAGATAACTTGATCGAGCGGGCCGCTGATGTGGTAATGAAAGAGCGCGGGCAGCTGTTGCTCGTGGTTCGCGAAACACCATTTTCAACGCTACATCTGGAGAACATGCACAAACTGTCGCAAATGGGCGTCACCATCATGCCAGCAGCTCCAGGCTTCTATCATCAGCCAAAGAGTATTGAAGACTTAGTGGATTTTATGGTGGCGAGAATTCTTGACCACTTAGGTATTGAGCAAGGTTTGGTGCCTCGTTGGGGTTATGACCAGCGCTCGTGAGCTGATTGTGTAACCACTCAAATACCTTTACAATCCATCCAACTCATCGGGGAGCAAACCCATTTAGCATTGAGTCAATCAATGCATTGGGGCGCTGAGACCTAAGTGTTTAACTAGGGACCCGTATTACCTGAACCAGATAATGCTGGCGTAGGAATTGAGTCTGGATATTGGAAGTCCTTAATAGCCGCCTCAAACCCTGTGCCGCTCAACTTATTTCTCTGAAATACTCATGGAGAGCGAGCAGTGAAACCCACTCTAAATCTGATTGCCTTAGCTGCAATCACCTCTACTTCAGCGTTTGCCGCTGAAAACACATTAACCATCTATACCTACGACTCTTTTGCCGCAGATTGGGGGCCGGGTCCTAAAATCGAGCAAGCTTTTGAAGCAAAATGTGGCTGTGACGTTAACTTCGTAGCGTTGGACGATGGTGTGTCGATTCTGAATCGTCTTCGTCTTGAAGGCGGTAATAGCAAAGCGGACATCGTATTAGGTTTGGATAACAATCTGATGGCAGAAGCGAAGAAAACCGGTCTGCTTGCCGAGCACAATGTAGATACGTCCAATACAGTGTTACCAAACGGTTGGAGCGACACGACGTTTGTACCGTACGATTACGGCTACTTCGCGTTTGTGTACAACAAAGAGAAAATGACTAATCCGCCGAAAAGCATGAAAGAGCTGGTGGAAACGCGCGACGATCTGAAAGTGATTTACCAAGATCCGCGGACTTCAACGCCGGGCCAAGGCTTGATGCTATGGATGAAATCTATTTATGGCGACGATGTGACGCAAGCGTGGCAGAAGCTAGCGAGCAAAACCGTAACGGTCACGAAAGGTTGGTCTGAAGCGTATTCCATGTTCCTCAATGGTGAGTCCGATTTAGTGCTTTCTTACACCACCTCACCTGCGTACCACTTAATTGCGGAAAACGATTCGAAGTTTGCGACGGCGAATTTTGCTGAAGGCCACTACATGCAAGTTGAAGTCGCCGCCAAAGTGAAAGGGGCAAAAAATTCAGAACTTGCTGATCAATTTATGAGTTTCATTTTAAGTGATGAGTTCCAATCGGCGATGCCAACGGGTAACTGGATGTACCCAGTCACTGACGTTGAGTTACCTAAAGGTTTTGAAACTTTGAGTGTTCCAAGCAAGTCGTTGAGCTTTAGTGCTGATGAAGTGGCAAAAATGCGTAAGTCTTGGATTCGCGAATGGCAAAGCGCATTGACGTTTTAGCTGACGTTTCCACCCTCATCTGAATGAGATAGGTTTTACCTTTGAATTCTGTTCCAAAAATAGGTTTAGGGGTCGCGATGATCATCGCGACCTTTGTTATTTCTGCCCTAGGTGCTTTGATTGTTCAAGCCCCTTCACTTGATGTGTCTGTGGTATGGGGCGACCCGTACTATCAACATGTCACCAAGTTCAGTTTCTACCAAGCGTTTCTTTCCACATTGCTCAGTGTTGGCTTTGCCATTCCAGTAGCGCACGCACTTTCGCGTCGCCAATTTATTGGTAAATCATTACTGCTTAAGCTGTTTGCATCGACACTGGTTTTGCCGGTTTTGGTTGGTGTTTTTGGGCTGTTAGCGATTTATGGCAACAGTGGTTTGTTGGCGCAGTGGTTGCAAAGTTTCGACACTAAACTGCCATTCTCTATTTACGGTTTGAACGGCATTTTACTCGCCCATGTGTTCTTTAATTTACCTTACGCGGCACGATTGCTTCTGCAAGCCTTGGAGTCTATTCCTGCCGAGCAGCATAAGCTTTGCGCGCATCTTGGGATGAGCCATTGGGATAAGTTTCGCTGGGTAGAATGGCCGCGTTTAAGGCAGCAGCTTCCCCACGTTTGTGGGTTGGTGTTTATGTTGTGCTTTACCAGTTTTGCCACTGTAATGGCGTTGGGGGGCGGGCCAAAATCCACCACCATTGAATTGGCCATTTACCAAGCGATTAAGTTTGATTTTGATTTACAAGCTGGGGCGTTATTGGCGCTGTGGCAGATGCTGTTATGTGGACTGCTTGCTATTGGAGTGCAGAAGTTAACAAGGCCTGTTTCTATCAGTGCTGGAAGCACATCGGTACAGCAATATTTAACGAAGGATCATGGGTGGTCAAAAGCTTGGGATAGCTTTTGGATCATAGGTGCCTTTTTACTGGTAATACCGCCGTTATTGATGGTGTTACTGAGTGGCATCAACCAACAAGTTTGGACAGTATTAACCGATGAGCGTTTTTGGTTTGCGCTATTGAACTCCCTCAAAGTCGCCTGTGTCGCTAGCGTGCTTGCGGTCGCTGCAGGGGTGTCCATACTATTGACCAGTCGCCGTTGGCGGTTGCAGTACAAAAACACGCGAGCCGATCAGATAGAGTTAATCGGCACCATTATTTTGGTGACTCCAGGTCTGGTGATTAGCACCGGTTTATTCTTACTACTGCGCGCATTTACCGATGTTTTTAGCTTGGCATTTTTTGTCGTGATTTTGGTGAACGGTTTGATGGCTTTGCCTTACGTGATCAAAACGCTAGCGCAGCCAATGCTGCACATTGAACAACAGTATCAGTATGTATGTGCCAGCTTAGGCATGCGTGGCTGGCAACGGTTTAAAGTGGTGGAGTGGCAGGCGCTACGCAAGCCGTTTGCACATGCGTTTGCGATCAGCTTTATGTTTGCAATAGGGGATTTAAGTGCCATAGCACTGTTTGGTGGACAAGAGTTTCGTACCTTACCTTTGTATTTGTTCCAGTTGCTTGGCAGTTATCAGATGGACGCAGCTGCGGTGGTATCGGTGACCCTATTGTTGTTGAGTGTGGGCTGTTTTGCCTTGATTGAGAAAGTATTGAAAACGAAGGAGAGAGCGTAATGTTAGTGTTGGATGATGTGCAGTACACCTACCAACGTGAACTGTTTCGTTTTGACTTAACGATTGAGCAAGGACAGATTGTGTCGCTGATGGGACCAAGTGGGGCAGGGAAGTCAACCTTGCTGGCGTTGGTGGCAGGATTCATCCATCCTGACCGTGGTGATATTTGTGTTGATGGTGAGTCCATTGTGCGTAAAGAGCCTTATCTGCGTCCGTTCTCTATGTTGTTCCAAGAGCACAATTTGTTTGCTCACTTATCGGTGCGTGACAACATCGGTTTGGGCTTACACCCAGGGCTAAAGCTTACGGTGGACCAAAATCGTCAGATTGAACAAGCCGCGCAGCAAGTTGGTGTTGCAGAGTACCTCGACCGTTTGCCAGAGCATCTTTCTGGTGGCCAGCGTCAACGTGTTGCCTTAGCGCGTTGTTTTGTTCAGCCTCATCCCATGTGGCTATTGGATGAGCCGTTCTCGGCGCTTGATCCGGTGTTGCGTGAAGAGATGCTGAGCTTGGTAAAAAAACTCGCAGCAGAGCAGGGAATAACTGTATTGATGGTCACGCACCATTTAAGCGATGCCAAAGCGATTGCCAGCCACTTTGTGTTTGTGGCAGATGGTAAAGTGGAAGCCGCGGGTGATATGTCTGCATTGAGTGAACAGCATGCTAGTGAGAAGCTTGCGGCATTTATCCGAGCAGCATGCTAGTGCCTGATAGTTGCTAGGTTATGCTTCTCCGCAACACAAACCATGCCGAGGGCCAAATTCAAATTGAGATCTTAAGCTCATGATATGGTCAATCATTGCTTGTACACGCCGTGGGCGGTTTGCTCCAGGACGATAGACTAAATAAATAGGCATTGGTACCGTGTGCCATTGCGGTAACACTCTGACTAAGGTGCCACTTTCTAGCTCTTGCGTCATGTTCTGCACAGGTAAGTTCGCGATGCCTAGTCCTTTAAGTGCGCCTTTTAATATTGCTTCTACAGTTGTACTTGAGAAGTTACTGGTTATTGAAACATTGACGGTATTATCTTGTGAGATCAGCGTCCAAGGTCCTATTTCTGAAACATATTGATACCTCAAACAGTTATGTTTTGTCAGGTCTTCTGGCGTTTCAGGTACGCCGAACTCAGCTAAATACTCAGGGCTAGCAGCCAGGACTCGAGTGGTATAGCCTAATTTTTTCGCGATTAATCGATCATCAACTATCTGACCGACTCTAATTGCCATATCAAAGCCGTGTGAAAACAGATCAACAAAATCGTTCGATGCTTCTAACGCAATTTGTACTTTTGGCCATTGTTTTAAAAATGGCAAAAAGATGTGCTCCGCCATATACGCATCCAACGCTGGTGGCGCGGAAATACGCAGCCGGCCTTGGATCTGTTGTTCCATCTCCTGAACGTCATGGCCAATTGAGTGGAATTCCTCAACTAAGCTTGCAGCACGCTCTAAAACCATTTGGCCAGCTTCGGTGATCACTAACTTTCGGGTTGTGCGCTCTAGCAGTTTGGCTTCAAAGTGTTGTTCGAGTTTGGTTATGGCTTTACTAACAGTAGATTTCGGTAGGTTTAACTCCAGCGCGCACTTGGTTAAGCTCAGTAGTCGACAGCTTGTGACAAAGATAGAAAGCGTTCTAAAGTCAATTGTTTCTAAATTCCGAACAATCACTTTCAATTATCCATATTGTTTCAATATTAATCTGATTATAGTCTGGCACCTCATCCTTAGCCATCAAGTTATTGTCATTTGAGGTAAACAACATGTCCAACTCTGTAGACTTATTTTCTCCTATCGAACTCGGTCAATTAGCATTAGATAACCGTGCCATTATGGCGCCTTTAACGCGAGCTCGTGCTGGCGCAGACCATATTCCTAATGACCTTATGGTTGAATACTACGCTCAACGTGCGAGTGCCGGACTTATCATTGCTGAATGCACCATGGTGATGGAAGGTACGTCTGCTTTCATGGCAGAGCCGGGTATTTACAACGAAGAGCAAATCGCAGCTTGGAAAAAGGTAACGGATGCGGTTCATGAGAGAGGCGGTAAGATTGTACTGCAAATTTGGCATGCGGGACGAGCTTGTCATCCTGATCTGAATGAAGGAAAAACACCTGTAGCGGCGAGCGCATTGGCCATTCGTGATGAATTAGTCCATACCCCTTCGGGTAAGCAAGCATATACGGTACCACGAGCACTCGAAGTGGATGAGATAGCTTCCATTGTTGCGGCGTTTAAACAAGGTGCAGAAAACGCCAAGAAAGCAGGCTTTGATGGGGTCGAGATACATGGCGCCAATGGTTATCTTATTGATAACTTCCTTCGTGACGGCTCAAATTTACGTACCGATGAATACGGTGGCTCGGTTGAAAATCGTGCTCGATTTTTACTTGAGATAGTGAAAGAAGTCGTTGAGGTGTGGGGACCCGGAAGAGTCGGTCTGCGTACATCTCCGCTAAATGGATTTAATGACATGAAAGACAGTGATCCAGTTGGTTTGGTGCGTTACTTAGCAGAGCAACTTAATTCTTTCGATCTTGCTTATTGGCACGTGATGCGTGCGGATCTGAAAGGCGTACAAAAAGCAGATGTTCTCAAGCCAGCACGCGAAAACTATCAAGGTCACTTAATGGCGAACGTGGGCTACAGTGCACAAGAAGCGGCAACAGCAATTGCAGAAAACAAAGTTGATGTGGTCGCATTTGGCGTTCCCTTTATCGCAAACCCAGATTTAGTTGAGCGGTTTAAGAAAAATGCACCTCTTAATGAGGCGAAACCAGAACACTTTTATTTGGGTGGAGCAGAAGGTTATACCGATTACCCAGTGATGGCATAACCCTTACTTGTTTAATATAAAAAGGACGCTAATGTTAGCGTCCTTTTTCGTTTCTGTATTTACTTAGCCTTGCGGTTTTACGATCATCACATTGATTGGAGAATATTCCACAACCTTACTCGCGACAGAGCCAAGCATTACTTTATTGATTTTAGAGCGTTTGTGGCTTGGCATAATGATGAGATCAGCGCCTAAACGTTCTGCATAATCAAGAATGGTCGCGTAGGCCTTGCCTTCAGCAACATGCACTTGGTAAACCACATCTTCAGCAATATGCTCATTAGCGAAAGCTTTTAGTTGCTGCTTCACGTCTTGCTTCATTTTGGCTGCAGCATCTTTCGGAAAGTATGTGGCAACCATCGACATGTGAATACCAGGTAGTACCGTCAGAAGATGGATTTGAGCATTTGCTTGCTTTGCCTGCCAAACCGCTAGTTCAACCGCTCGGTCTGAAAAGCCTTGGTCATTTAGATCAACCGGAACAAGAATTTGTTTGTACATTCAATGTCTCTCATTAAGGCCCCTTTATCCTCGGGGCCAAATCGGTTATGCGCTCAATTGTTCCTTACGAGCACGACGTTTTTGGTTCATTGCAAGCACCAGCAAAATCATTAAGCATGGTACAAACACCCACTCTTTCATCGGACGGTCTGCATCCTGGATAACCCACTTGATTTCCCAATCAAAGTCGATACCTGCGGACTCTGCTGGACTACCAAATTCAACCATATCGACAATCATTTTGTTGTCACTTTCGGTCAGCATCAGACCCATAGATGAAATACGTGCGTCTGCTGTTGTCGCACTGTCTTCGAATGGAAGACGAACCGTTTTCTCAATGTAGTCGCCCTCAAGGTTTTCACCGGCAACACGTAACTCCAATGATTCTCCTACATTTAGTGTTTCCGTGATTTGAGCTACCTCAACGCCAGGAGAAAGAACTTTCGCTGGGTACAGCATGTCCCACCAAAAACCTGGACGGAAAAACGAAAATGTCAGTACTAATAATAGGACTGTTTCCCACCACTTGTTACGCGTGAACCACCACCCTTGAGTTGCCGCAGAGAATATCAGCATTGCAATGATCGATGAAATGACCGTGAGTGCCAAATGCCACCAAGAGTCGATCCCCATTAACAATAACTGGGTATTGAACACAAACATGAACGGCAAAATAGCGGTTCGAATATCGTAAGTAAAACCTTGGATACCGGTACGAATTGGATCTGATTTCGCAATCGCTGCTGCTGCAAAAGCCGCAAGACCTACAGGTGGGGTATCGTCGGCCAAAATACCAAAGTAGAAAACGAACAAGTGCACCGCTATCAACGGAATAATCAAGCCATGCGCCGCGCCGAGCGTAACAATAACCGGCGCCATTAGCGTAGAGACCACGATGTAGTTCGCCGTTGTTGGCAGACCCATCCCCAGAACCAAGCTAATGATGGCGGTAAACAGCAGCATAAGAATGATACTGCCACCAGAGATAAACTCGACGAAGTCGGTCATCACTAGTCCGATACCCGTTAGTGTAACAACACCAACTACGGTGCCCGCTGCCGCGGTTGCAACGCCGATACCAATCATATTGCGCGCACCAGAAACTAAGCTCTCGGCAAGATCGACAAAGCCATCTTTGGTTTGCTGAAGCATATCACCTTGCTTTGACAGCAGTGCAATCAACGGACGTTGAGTAAGCAAAATGAAAATCATGAACACCGTTGCCCAGAATGCCGAAAGACCAGGTGAGAAACGTTCGACAGTCAAACACCAAACCAATACGACGATAGGGAGTAGGTAGTGCAAGCCTGACTTAACGGTTGGGCCAGGATCAGGTACTTCTGTTAATTCTGCATCAATCTCAATTGCGCCATCTTGCACGTGATTTGCTGAGACTTTCACCAACCCAACGTACGCGATTAATAGTGCGACGGTAACAATTGGTGTCGCGGCATCACCAAAGACGTCCTTTGTCCAACCCACTCCGTAGTAAACCAATGCGCTGATCACACACAATCCTAAGATTGTGCCAGTAAAGGACAGCAGACTTTGTACTAGTGTTGGGTTGTGGCGACGAGGAAGCCCTGTCATGCCTGCTTTACACGCTTCAAGGTGAACAATGTAAATTAAAGCAATATAAGAGATTAGCGCTGGAAGTAGGGCGGCTTTAATCACCTCAACGTAGGAGATACCGACGTATTCCACCATCAAAAATGCTGCTGCACCCATGATTGGCGGTGTTAACTGACCATTGGTTGAAGCCGCTACCTCTACCGCACCCGCTTTTGTGCCGGGAAAGCCAACACGCTTCATCAGTGGAATCGTAAAGGTGCCAGTTGTTACTACGTTTGCGATTGAAGAACCAGAAACCAGACCAGATAAACCTGATGCAACAACGGCCGCTTTAGCTGGACCACCTTTCATATGGCCAAGTAACGAGAAGGCAACTTTAATGAAGTAAGCACCAGCACCAGCGCGTTCCAGCATTGCTCCAAACAATACAAACAAGAAGACAAAAGAGGTAGAAACACCTAGCGCAACCCCAAATACGCCTTCTGTTGTTAGCCACAAGTGAGACATGGCCTTGTTCAAGCTTGCCCCTTTGTGCGCGATAACGTCAGGCATGTAAGGGCCTGCAAAGGTGTAAGTAAGGAAAACAGCAGCCACGACCATTAATGGTGGACCAAGTGCTCGGCGTGTTGCTTCTAAAAGGAGGAGCATACCGATAACAGCAACAACGATATCAACCGTTGTCGGTGCGCCTGAGCGTCCTGCTAGCTCGGTATAAAAAAGGTATATATAGGCTGCTGAAAAGCTGCCAGCCAACGCGAGTATCCAATCAACAAGAGGGATATGATCGCGAGGAGAATTCTTCATCGCTGGATAAGCAGTGAAAGCCAAAAAGATCGCGAAAGTAAGGTGGATAGATCGCGCTTCCGTGTCGTTCAGTACGCCAAAATTGAAAATAAATGGTAACGGGGATGCGTACCATAATTGAAATAGTGACCAACACAGAGGAACAAACCAAAGGATTCGTCCTTGCATTCCCGAAGGGCTACGTGCACCTGTGTCTGCCTGAGCCACCATTTCTTGCACATCTTGTGACGGAGCTTGATTCGTCGCCATGTACTTTTTCCTTATTATTGATGGTCCTGTCTGATTTTTATCGAGAACCACACTTCGCCTCTATCAGTGTAGTGAATGGAGCGAAGTTTGCTTTCGAGTATTTTGCTGCCTGAACTCAAAGTGTTGATTGTTGGGTACTCTGTTAGGCGGCGTTTAAGTTTTCTTGGGTATGAGCTCGCAGTTTTCAGAAGAAAACTGGCGAATGAAGCATACAGTTAGAACGTGCTACAACCTGTATGCTCAAACAGGCAGAAAATATTCTTTCCTGCCTGTATGTAGAGTCTGAGGAAATTACTTAATTAGACCCATTTCTTTGTAGTATTTTTCTGCACCTGGGTGAAGAGGAATAGAAAGACCAGCTTTCACCATGTCTTCTTTCTTCAAGTTTGCGAATGCAGGGTGTAGACGTTTGAAGGTATCAAAGTTTTCAAACACAGCTTTTGCCACGTTGTAAGCGACATCGTCTGAAACATCAGAGGTCGTTACCATTGTTGCTGCAACACCAAAGCTGTTTACGTCTTTGTCTGTACCGCGGTACATACCAGCCGGTACTGAGCTAAAGGCGTAGTATGGGTTGTCGGCAACAATTTTATCGATTTTAGGGCCTGTTGCTGAAACTAGCTTCGCATCACATGATGTGGTTGCTTCTTTGATTGAACCGTTCGGGTGGCCGACCATGTAAATGAAGGCGTCAATTTTGTTATCACAAAGTGCTTGAGAGCGTTCAGAGCCTTTTAGCTCAGACGCCAATTTGAAGCTGTCGTTTGTCCAACCCATCGCTTCCATGACAACGCCCATCGTTGCACGGTCACCAGAGCCTGGATTACCGATGTTTACGCGCTTACCTTTCAGGTCTTCAACGTTTTCAATACCTGAATCTGCACGCGCAATGATGTTGAAAGGTTCTGTATGAAGAGAGAACATTGCGCGTAGCTTCTTGTACGGGCCTTGTTCTTCAAACTTGCTCGTACCGTTGTAGCCGTGGTACTGCCAATCCGATTGCACGATACCAAAATCTAATTCGCCTGCACGGATAGTGTTAACGTTGTAAATTGAGCCACCAGTCGATTCTACTGAACAACGGATGTTGTGGTCTTTACGACCTTTATTTACCAACTTACAGATAGCACCACCAGTTGGGTAGTAAACACCTGTCACAGAGCCAGTACCGATGGTAATAAACTCTTGAGCGTTAACTGCGCCTGCGCCCATTACGGCTGCAGCGATAGCGCCTACTTTGAGAAGTTTGTTAAATGCCATGAATTTCCCTTCCTTATATTCATTATTTACCCGGAAATAACCATAAATCACTTCTGGAGTTTCCTATTTGGAAACGGCACCTTTTTCAATCCAATCGTTTGAAAAAGCGAGCGAATCATAACAAAAAATTGGCAGAAAATTATCCAATTGTTAAATGTTATAGTTGATAAGTCTGAATTTTGTATCAGGGGATAGGATTCAATTTGTGATTTAATTCTTTTTATAACAATTACTTAATTAACGTTTAGTGACTGAAATGAAAAAGATCAATTGCGTGATGTTAATCACAAAATGGGTGGTTAAAGAACGAGCGGAGTAAGCAAAAAATTTACATAAATTATGGGCTACAAAATGAGACTTCTTTTATAACCCACAATGAGTTAGCTGATTGAAGCTTTATAGAACTTAACCAGTATATTCGAACAGCTCGCACACTGATTTGAAGAGTTGCTCAGTCGTAATTGCCATGGTTGGCGTAATGAAAATGGTATCGTCACCCGCGACAACGCCAAGAATACCTTCGGATTTACCGAGTGAATCAAGCAAGCGAGCAATCAACTGTGCTGCACCTGGGCCGGTGTGAATTACCACTAACGCTGCATTACGATCGATGTCTAGTACCAGTTCACGCAGAGAGCTGCTGACTGTTGGGACACCTAGCTCAGCAGGAAGACAGTAAACCATTTCCATTTTTGCATTGCGCGTACGGACGGCGCCAAATTTAGTCAGCATACGTGAGACTTTAGATTGGTTGATACTCTCAAACCCTTGCTGTTTGAGTGCGTCAACAATCTCGCCCTGTGAGCCAAAGCTTTCTTCTTTTAACAGGGCTTTAAAGGCGCGAACTAAGTTGTCTTGTTTTTCTGAATTGCGCATAGTCATTACAAATCTCTTATTACGGGTCAGCAATTTTGCATATTCTCGCATATATATTCAGGCGGTGCCAAAGAGTCCCAGGATTATGTTAGATGCGTCACTGTAAACTATATACCACATAGAATTCTTTAGCGCGCTGAAGTAGGGCTGTATCTGTTTTCTTGAATTCCTTGTCATTTCAACAGAATAAAAGAATAATCCAAGCCCCATTTGTAGCACGGTAACAGCGAGTTGCGCGAGGTCGCAAAGCTAGCGTTAATTGATTGTAATCAAGTTGTGATTCCGATAGCTTTATTTAAGTTGGTTACAAACTACCCTACGAATACGTTTATAAGAGAAATACTCTCAAGGAGAACTACATGAAAGTAGCCGTTATTGGTGCCGCTGGTGGCATCGGTCAAGCCCTGGCCCTTCTACTTAAGAACCGTCTTCCTGCTGGTTCTGATCTAGCCCTATATGATATTGCTCCAGTAACTCCTGGTGTGGCCGCTGATCTTAGCCACATCCCTACGCCAGTTTCTATCAAAGGTTACGCTGGTGAAGATCCTACTCCAGCACTAGAAGGCGCGGATGTTGTGCTAATTTCTGCTGGTGTTGCGCGTAAGCCAGGTATGGATCGTGCGGATCTATTTAATGTAAACGCTGGTATCGTTAAATCGCTAGCGGAGAAGATTGCGGTTGTTTGTCCGAAAGCTTGTGTTGGTATCATCACAAACCCTGTAAATACAACAGTGCCAATTGCTGCTGAAGTTCTTAAAAAAGCGGGTGTTTATGATAAGCGTCGTCTATTTGGTGTAACAACGTTGGATGTTATCCGTTCAGAAACGTTTGTTGCTGAGCTAAAAGACAAAGATCCAGGTGACGTTCGCGTGCCAGTAATTGGTGGTCACTCTGGCGTAACGATCTTACCTCTACTGTCTCAAGTAGAAGGTGTTGAGTTTACAGCTGAAGAAGTAGAAGCATTAACGAAACGTATTCAAAATGCAGGTACTGAAGTTGTAGAAGCGAAAGCGGGTGGTGGTAGTGCAACACTATCAATGGGCCAAGCTGCATGTCGCTTTGGTCTGTCTCTGGTTCGTGCTCTTCAAGGTGAAGAAGGCGTAGTTGAGTGCGCTTACGTTGAAGGCGACGGCGAACACGCGACGTACTTCGCGCAACCTGTGAAACTGGGTAAAGAAGGCGTTGAAGAAGTACTAAGCTACGGCAAACTCAGCGATTACGAAAAGTCTGCATTAGACGGTATGCTAGAAACACTAAATGGCGACATCAACATTGGTGTTGAATTCGCAAAGTAATCTAGAAAGCCTATATAAGAAGAAAGCCGATCATTTTGATCGGCTTTTTTGATCCTTGATTTCTCAACTTCGTAAAAATGGTCGAATAAAACCACGTAGTGAAGGAGAAGATGATGGAAGCGAGGCGAATCCGTAAAGGCATGGTTGTTGAGTGCCAACAAGGCGTCGGTACGATATTAGTGGTCGACCATGAAGCAGAGACGGTATTGTTGTCCAAACAAGGGACTGAACAGCAGCTCGCCGTTAGCTTTGATGAAATAGAAGATGATCCACAACTGCATGGCGGTAGTGACAGATATTACTAGCGCCTCGGGCGTCGTCATTAGGTATCAAACGTAAAAAAGGAAGAGCATGCTCTTCCTTTTAGCTATAAGCCTTGCGTTATGGGTAGCTATTGATTACTTCGTGCGTTGTACAGCGACATGAGCCAGAGTAACAAGCGCTTGTTTGTATTCAGACTCTGGCAACACTGATAGTTCTGCGATTGCTTTGTCTGCTTCTTCTAGAGCTTTTTGCGTTGTGTATTCCAGAGAGCCTGCTTCTTTCATGACCGCAAGAATTTCTTCTAAGCGATCCATGCCATTCGCTTTCTCAATCGCTTCACGAATCATGATGGCGTTTTCTGGTGTGGTATTACGCATAGCATGGAGTAGAGGTAAAGTTGGCTTGCCTTCGGCCAAGTCATCACCCACATTTTTACCCATGTCTTCGCCATCAGAAGTGTAATCCATGACGTCATCAATGAGCTGAAACGCAGTGCCTAGATACTTACCGTAATTTTGCATTGCGATTTCCACATGCTCAGGAGCATCATTTAAGATTGCACCGATTTGAGTTGCGGATTCAAATAAGCGCGCAGTCTTAGAGTAGATGACTTGCATGTAGCTTTCTTCTGTCGTGTCAGGGTCGTTACAGTTCATCAACTGCTGTACTTCACCTTCGGCGATCACGTTTACGGCATTGCTCATTAGTTTAAGGATCTTCATGGATCCTAGTTCCGTCATCATCTGAAATGAGCGTGTATAGATAAAGTCCCCAACTAATACGCTAGCCGCATTGCCAAATGCTGCATTCGCAGTGGCTTTACCACGGCGCATGTCTGATTCATCTACCACGTCATCATGCAGCAAAGTCGCTGTATGGATGAACTCAATAAACGCAGCTGCCATTGTATGACCATTGCCTTGGTAACCAAGTGCACGGGCTGACAGTATCGCTAAAAGCGGTCTTAGACGTTTGCCTCCACCACTCACGATATAAAAACCGAGCTGGTTGATTAAAGAGACATCAGAATTAAGTTGGGCTT